>NZ_JBXAFB010000003.1:0-33750 GCF_058792595.1 Cytobacillus sp. MT66
CCAGTCCAATACCGAAGTCATCTGTTGGCATCATAAGTCCCTTTATTTAACTGTCCATTTTATGGGGTATAGTTCACAGGCACCTTGTCCTTCCAGAAAAACCCAAGGACAGAGTGCCTGTCCCCCTGTCCTTTATTAAATTACTTCCTTCTTTTTAGAAAATCCCGTCATTATAAAGCAAGTAATAAAGGCAACTGCTGCAACAATAATAGCGAAAAGTAAGCTAATTGCCCTCATAAAGGTATCCTCACCTGGATAAGAAGGTCTTAGGGTCACAAACCAATAAACAAAAGTGAAAGTCAAAAGCATGTAAAAACTGCTTCCAAGAGCCCCCAATTTCATACGGTTTCTTTTGGAACCCTCCCAAGCATTATGTATTAATCCCCATAAATAAATGCTGCCGATTACAGCAAGAAACATGATAAGTAAGTGGACATATGGAATGACAAAATACCCCAATATACGAAGCACAATGCCCGTTAAAAGAAACAGGACGGCATTCATCACAAATAAGAATAGTCCAGCTAACCAATGATTTTGAAACCATTTTACATTTTTTAACTTATGTACCCATTTATTATTCCTTCCAAGATTGCCTAATATGGGTCTTTTAAAGACTATAACAAATAACACTCCAAGCAGGCCAATAAATAAAATCGACGTCATACGATCCCTCCGGTAAAGGTTTCTGTTAAACCATTACCCATATAATAACGCCTAATTTATTGTTTTACAATAAATTTATATCGTTTTTCATTATTTATTTGTTGTTAATTTGGCAGGTTATTTAAGAAAAAAAAACCGAAGTCTCTCGGACATATGCCGGAGAGATCTTCGGGTTGGAGGACAATGGTTCACTGTGTGTGTGATCCACTGGGATTACCTGGAAGGACAAGGTGCCTGTCCCCCTGTCCACGTCTGGCGAAGGTTGAGAATAGGTAGCAGCCTGTTATGACGATGATGCTGCCTATTCCTTGTATCCAGGTCAATTGTTCGCCTAAGAAAATGAAGGCTAAGATGGCCGTAAAGATTGGATTAAAATTTAAAAATACGCCTGATGTCGTTGACCCTACATTTTGAACGCAAATATTCCAGAGCAGCATACAGACTACTGTAGAAAGGACTCCTGTATAAAGAATAGAAATGACGAAAGAAGGACTGATATTGGTAACGGTAAAATTAGGGACACTCAAAGGCAGGAGAACAATCAATCCGAAAACAGCAGAATATAAAGTAGACATTAATGCTGACGTTTTCGTCATTGCCCATTTGCTGCAAATCGTGTAGATCCCCCATACACATACAGCAGCTATCATCCATAAATCTCCTCTATTAAAATTCAATGAAAGCAAGTAGTCTATTTTCCCTTTTGACAGGACAAGAATGACACCGAAAAGGGATAGAATCATTGAAATAATTTGCAGCCCATTCATTTTTTCTTTCAAAAATATAAATGAACAAACGGCGATGGAAAGCATATTTAACGTAGAAATTAAGCCCACATTTGTTGCAGTTGTATGCTCTAATGCTAAAAATTGCAAAAGGTTAAATAGCACAACACCTGTTAACCCCATTAAAAACAGCGGTAGGATTGCCTTTTTCGGCGGCAGAAGCTTTTTCTCCTTCCACCATACAAGTGGTACAAGACAAACGACTGCAATCAGCCACCTTAGGGCCGTTAAGGTTATTGGTGAAGCATGTTCAACTAGGGATTTACTGACAACAAAATTCCCTGCCCAAAAGAAACAAGTTAAAAGCAGCAACACATAATACTTAATTGGCATTTCCTTCATAGCCCCTTCTTCAACTATCACCGTTTTAAGCGCCTTTTAGCCATTTTTCCGCGGTGAACATTATTCATTTTTAATAATTTTAACACCGCTCTTCCAAAAACATTATTTGTTTCTGTATAATTGAATAAATTTGATATTATTGTAAGTAAATAGTCTCAACAACAAAATAAAATTCAGTTTTTATTAGTATTTTTTAAGAATAAAAGAAGGACTGAAAGGAGTGGAAATCAGTGGAATCTATCGTTAGTAAAATCCTTGATGATGTGGATTTGCAAATCTTAGATATTCTGCAAAATGCCGGACAGGTAAGCAATTCTGAAATTGCGAAGCGGGTGAATCTGTCTCCGCCAGCTACTCATGCACGGATAAAAAGATTAGAGAATGAAGGCTATATTAATCGCCATGCTGTTCTTTTAAATCAAGAGAAGTTGGGGTTTGATTTATTATCTTTTATTTTTATAAGTACAAATATACATCAAACGGAGAAGCTGGAAGATTTAGAGAAATCCTTGGCGGCAATTCCCGAAGTTTTAGAGTGTCATTGCCTAACCGGAGAATATGACTATCTTCTAAAAGTAGCCAACAAAGACCGCAGGGAATTAGAGGAATTTATTAGAAAATTAAACAGGCTTGGCGTAACAAGGATTCAAACTAGCTTAGCACTAAGAGAAATTAAATATTCCACCGTATTGCCTATTCAAAAAAATTTCTAGGAGGACAGAGGGACAGGCACTCTGTCCTGGGTTTTCCTGGAAGGACAAGGTGCCTGTCCCCCTGTCCTACTGGAAGGACAGGGGGCCTGTTCCTACCTATACCCGGTACGCGCCCGATTTGAGTCCTGCAAAAAAGAAACCTAATGCCTGGCAGAAAAAGAGGATGCCCCAAAGCTGGGCAGGAATAATCATTGTGGCTTTGGCCAGTCCGGTTGCGTCCCCTGCTGCAGATGGCTGCATAAAACTTAATAGCATAATTGTATATGAGGAGGATATCGATTCCACTAAAAGAACACTTGCGATAAATAGTAAGAAGTATTGGACAAAGGCGCCTGAACCTTTATATAGCAGCAGCAAAAACAGCGCTCCAAAGGATACTAGCCAAAAAATGCCGTAGAAATTACGCACCCAAAAGATAATATTAATACCAATAAATATAAGCAATATGGCAATGAGCACTTTATATTTTTTTCTGCTGATAAGCCAAAATGCTAAAAAGGCAAAGAAGGAAGAAAAAACATAACCGGAAATACCCGTAAAAAATCCGCCAAACCAGCCAGTATGGCTGGTGTACGTCACGCCTTCAGTGTTCATAAATAAAGAAATGTGATGAACCTTGCCGCCTAACAGAGCCATTAGTGCATGACCTGATTCATGTATGACCGTATTTATGACCTTAATATAGGTGCCGAATATAGGAATATTCAATAAGATCATCGTCAAGATAATAAACATAAAAAATTTCGAGCTTGATTTTTCTTTCAATAATTTCAATCCAAGACACCTCGTTTAGGATTCCCTATGATTTTACCCAAAAAGGCATGACACCATGCTGCACTTCTGCTGTTAATGGGGTATGTCCAATGAGCTCGCCATCAGCATGTACTAGCCTTTTATCCTCAGAATCTATTGAAATTCTTGCCCCCTGATGCAAAGCGACTTCCTTAAATCGGGTATGACTGCCAAAAAACACTGTGACAAAAACGAATAAGAGCTTTAGTCTTGAAAGATTATAAACGATTGTAACATCCAGAAGCCCGTCTGTGGTTTTAGCCTGAGGAGCTATTTTCATCCCCCCGCCGTAGTAGGGCTGATTGGAAACCGTTGCAAACCACACCCTCTCATACCTGTACGGTACCCCATCGACTTCCACGGCCAAGTTCGTTAATTTATAGGTAAAAAGAAGCCGAATGACTGCACCAGCATACGCAAGTGAGCCTAAGCCAAACTTATTCAAATACTTCTTTATTTTCGATTCATTTGTTAATTTTGAAACAGCTGCATCAAATCCCGTGCCTATGCTATTTACGAAATATTTATTTTTGGAGAGTCCCTCAACCCTACACTTACCAATATCAAAAAGCTGATCTCTATTGGGTCTATTTTTTAATATGAAGGCCAATGCTTCATACGGAGACTTTGGCACACGAAAGCCTCGTGAAAAATCATTGCCTGAACCTGCAGGGATAAACCCTGCCTTTACTGTCGGGTTACCTGCGATTCCATTGACAACCTCATGCATGGTTCCGTCACCGCCAACAGCAATTATAGCCTTTATGTTAGTTTTATATTCTAAACAGATCTGTTTTGCCAATTCCTCTGCGTGGCCTGGGTGCTCTGTATAAAAAGCCTGATAGTTTATTTTCTTTTGCTCAAGCTCATTCTTTAGCTTATTCCACACCTTTTTGTCCGTACCATTTCCTGCTTTTTCGTTTATGATAAAAATGAATGGTTTCATATTCTGACCCAAAACATACCAATATAGTTATTTCTCGAATGCTTAACCCCCACCCGTCATCCCCACTTTTTTAAAAATTAATTTTTGGATAGTTCGATAGTTTGAGTTTATCATAGGTTTCGGCTGTTTAGAACTATTGGGTACTCTCAGTGGTTTCACCACATTATGTTGCAAAAAACAAAGGCAAACCACCGCCCCGCTAGCGTGATTTGCCTTGTAATACATATATCCTTTAGCTCTTCTCAGTCCGCCTGTATATCAACTTTATTTGGTACAAGCAGCCCTTTATATTCGTAATCATCCTCGATTTGAATGGTCAATGTTGCTTGATTGCCGACGGTCATTGGATCGTTTTTCTCGATTATGATTGTAAAAGCTTTTACCATTTTTGAATGATTGACAGTGCCAACCCCAGATATGGTAGCCCAGCTGTCACCAAATGTTTGTACCTGGCCAAGCTTGGCATGCTCGATGCTTACCCCGTTTGCCTTGTCTTCAAATGAAAGGGTTCCGTTGGAGATTCCATGAGCTTGCTGGGTAATTGATAAAGTAATGTCCGCTTTTTTGCCTTTGCGCGGCGGATTTACATCCTGGAGTTTTCCTTTCAGTTCAATTTTTGCATTTTTACTAAATGACTCTGGCCTTGTCGGCATATTTCCTGTGCGTTTCAGCACCTTTCCTGCCTTTACCGCAGTTAATTCTCCATCTCTTTGCGCCAGCTTTCCGTTCACATAAACAAGCTTGATCCCTTCGGCATATTGCTTTGGCTGATCAAAGGTGGCTGTATCAGTGACTGTTTTTGGATCAAACACGGTTATATCCGCTGCCATACCTTCTTTTATTAATCCCCTGTCTGTCATCCCGATCATTGTGGCCGGCAAGCCTGTCATTTTGAATACTGCCTCTTCTATTTTTAACAGGCCCTCTTCTCTGACAAATTGGCCAAGAACTCTCGGCTGTGTTCCGTATCTTCTAGGGTGGATGCTCTCTGATTCGCTTACTCCTCCATCTGAGGCTATCGCTGTTGTCGGGTTTTGCAGGATTCTTTTAAAATCTTCTTCATCGCCAAAATAATAAATCGTCCTGATATTTCCTTCTGATTCTATGATTCTTATAACCGCTTCACCTGGGCTAACTACTTGACTGTCAGCAAGTTCCTGCAATGTTTGTCTCTTTGTCGGGAAGTATACATCGGCGGCACTTTCGCCTCTGCTTAAAATTAGTTCATGAATTTCCTCGATAATTTGTGCGCGCTGCGCCTCATCCTTGAAGCGGTCAAGCATGGCCTGATGGCCGCCGTCTTCAGCCCAGTTTGGAACAATAGCAGTAATTCCTGTCTGGCTTGCTAAATATGGGTACACGTCGGCAGCGGCGTAGGTTCCTCTTTTAATAGCGTCTTCAATCAAACCGATTGTCTGTTTGGATTTCCCCCAGTTGTCCGGCCCCATGACCTTCATGTGGGTAATAATCGGCACTAAACCAGCCTTTTCGCCAATTTCGATGATTTCAGCTGTCGCCTCAAGAACCTGATCATTTTCATTTCTTATGTGGCTGGGGAAGTTTGTTCGCCATTGTTTGGCAGCCTTTACCACCTCGATAATCTCTTCTGTTTTTGCAAATGCTCCCGGAGTATAGGTTAAGCCGGATGAAATTCCCCAGGCACCGTCCTGCATGCCTTTTTCAATTAATTGCTGCATCTCTTTAAATTCCGCATCCGTCGGCCGGCGGTCACTTTCCCCGACTACTTCTTCCCATACGGCATTAAATCCAAGGTACGCGCCGATATTGATCGCTAAACCGTTTTCCTTCAGCTTAAATTTTTCCGTAATATCCGCACTGCCAAAACCGTCGGGATTCAATATCTCAGTCGTCACACCTTGTGTAAGTGAACTTTTTGCGGTTGGAAGATGCTTCTCTTCTGCATGGCTGTGGATATCGATAAAACCAGGTGCCACCACAAGCCCCTTCACGTCCACGATATCAATTGCGTTTTCTTTAGAAAGATCCCCAATTTCGTAAATAAAGCCATTTTTCACACCGATATCCGCTTGATAAGATGGTGCCCCCGTTCCATCAGCAATCGTTCCATTTTTTAGGATCACGTCATATTCCGGTTCATTTACCGTAGCCGTGGCGGTCTGATTAATCGGCAGTAAACAGCCGGCAGCCAATACCGCTGCCGTTAAAAGCGTACGAATCTTTTTTCTTTTCACCCTTTCCCCTCCTGTAGAAAATGAAATTCCCCCTATGTATACAAGGGTCTCTCCTTTCTAATATTTTCCACTAATTAAAAGTATTTTATCTATTTCGCTAATATGTCTTTTTAGGGTATGACCATTTATTCAATTTTCTTTTTGAGAGGAAAGTAACATGAAAAATTTGATAGATTACTAGTTATCGCATGGCAGCATTGCTCACTTTTTGGGGCACTAACATCGTGGATTTGTTACCTTTTCGCGGGGGCTCGCTCCTTTTCCGGCACTAACATCATAGATTTGTTACCGTTTCGCCGGGCTACTCTTTTTTTCAGGCACTAACATCGCTTATTTGTTACCGTTTGCCAGGCTACTCACTTTTTCCGGCACTAACACAACAAAAAAAAGGACAAGGTGCCTGTCCCCTTGTCCCTAAAATAAGTCTAGCAATAGCTGCCAGAAGCCTTTTTCTTTTTCTGGTTTTGCTTGTTTTGGTTTTGGTTCTTCCTTTTGGATGCTGTCGGTTTTAATGACGAATTGCACTGAGTGGATTTTTTCATTTTTAGATGAAACGAATGAAACGGGTTTAAAGTCTGATTTATCGTATTCTTGGATCATTTGATTGATTTCTTCCTGCATTTGCTGTGGCAGGTTTTTGGTTTCTTCGTATAATTGGGTTGTTCCATTGTGCAGTTCACCGACACCATTGGCTAATTCACCTGTTCCGCCTGATAGACCAGTGATGCCTGCATGGATCTTGTTATAGGAATCAGATAATTTATTTACTCCCTCGGTATAGCCAACCAGTCCTGAATGAAACTCTTCGTAATTTGCTGCTAGTGTCGCAATACCTTTTTGCAATTCTCCTAGCCCACTCATATCCATCTCTGATAGAGATGATGATAGCTCATTGGCAGTAGACGTCAGTGAACCACTCATCTGCTGCAAGGCGCTGGTAGTTTCGTTCAAGGTCGGTTCCACTGCTGCAAAAGCCTTTTTCGTCACGGAATAGGTTTCTTTAATTTTTTGTCCAGCTGTATAAAAGGCAACCAATCGATCAAGCACATCGGTATTGGCGCCACTTGCATACAGCCCCGCTATTTCTTCCTCCGTCACCTGCTGAGCAGGAATCGATGCAATGGCGCCATCTAATGCAGTATATGCTTGTTCGTAGCCTTCCCGCAAAGCCGTGATTCCTTTGGCTGTTTCAGCAAGACCATTGGCTAATTGGGTTAGACCTGCTGGCAATTCACCTAGTTTGGTCAGATCCACGCCATCTGAATCAGCTGCTAAGGAAGTGCTGATTGTTTTTAGCGCGCCGCCAATGGCATTTGATCCAGCGACAATCTTACCTGACGCTCCCTTGATATCGTTCATTCCGTTCCTATATTGTGCAGAACCATCTTTTAGTGATGATGCTCCTTTATTTAATTGGATCACACCTTCTTCCAATTCATTCACACCATTATTTACATCTCTGATCGCATCTGATAATTTCCCCATGTCATCGGTCATGTTGTCCATTTTTGCTGTATCAATGGGAAGTGTGGATGGGACGGCTGCGATTTCAATCCCGTTGAATTCAAAATCCCCTACATCGGCGTCAACACTAAAGTCTTCATCTTGCCCAGGCATAACTGTGAAGGAAATTTGCTTATTTTTCCCTGCGTTTGCCATCATCCCGCCTGTTGCCTCGATGTTTTCATATTTATTTTGCAGCTGCAGAGAAATCTGTAAAAGGTAATTTTCATAAAATACTGGATCCACGTCTGTATTCGCCGACGTCTCTATGCTAATTTTCAGATGACCACTTTTTCCTGCGAGCTCCGCTGGGGATACTTTTTTCCCATCCAAAAAGTAGGAAACGGCAAGATTCCATGGCAATTCTGTATCTTCACTCATATTTCCCTGATAGTAGAACTTCCCTTCTGGAGCCTGCATGCGAACTGTTTGCCCCTCTTTGGCAAGCTCTGATAAATCAGTTAAGTTCTTAATGCTGCGATAATTCCCGTAGTCGAGAATTTCACCAGCCTGCACGACATCTAAGGTATTTACAACATAAATTTCTTCTAAATCACCAGCAGCATTTAATGTTGCGTATACCACTTCATCTTTAGAAGCCAGTTTCCCGTCCACATTTTTAGCTTCCGCTTGATCCGCAGAATCAGCTTTTACAAGAAATGACGGGAAGAGCAGGAACGCAGCAATCACAGCTGGCAGTACTTGTTTTTTTCTCATATCATTTCTCCTCATAATAATTTGCTTGATAAGTGGATTTCTTAATCAGCTTATCGAATACCACGAGCAGGGCTGGCAATAATAGGACAACCATCACAAAGGCTAGCAGAGCACCTCTGCCTAACAATAACCCAATCGAAGATACAATCGGATTCGATGACGTGATCCATAAAATAAACCCAACACTTGATAGAATCGCAGCCGATATGGAGATGGAGAATGTTTTTTCATCCAATGTCTTCATTATTGCTTTTACGGCAGACATATTTTTACGATGATGCTGGTATTCCTCTGTCAGTAAAATCCCATAATCGACCGTTGCTGCCAGCTGTACTGTACTGACAATCAAGTATCCTACAAATACCAATGGTATATTGGTAAAGTAAGGGATTGACAGGTTTATCCAAACGGATGACTGGATGGTTAATAACAGGATCACCGGGAGAGAAATCGATTTGAAAGTTACCAGCAGCACTAAGGCAATCGTCCCAATAGTTAGCACGTTAACAATAATATTGTCTTTTGTCACAGTCGTTTTAATGTCATATAAGGTAACACTTTCCCCTAAACTAAGCGTTTGATCACCGTAATATTGCTCAGCTGTCTTCTGTACTTTTTTTACGATTGAAAAAGGAATCTCCCCTTCTGTTCCCTGATTCGTATTGACTACAATTCGGCTATAGTTGTCCGAATAAAATTCATTTGTTATCGATTTATCCAGATATTCAGGCGGAATCACTGAACCGACCATATTCACATAGGCTATCACATTTGTCACATAATCAAGCTCTTCTAGCTCATTGACGAGCTCCGTCTCTTTGGCTGCATCGCCTTTAGGCACTAAAAGGACAATTGGCGTCGTTTCACCAAAGGTTTCTTTAATCTTAAGAAAATCACTGCCCGCACGCGATGATTCCGGAAGTTCGCCAAGACCATAGGTAAATGTGGTATTGCTTTGTGCTAAATAGGAAGGAATCAGAATGATAAACACAAGAATCAGGACGGGAATTCGCAGTTTTAGCACAAACCTTCCAATTCCCTCAAAGCTTGGGATAAAGCTTTTATGCTCGGTTTTATCGATCCATTTATAAAGCAATAGCGTTAAGGCTGGCAAGAACACCATTACACTAATAAAACTTAGAACAATTCCTTTTACCAAGTTCAAGCCGAGATCAGAGCCGATTTGAAAATTCATAAATGTTAGGGCAATGAAGCCAAAGAAGGTGGTAGCTGCACTGGCGGTAACCGCAGGAAATGATTTTTTCATCGCAAGCCGCATTGCTTCTTCCGGGTTACCGGCTGTCTTCCGGTAATCATTAAAACTATGAAGTAAAAAGACGGCATAATCCAGTGAAACAGCTAACTGTAAGATAGGAGAAACGGACTGGGTGACGAAGGAAATTTCTCCGATAAATATGTTCGTTCCTAAGTTAATCAGAACAGACACACCGATGGCTGTCAGGAAAAAAAGCGGTTCTATCCATGAATTCGTTGAGATCACCAGGATAAATATAATGATCGGAACGAGTAATAAGGCTGCATATAAGGACTCCGTGCCCGCCATTTTCTGTGAGGTTGCTGTGTTTATCGCTTCACCTGAAATAGCACCTTTCTCACCGATTGTTTCATAAATCGCATCGGTAATTTCTACTTCATCACCGGCGCGAACTCCGATAGTAAACAAGGCAGATCCATCTTTGTAGTAGGTTTCTACTGTCTCTTGATCAGCCATTTCCAATGGGGTTTTTAAATCAACGACATCATCTAGCCATATCACATCGGAAACTCCGTCAATGGCAGACAGTTTTTCTTTATACATAAGTGCTTCCTGTAAGGTTACGTCTGGCACCATGACCCTTGTATTGGGAATCGAAGCGGTAAACTCACTTTCCATGACATCCAGTGCTTGTGTGGATTGAGCATCTTCCGGCAAATAATCAACCATATTATAGTTGACCGGCACAAAAAACTGTGCCGCCGTACAGATAATCGCAACCAGCGCAAACACCAAGACAACTGCTTTTTTATGTCTTATGATACGTGCTGCAATATTTATCACGATTCATCCTCTCTTGAGACTTTCAGACTTTCACTTTATTATTATATAAAGAAGGACAAGGGGACAGGCACCTTGTCCCTAAAGTTTCCTGCTATGTGTACGCAGGTATTTTTCAACATCATTATAAAGGCCAGTCTGGTTTGCATATTTGACATAGTTTTTTGCGGTACGGAGCCACTCTAATGTGGAAGGTTGCTGGTCTTCCAGGGCTTGCAGTAAATCATCTGTGTTCAGCGGCCGTTCCACCCCTGTGGCTAAAATTTCTTCTATTAAATGTTCCGATGCCAGTTCAACGATATTTTCGATATCCGCCCCGGAGAAAAATTCAGTCAGTGCAGCCAGCTTGGCTGTATCGATTTCTTCTGCCAATCTTCCTTGAAGCTTTAACTTGAAAATTTGTTCTCTTGCTTGTTGATCTGGCGGGGCAACAAAAATTAACCGGTCAAATCGACCTGGCCGCTTAAGTGCCTGATCGACATCCCATGGTGTATTGGTTGCCGCCATCACGAGCACTTCATCCGTACTTGTATCAATTCCTTCCATTTCTGATAAAAAAGTATCGATTACTCCTCTAGCAGCATAATGAGATTTGGAGCGGCTAAATCCAATCGTGTCGACCTCATCAAAAAAGAGAATACTAGGTTTTTGCAAACGAGCTTTGTCAAACATCTCTTTTAAATTCCGTTCACTAACACCTATATACGGGTCTAGGATATCCGTAATCCGAACAGGGTAAAACTGGGCATGACATTCCCCTGCGGTGGCTCTTGCGATAAAAGTTTTCCCGCAGCCCGGAGGTCCATAGAGAAGAACGCCGCCACCGACTTTTTTACGGAACTTTGCAAACAAGCCCTTGTTGAAAAATGGGCTGATAATGCGCAGGTGAATCGTCTTTTTTAACTCCTCAAGACCCGCTACATCGGCAAATGTAACTGCATTCTGTTTCTGTCCCATAGAGGGTTTGGTTTGATGGCCATCGATAACCTTTAGGTGAGATTGAATTTTTTTCATTTTTGTCTGCGGTTCAGTCTTCGGGTTGGCTGGTCTATCGGTGGGGACCGCTTCCGTCGGGTGAACTTCGATGTTTTTGGAAGAGGCGGATTCCACCGGATGATTTTCGATGCTTTTCGAGGAGACCGCTTCCTCCAATTGATTTTCGTTGCTTTCGGCAGAGAACGCAATTGTCGGGTGAACTTCGATGCTTTCAGATTCTACCGTGCTTTTTCCTTGTTGCATATGGACACTGACTCTGGTTAGTTCGTGTATTATTTCCAGTTTCAGTTCCTCATTCCTGCAATGGGAAATTGCAGAAGACAATGATTGGATGGCTTCTATATACTGGCAGTTTTCCGCTAATTCTTTTCCCAGCCAATAGCGAGCTTCAGGATCGTCTGGGTGCTGCTCCGCTATTTTCTGGAGCCATTTTACTTTATCCATTTTTTCACCTTCTTTTCATCTTCCTAATCATTTTTATAAGCGGCAGAGAAATCCATGTATAAAGGGCTAGACCTACATAGCCGTAGAGCCAGATCGCTCCAGCCAAATCCTGCCCGAACCAATGCAGGATCAGCAGCATCCCGATGCCGATTGCCCAAAAAACAGCCGGCCCTCCCAGCCGATCCACAAGCCGGTTTGGTGCTAATAAGGGATGCCCCTGTATGTCCAATTCTTCCAAAATGGACAGGAGTTTTTTGTCTTCCGGCTGTAAGAGAAAGGCTTGCCGAAAATATTCTCTCGCTTCTTTTACCTTTTTATGAAGGGATGCATGAACTCCTAGCACAATGAGTTTGGTTAGCTCACTGTCGGCTGAATTCATGTATTGCTCTAAAGCCAGGATTTCTTGATTTTTTTTATGATTCAGCCCTTCTAAGCGTAAATAATACCGAAGAACATGTGCGTTTTCCGGTTCCAGTTCTAATGCTTTATTCATTAGCAGTTTTGCCTTTTTTCTATACCCGGTTTTTTTCATTAAGTAAGCATAGCTCGCATGCGTCTGGGCATCATTAGGATTCTGCCGTAGGGTGTCTAAAAAGGCTTCCTCCGCCTTTTGAAAGCGATTGGTTTCCATATATAAATGACCGAGGATTGGCAGAACGACTGTTTCTTCCATGCCCAGTCTTATCGCTTCCATGAGCTGCTCTTCCGCTTCATCATACAAGTCTAATTGGTAATTACTGAAGCCGAGCATATACCAAAGCCGGGCATTTTCTGCCTGCTCGCCAAACGCATCCTTCACAAACTCAACAACTTGGTCATATCGCCGAATCCCAAAATAATATTCAATAGTTTCAATCGGCATGATTCGCTGTTCACTCATTCTGTACACCTGCCATCCTGCGGGACACGGGGACAGGCACTTTGTCCTGGGGTCTCTGACCCCCGCGGACAAGGTGCCTGTCCCCCCGTCCATTTTTTACTACAAACCTAGCATCTGTAAAAATGCGACTTCAATAATAACCGAAATGACAATCCATAGGACCCCTTGGCCAAACATTACTTCAGTATCACCACCAAGGGCGAGATGTTCTTTATAAGGCTTTTTCAGGGTAAAATAATAGATAATAAAGGTCAGGATTCCAAAGCCTTTTGCTATATTGTCAAAGTAAGAGTCTTTCATAGAAATCATCCCATTGGAAACGGCGAAGAAAATCAAATGATTGATTACGAAAAGGCTCACACTGGCAGCCAGTAAAAGCAAAATATACTTTCGCTCGAGGCGAAGCCACTTCGCATTCCGCAAACCGAGTACGGAAACACCAACAACCCCTCCAAAAAAAGCCACAATAAAAAGACTGCCAATATTATAACTTTTGGTGTTGCTCACCTCTCTCCCTTGCAAACTTGGAGAATAAAGATCTTCCTGCATCTACTTAAAACCTCCTATACGGGACACGGGGACAGGCACTCTGTCCTTGGTTTTCTGGGCTGCTCGGACAAGGTGCCTGTCTCTCTGTCCATTCACATATCATCGGCCATGGACAATATGGCCTTCACAATTGCTTCGGGCTGGTCGTACATAACTGCGTGGCTGCTGTTTGGCACTGTGATGAATTTACTATTAGCAGATAATTTCTCCAATTGCTTTTGAGCTTCCAGCCATTTCTTTTTGAGATCATTTTCCTCTTTTTCAGAGAAGCCTAATGCTGTAGCCTGGAGATCTGCTTCACTCGGTGTCATGATGATTAAAGGCTTTTTGCCCAAAGAATGAGTGGTTTCGAGTGATTTTTCAGCGGTTTTTATTTGTTGAATTTCTTCATTTAATACTTTGAAAAATGGAGAATCCCACTGAACATTTACATACTTTTTGGCGGAAAGGTAATCTGGCATGGCATCGGAAAACATAGTTTCCCCCAGCAGCCGCGCTAATCCGATTCTTGATAATATCCCATTCATCGTTTGGTCTTGTGTGTCGAAAAACTTTTTATTAAATTCAGGGGCTTGTTCTGCAAACAACTCATTTCTCGAGTCAATAAGTATTAATCCAGAAACCTTTTCTGGATACTTGTCTGCAAAGAGACGAGTGTAGATCCCCCCGACCGAGTGTCCTACTAATATCACAGGGGTGTTTATGTTAGAAACCTCGAGAATTTTACTTAAATCGTCAATGGTCATATCGATAGAAAAACCATCAGGAGGCGGATCGCTCCAGCCGTATCCTGCTCGATCATATGTAATCACTTGAGTATGCTTTGATAACTCTTCCTGAACGATTTGCCAATCATAAGACCAGTTTCCTGTACCTGTTTCAATGACTACAGGGGGCAGATTCGTTTTATTTCCTTTTATATTCACATGTATTTCTCTGTTCCCCACATTTATCATTACTCCATCTGGAGGGTAGCTATTTTTGATATTTTTATAGGATATCATTTCAAACAAAGAGCCTGAAATCAGCATAAGTATGATGATCAAAACTACGGTAATAGCAATCACTTTTAATCTTCTAAAGCGTTTCACTTTTTTCGAATAGGTAATCTCCAAACCATCAGCTCCTTCTAATTTAAGTAAAATTCTGACAGTTTTAGTATACCATAACATAAAAAAGAGCCTAAATCTTTTCGATTTAGGCTGCGGGACAAGGGGACAGGTTCATTGTCCTTCAGTCTCTGGGTGCTGAGTGCCACGGACAAGGTGCCTGTCCCTGTGTCCACGCTGAGTGCCACGGACAAGGTGCCTGTCCCTGTGTCCACGCGAGTGCCTCGGACAAGGTTGATGTGACCCCGTGTCCGCTAGGAGAACGGTGGGAAGTATCCGTCTGCTTGGAATGTCATTTCTTTTGGTTCTTGTAGTATTTCGATGTTTTTTTTGTCTTTCAATTCGTTGAAGATTACTTCGGATACGTATAAATCTCCGATATGGAGGGTGTTTGGGATTCTTACGATTCTTGCTTCTTCTGAGGCAACTCCCCAGGTTGCGCGGAGGGCTGCTTTTAGTGCCTCCCGATCGTTATCCAGGATGATTGGAATTTTTGCACGGTCTAAGAATGTACTTGTAATGACGTTTTCGTTCATGGCTTGATAATCAATTTTTTCAAATAAACGCTTGGTGGTTAAGTCAGCTAAGCCAATGCCGAGCGCGTTTCCGTGACTGGCTTCGCTTACATCTGATGCTATGACATATTTAATATCCGGTGTTTTTGGTTCTTCTACGCCTAATACACGAATGCGGCCAATGATATTTGTATCCATGCCAGTTCCGCTGTAGTTTTTGCCGATTTCATCGACCACGAGGATATCGATTTCGTCTACAGGAAGGCTTGGCATCAGTTTGAACGCTTTTTTCAATAATTCTCTTTCCCGTTTTTCAATATCGTCTGGCTCGATTGCTTCAATGATGGCGGTTTCTTCATGGGCATTTTCAACAATGGCTACACCGAAAAGGGTATTTGAGTTTTTGATGGCCGTTTTTCCTACCTCAGGCATCATTTCGCTGATTCCCTTAACCCCATACGTGTGCAGGGCCAGCGCCTGTTTATGTTTACCCATCCCGATCGATGCCATTTTCAAGACGCCGCTTTCGACTTTATTCTTGAAATCTGTATGCGGCTTGACACGTCCCATCACGATGACTCCATCCGCATTGTATGCATGCTTATCCACGTAGACGGGAATTCCATCAGATGTTAACCCGACTTCTTCAACATCCATAGAGGAACGGATTTCACAGCCAGAGGATTCAGGCGTTACCCCTAGGCCGGCAAGCATCTCCACCTGACCCTCCGCTGTTGCCCCGCCGTGGCTGCCCATGGCCGGAATAATAAACGGGGTGGCCCCTCTTTTCTTAATTTCGTCTGCCACGCTTTTGACGATTAAAGGAATATTCGCAATTCCCCGGCTGCCGCAGGTAATAGCAATCTCCATACCAGGCTTTATTTTTTCATCCGCCTGCACATGGTTGAATTGTTCTGCGATGGTTGCAGGGATGTCCTTAATACTTTCAGCTTCAAACTTCTGTCTTATTTTTGCGAATTTCGGAAAAGCCATCATTAAAGTCCCCTTTCAGACTCACATTAAGTTTGGTCACTTTCATTTTAGAAGTATGTACTTAATTTCTATTAAATATAAAGGCAGCAAGAGATCGATGAACGGACCTCTTGCTAAAATTAGATGATTTATTCTGCTCTTGGAGCTAATTCAATCGCCATGCGGATGGCTTCTTTTAAAGACAGCTCATCAGCGATATTTTTTCCGGCGATGTCAAATGCAGTTCCGTGATCTACGCTTGTGCGGATGATTGGCAGACCGACTGTAATATTGACGCCAGCTTCCAGACCTAATACTTTAATTGGCCCGTGTCCCTGATCATGATATTGAGCGACAACAATATCAAAATCGCCGCGTTTTGCTCTAAAGAATAAGGTATCTGCCGGCAGCGGACCTTGGACATTGATGCCTTCTGCCTGTGCTTTTTCAACAGCAGGAATAATCTTTTCTTCCTCTTCGCCATGGCCAAACAAGCCATTTTCCCCTGCATGAGGGTTAATTCCGCAAACGGCGATTCTTGGTGATTCGATTCCTGCCTTTTTCAGCGTTTCATGAGCAAGTTTGATGACTGTGTACTGACGATCAACATTAATATTATTAATCGCATCAAGCAGGCCGATATGTGTCGTTACATGAATGACTCTTAAGCCAGGTGCGGACAGCATCATGGCATAATCTTTTGTATTGGTTAATTCGGCTAAAATTTCTGTGTGGCCAGGATAGACATGGCCACCTTTGTGAAGAGCTTCTTTATTTAAAGGTGCTGTACAGATGCCTTGAATCTTTCGCTCATTGGCATAAGCAATCGCCCTTTCCAAATAGCGGAAGGCAGCGTTTCCCGCTTCTGGTGACACCTGGCCCCATGGCAGATCTTCCGAAACTAGATCCAAATCAACAATATCGATCGTGCCGTATTCGCACTTAGCCTCTTCAGGACTTTCAATGGTATTTAATTGAAGCTCAATATTCGTTACATCTAATGCTCTTTTAAGGATTTTCAGATCGCCGACAACGAATGGGCGGCAATTGTCATAGACGTTTTTATCATTTAAAGATTTAACGATAATTTCGGGTCCGACACCTGAAGGATCCCCCATTGTGATTGCGATGCTTGGTTTATTAGCAGCCATATTCATTTCCTCCCATGTGAACAATTTATAAAATGAAGCTCAAAGTTAATTCTGAGCATTTTCTTCCGTAATGGTTTGCAGTGCTCTGGAAAGGGCCTGTTTGGTTCCGAATGCACCTGCTTTCGTTACAAGCTGCATCCCGTCGAATAATCCGCCAAATAATTTTCCATACGGAATCCCTGCTTCCACTTCGCCAATGACGCGAATTCCCTCGCCATTTAGGGCCTTGCAGGCGGCTCCAGCAATATCTCCGCCCGTTAAAACAGCCCCGCTAATTTCTTTGCTTTTGATGATTTGACCGGCAATTTCACCCATTGATTGGGCAATGGTATAACCTACCTCGAAATTCGATAGGCCAAGTTTCAGCTGAAGTTCCTTAATTCGATTAATGACTTCCCGCTCCCGATTGGTCGAAATGACTAAATCACCTTTTTCGAGCTGAGCCGTACCTGCATTGACAGCACGCTCAATTTCCTGCTGTCTTCTCTCTTCATAAAAAAACTCTTCAGGAGAAAGAATAATTTCTTCTATATTATAGTTATCTTTCAGATCTTGAATCTGTAATGCAATAATAGGATTGACACTGCCTGCAACAACCAGCACCGGAGGCCGGTCGTGCATCTGAACGCTATGGGATAGCTCCTTACTTTCTTCTTCGCTGAAAAGGTGGGCAGCAATCCCTGCCGAACCAACCCAGAGGAAAGATTCCTTTAAGGATTCAGCCGCATCAGCAATCGTCTGCATTTCCTCATCCGTTGTTGCATCAATGACAATGATTCTTTCATCTGAAGTCAGTTGATTCATCTTCCCTATCAGATGGTTCTTCCCTTTTCTCACATCGGAAATGGAAATTAGTTCAACCTTCCTTTTCCCCTGTTCCTGAAGCAGCCTTGGCAGGAAGCTTTCTTTTACAGGACTGACAGGGTCACGAGAAATGGCCGTCTCTTCTAAGAGCACGTCATTGACATAATGGTAGCCGTCTAACGTTGTCCGGCCGCTTTTCGGAAAAGCTGGCACTACGAATGCCGTCTTTATTTGAAAAACATCCATGACAGCGTCAATCTCTGGAACAATATTTCCCCGCATCGTCGAATCTATTTTTTTAAAAACCCTGGAAACACCGAGTTCTTTTAATTGTGCAGATAAATGATGGACCGCTTCATAGGCTTTCTCCATACTTAACGCGCGGCTGTCCGAATTTAAAACAATCACATCTTCCTTCATATGCTTTGGCTGTAATGGTGTATCGGAAAACAGCACGGTCGTGTTCAAGCCTTTTTTCGCAAATTGAACACCAGTGTCATTTGCACCTGTCAGATCATCGGCTATAACCGCCATTCTCACGGGTTTCTCCCCCCTTTAAAAGCCAAATCCATTCTTTTATTTTTCATCTTATTTCATTCACCTATACAGGTTCGTCTGATAAGTTTTCTTGTACTGCTTCATTTGATTATGCACCATGGATATTTCACTTTTACGTTTAAACCTCAAAGCGCTTCCAACAACACTAATCATAAACGAAGTTGTTGCATTTAGCAATATATTTTTTCTTAAATAACATATGTTGTTTTATGCATCAATTACATAAAATAAAAAACGCAAGCTCTATTTAAGCTTGCGCCATAATGTGGATCGGTTAATCCCTAAGCGTTTGGCTGCTTTAGACTGATTAAACCCTTCCTCTTCAAGGACTTTTTCGATAACTTGCTTTTCTATTTCTTCTAATGTTCCGCTGATATCGATTCCTGCCGTTATTGCATCCTTCTTTTCTTTAGGCTGATCTGCTTGTTTTAAAGCTTTTTCAACCTCTTCCTTCTCAATATAAAATGAAGAAGTATGGGTAAATACATCTGCAATAACCTGTTTTAACTGTCCGACATTTCCTGGCCAGTCATAGCTCATAAGCTCCTCTAAAGCGTCCTGGCGAATTCCAACGACACTATTGCCAAATTTCGGATGCAGTTCCGAAATAAATACATGCACTAAATCATCGATATCGTCTTTTCGGTCTCTTAATGGCGGCATATGAAGCTGATTATGCTCAAGCTTCTCATATAATTCACATGAGAATGTGCCCTGATTGACCTTTTCTTCGATATTGCTTTCAGAAGATGCAAACCAGTTCAGCTTAATGCTTCTTATTACCTTTAGTAAGTCTGTTTGCTTAGCTATATTTAAGTGATCAATGTGTTTAAAATACACGATTCCATTGGAGTGCTGATGAAAAAAGTCAGTATTCAACTGCTGGTCTTCTTTTAATAAATCACAGCGCACAATAATGAACGGCTCATTCGCCGTTTTTCTTCTTATATATAGAGAGCGGGCAGCCAGGTCTTTTCCCGAACCTTTTTCCCCGGTTATCCAAACTGGCTCCTTACTTTTTCCATAGTTTTTAATTTGCAATAACACTTGCTGAATTGATTTGCTTTTACCTGTAAAAGGTATATTGGAAGCTGAAGTATGGACTTCTATCGCAGCTGAGCTGTCACCTGTAATCGTTTCGCCCGCCGGATTTTTCTCAAAAAACAATGCAATTGCTCCATCTTTTGGGCTTGCTGTTATTTTCCACAATGTATGGCCAACCCGAACGATTTTCCTTTGTTTTTCCTGTGTCCTGCCTGTTTCCTGTAAGAGCCCTTTTATCTCATCGAGCTTTTCAATGGTTACCCACTGAAATTCATTATGAAAACGCCCATTGCCATAAATAAACTTTTCCTCTATATCGAATACGGCAATGGCGTGTTCTTGGCTATCGAGAATGGACTGAAACAAAGAAACATTCTCCTGCAATCGCGAAAAAATGTGATAGGACCTTCTAGCTTCATCAAGTGCATCAATAATTGCTTCCTTGCCTGAAGTAATCAGGACACCTGTAAGCCCTAATTGTTTCGCAGCTTTTACAGTAATAACGTCTCCGATAACTACTTCATAACCTGCATTTTTTAAATTCAATAATTCCCCTTGAACCTCTGTTTCTTCCGTAATCGTAATGGTTTTCATATTCAAATCCAGAAGCTTGCTTACCGTGGCCGCTCCTTGTGTAATATTTGAAAAACCAACGATGGCTGCTTTCCGGGAAAATCCTTTAACAAGGGTGATAATCCGCAGCACATCATAGCCTGTCACTGGAATATCGATCACAGGTATGGATACTGCTTTCTGAATCAGCGATGCAGTACCGCCGCGGCTAATAATCACATGGTAGCCGTTATTTTCGGCTTCCTTGGCAATCGTGACTCCTTCGTGCAAATTTCCTAGCTCAATATGGAATTGGAAATCTTCTGCTTCATGTTCAACTTCTTTCATTATTTCATAAAGTCCCTCGTATGGGACAATGACCAATGCTTTAATCATTCGCCTTTCACCTTCCAAAAACCCCATCCAATTAGACTCGCGTTTCATTTGCGGCAAGCACTTTATTCATGCTGCCGCTGACATAGCCTTGAAGATCCAGGGTGACATATTTATATCCGAACCGCTGGAGATTTTCCATGATTTCTTGATGGTTTGCTAAAATCACCTGCATATCCTGAGGCTCAACCTCGATCCTGGCGATTTCCTGATGGGTCCGGACGCGCACTTGTCTGATGCCAAGGCTTTTGATAAAGGCTTCAGATTTTTCAACCTTTGTTAATTTTTCTTGCGTGATTTTTTCTCCATAAGCAATTCGGGAAGACAGGCATGCAAAAGATGGCTTTTCCCAAGTTGGCAGGTTTAGTTGCTTGGAAAGCTCGCGAATTTCATCTTTATATAAATTGGCCTCCTGCAGCGGGCCGCGGACTCCGTGTTCTCTTGCAGCACGAACGCCTGGGCGGTGTTCACCCATGTCATCGGCAATTAATCCGTATACAACATTTGTGAAACCCTTTTGTCTTACAATCGGTTCGATCTCTTCGAATAAGCCATTTTTACAGAAATAACAGCGGTTCTGGTCATTTTCCGCGTATCCTGGAATGCTTAATTCCGAGGTTTCAATCACCTGGTGTTTCGCACCGATGAGTTTAGCGAGCTTCTTTGCTTCCTCTAATTCGCTGGAAGGGTAGGTTTCAGAATCGGCTGTCACTGCCAATACATTGTCAGCTCCCAGCACATCTACCGCCACTTTTAATAAAAACGTGCTATCAACCCCGCCAGAAAAAGCAACAACCACATTCCCCATCTCTTTTAAAATCTCTTGCAGTCTTTCGTATTTCTCGTTCATCCCTTTGCCACCTGCCCCTTATTGTTTTTATGTATTCAAGTATTTGACCCTTTTAATCTTTATGCATTTTGCAACACTAACCTAATTATAAACAATTTTATCCATCAATAAAAGCGGTTTCATCATATAAATGTATTAGAGCAGACAAAAAAAGAAACCATTTTATTGATTTCATAAAATGGTTTCTTTTGGTTGTTAGATAAATATATCTAACACTAATGTTGCTCCTAAACCGACCAGTGCAACGATGGTAGAGAGTACCGTATAGGTTCCAAAAGCTTCTTTTAAGGTCATGCCTAGTGATTCTTTAACCATCCAGAACCCAGCGTCATTAACATGTGAAGCAATGGCGCTTCCTGCACCTGTTGCAAGAGCAACTAGTTCAAGGTTTACATCAGGCATAGTACCAAGAGTTGGGATAACTAGTCCAGCGGCTGTTAAAGTAGCTACTGTTCCTGAGCCTAAGCAAATACGCAGGATAGCTGCAACTGTCCAAGCAAATAGGACTGGTGACATGGCAGAACCTTCAAATAGTTTAGCAACATAATCACCAACACCGCCGTCAATTAGAACCTGTTTTAAGGCACCGCCGCCTCCGATAATCAATAACAGCATTCCTAAAGAATTGATTGCGCCGGTAGCAGAATCCATTAAGCGCTTCATTGGAATTTTTCTTCTTATTCCCATTGTATAGATGGCAAATAATAATGAAAGCACCATCGCAGTTGAAGAATTACCAATAAAACGAATGAACGTGACGAACCAATTATCTCCAAATCCCATAGCAGGCTGGATCATATCAACAATGGCACCAATCGCCATTAAGATGACTGGGAATAATGCTGTAAATACACTGATTCCAAAACCAGGTGTTTCTTCAAGCTTAAATGTTTTCTGAATGCCAAATGATTCACTGCCTTCTCTAGTCCAGGCAGTTGGAACAATCTTTTTAGCGATTTTCGGATACCAGATACCTGCAATAAGAACGGTTGGAATAGCGACAATAATTCCATAAACTAAAACCAAACCGATATTTGCCCCATATTCAGCTGAAACAGCCGTAGGTCCAGGATGCGGAGGCAAGAACGCATGTGTTGCTAATGCCGCTGTAACCATTGGAAGACCTAAATGAACAATAGATACTTTTAATTCTTTTGCAATTGAGAAGATAATTGGAACTAATAAAACGATGGTTACTTCAAGGAATAAGGCAATTCCGCAAATGAATGATGCGAACAATACTGCCCATTGAATTCTTTTTTCGCCAAATTTATCGATTAATGTGATCGCAATCCGATTGGCACCGCCTGAATCTGCGATTAATCGTCCAAGCATAGCACCGAAACCAAAGATTAATCCAATATGGCCTAGCGTTCCGCCTAAACCGCTTTCAATTGATTTAACAACATCGCCCATCGGAATTCCTAGCGCTAAAGCTACGCCAAATGAAACAAGGATTAATGAAACGAATGTGTTTAATTTGAAACCCATGATTAAAATTATTAAGAATAGTACCCCAATAGCTATAATAACTAAAGGCATCGCTGTCACCCCAAAGTAGTTTTCTAGTTTTTGAATAATCATCTTTTCTTCTTATCAGCCAACTTTAGACGGAAGCTTTCCGCGGGCAAGCCGCCTGCAGAGGGCTGGTTTATCATTACGAAAATCAACAGCAGTTTAGGACAAATGCCATTTCCTACTAAAGGTACTACTATTTTGCAACACTTTTATCCACCAAAGGCTTAGGAGATTACAAAATCCGCTATAGTGTTGATATTCGCATCACGATGTGAACGTTATCATTTTAAACTGTTCAGAATAATCCTGTCAATAGGACAAACTGAAATATTATTTGTTTATTTTTTCAACACATCGATTTGTAATTAACTATTGTAACGGTGATAGACTCATTCCTCTTCCAATTATTTTCTGCTAATAGAGCGAAACGTATAACAGTTTGTTTTTTAAACCATAAAAAAAAACGGATAAGGCTGGTCACCTTATCCGCATATCATAGTATTTATTTTTGGGCGATTGTCTTCCAAACCTGTTCATAGACCTGTTTCAATGGAATCTGATGAATCTTGGCAATGCTCTTGCATTCCTCATATTCTGGGGCGCTTTGCACGAGTTCACCTTCATAATAGCCCTTCTTGACGGTGACAGGCCCCCATTCTGTTTCAATTGTGGTAAATTTTCTTTCCAGCCGGTGAACCGTTAAATAGTAATAACGTACACCCAGCGTTGTGGTTTCTTTAAATAATATTTCTTTCATTTTATCGATATTGTTACAATTCGTTAGGAGCTGGAGTAAAACACCTGGACGGTTTTTTTTCATATAAATCGGTGTGTAAAAGACATCGTTCGCCCCTGCTTCAAACAGTAAATCCATAACATAGCCAAGCCATTCGCCTGGCGTGTCATCAAGATTGACTTCCATCTTAACCATCTGATCATCTATATGTTCATCATTGTGCGGGTGCTGTGCCATCGCTTTATTCCCCTATGATGACCCGTAGGACATTTGGCCGGTCTTTAAACGTTTTTGTACCGGCACCATAGCCAATAGATTTCACTTTTATAGATGGAAGTGTGCTGAATTCTTCTGCCAGCACCGCTGCAATGGCGGCGCCCGTTGGCGTGGTCAATTCAAATCTCACATCGCTTTGTTCAATCGGCACCCCTTTTAATATTTCTAGAGTGGCCGGTGCGGGGACAGGATAGATGCCATGGTCAATATGTATTTTTCCAGAACCTACTGGGACCGGCGAGGATTTGATGGTTTTGATTCCTAATTGATGAATTAAGATCGCTGCCCCGACAATATCTATAATCGAATCCACTGCGCCTACTTCATGAAAATGAACCTTTTCCAATGGCACTCCATGAATATGTCCTTCAGCTTCGCCAATTTTCCGGAAGATTTTTAAGGACATGTCCTTGACTTCGGGTGCTAATTCCGATGTTTCAATCATTTTTGCGATATCACTGTATGAGCGATGATCGTGGTCATGATGATGGTGGTGATGGTGATGGTCATGTTCATGTTCATGATTATGTTCGTGATTATGGTGATGATCATGAGTATGCTGGTGATCATGGTGATGTTCGTGATCATGCCCGTGCTGGTGATTGTGATCATGGTTATGTTCATGTGCGTGATCATGCCCGTGCTGGTGATTGTGATCATGGTTATGTTCATGTGCGTGATCATGATCATGATCATGATCGTGCTCGTGATGGTGGTGATGATCATGTTCATGAAGGTGATCTGTCTGCGTTAGCACGACATCGAACTTGGTGCTTGTGATTCCGTTCTTTATCACCTTTTTCCATGCCAATTGATATTCATCTTCAAAACGAAGCTTTTTTAATTCTTCCTCTAAGACCGCAGGATCTGCTCCTGCATCAAGGAGAGCACCGATAAACATATCGCCGCTGATTCCCGAAATACAATCGATATATAGTGTTTTCATTAACAATTACTCCTTTTTCCCGTAGCAAATTCTATTACCTATTATTTCATTGGCTGGTGCGGACATACAATATTTCCAGCCCTTACTACTAGGATAAACTTTACAGAAGAAATAGAAAAGCCTAAATCTTATTTGATTTAGGCTCGTGGGACAGAGGGACAGGTTCTCTGTCCGTAAAAGGGGCTGTCTCAATGTCCGCGGGACAAGGTGCCTGTCCCTCTGTCCTTTTCTATCTCTGCAGGTTGGGGTATAGTTTAATCATTGCATCTGAGATCATGTCGGCCATTTCTCTTGCCTGCTTTTCGATTGCATCGTAGACGGCAATATCCTTTTGATAGTCCTTTTGAATCATCGATACGGCTTCTTGCTTGGTTAATCTCAAATGGGTATAGAACATTTGTCTGACTTTTTCCCTTGGCAGGTATGGATTTACATTGCTGAGGAAGACGGCGATTTTATCTGCATTTGCATACCATTTCCGTTCTGCTTCTGCTGCTCCTTGGGTGTTGCCCGCAATCGCTGCTTTTACTAGATCTGCAGCTACCAGTAAATGCTCCTTGATTAAAGTAGCATATGTGTTGGCTGCTTCCTCCCCATAAATCGGCCTGAACATATTCCCCATATCATCTGCATTTTTCAACAAACGTGCGAGGACAAAGTCGACATCCGGCAATTTAAAGGTCAAGCTGATAATGGCCATCCTCGTCCATGCTACATGTTCTTCCCATAGGCTGCGCTCATTTCGCATCAACTCGACTTCTCTTTGGGTTATGCAATCCTTTTGTCCTGTATTGGCCGCTTGTATAAAATTAGGCTGGCCAGCCATTTGCTGATATGGATTCACTCCAGGATTCGTTCTATAAAATTCCTCTGGTGTGGTGTAAAAATGCAGGCCAGGCATCCCATATTGGCCACCCGGCTGTACAAAATAAGGAAACCCTCCATTTGAAAAATGATACACGTCCTTCTCTCCCCTATTCAAGAATCCGGCTTTTTGTGATAAACGCCTGTAACAGTGTATTCATTTTTTAAATAAGGGTGAGAGCCTGGGGACAAAGGGATAGTAACCTTATTTTAGAGGTTTGGATTTATAAAAGGTGTTCTTTTAGTCCAATTTATCAACTTCGAAGATAGGGGCGTCTTTTCATCAATATACCCCTACTTTTTTAAATTACGTATAACATTATGTTAAAAGTTTAATAGCTTTCATTACTCGTTGGCACATTGAATATTCATTTATCTTTATTTAGATCTTCCTCTGTTTATTGATACCGGCCCACATAATCATTGGAATAATCAATAATGAAAGGACTGCACCAGCAATTGAAAGGGCTGCATAACTAAATTGTGCTACAACCATTCCAGATATGCCTCCTCCTAATGCTCCTGATAAAGCAATCCAAACATCTACAGACCCTTGGGTTTTAGCCCGAGTAGAAGCGTGAGTTGCATCTACAAGGATGGCTGTACCACTGATTAAGCCAAAATTCCAGCCAAGTCCTAGTAAACCAAGTGCTGTAATGAGTAGTGCCATCGAATCTGCAGGTCCCAAAGCGGCTAAAATGCCAGAAGCAAGCAGCGTAATAGCTGAAGCCATAGCCATAACTGAACGGCCAATTTTATCAACAAGAAAACCTGTTACTAACGAAGGCAGGAACATAGCCCCTATATGAAACCCAATGACAAGCCCTACATCATTCAAACTATGTCCATAGTGTCCCATATGTATAGGTGTCATCGTCATAATGGCCATCATCACAAATTGAGTCAGGATCATTATTGCGGATCCCGCAAAAATTGCTCGCCTGTTTGTCGATAATAATTTAGATTTTTCCTCAGAAAGCAAATGACCAGTTGTTTTTTGGGCATCTGATATTGCTTTTGCAACTACATAGGGATCAGGACGAAGCAAAATGAACAGAACTAAACTTGCAAGTATATAAGCTGCTGCAGCTAATATAAATGGACCGGCTAATGCAGGAATTCCTAAGGATATAGCGAAATCACCCATTACATCTACTAAATTGGGGCCCGCAACAGCACCGAATGTGGTAGAAACCATGGCTTGCTCTTTGTTTTGAGGTTGCTAAGTCAGTTCCAGCATAGCGTGCTTGCAGGTTTGTCGCAGACCCTGCCCCATAGATTAGGAGTGAAGCAAATAAAAGTAGAATACTATTCATAATTGCTGAAATAACAACGCCAATGGCACCGATCCCTCCGGCCAAAAATCCTGCCGCAAGCCCGATGCGACGACCAAATCTCTGAGAAGATCGGCCGACAAGCAGGGCGGCTCCTGCTGAACCTAAAGTAAATAACGCCGTCGGAATTCCCGTTACACTATCTGTACCTAACATGTTTTGTGCGAGAAGTGCCCCTACTGCGATCCCTGCTGCAAGTCCTGCCCCGCCAAAAACTTGGGATATAACAATAACAATTAATGTTTTTTTATATAATTGTTGTTGTTTTTCTGGAGAAGTTAGATAGCTTTGCAGCCAAGCTGATTGAGCGTCTAAAACTTTTACATTATCTTTAGCTAACATCCTTAACCTCCCTTTCTTTTTCCATTTAGATTTAAATCATCATAGCACGCATACAAAAAGCCACACAATATTATAATTGTGTGGCAAACAATATTATGTAAGCTCGTTTAGTAAACGTTTCAGGATCACCAATCCTCGCTCAAGCTCTTCTAGTGATTCCGTTGCACAGATAGCAACCCTCACAGCCCTCTCTGGACAACTATTTCCAACTACAAAACGTTCAGCTGCATACACTTGTACACCCTGCTGCGCAGCTAATTTTTCAAATTCAGCACCTGTCACTTTGCCAGGCAATAACAGCCAACGAAAGATACCTGTTTCAGTACCTAAACAAGTATAATCTGCTAAATATCGATTGACGACTTGGTTCCTGATAATCGTTTGTTTCCGATGATTCTCAATTAAGACTTTAAATTGATTTGATACAATCGTACGTGCAGTAAGTTCTGCTAATAAGGGGGATACTGTTATATTTAAATTGTAAAGTGCTTTTGCAATTAGCTCCTTATATTGACTCGGCACCGCTGCATAGGCTAGGCGTAACCCTGGTGCGATTGATTTCGATAAACTCGCAATATGGATGACCTGTTCTGGTGCGAAAGATGCGATTGCCGGTAAGGTTTTTTCACTGTGGAGATGGTACGTTGCATCTTCAATAATGAACTGATTATATTTTTTGGCAATAGCTGCAATCCCTTTTCGATTCTCAACAGACATGCAAGAAGTTGTCGGATTATGATAATCTGGAATTAAGTAAATGCCTTTAATATTTTCATTTTTACACGCTTCTTCAAAAGCCGTTGGACTCAACTCATAGTTCTCTGATTTTATCGGAACTATTTGCACACTAAGCATCGATGCAACAGTTTTTAAGCCTGGGTACGTATGATAGTCAGCACCAATGCGATCTCCTGGCCAACATAGACTTGCCAGTGTAGCAGCCATTGCATTTTGACCCCCATTTGCAAATAAAATGTGATCAACTGTTGTTTCAAACCCGCCTCGTCGGATGAGCTTTACTGCGGCATCCTTTTGCCAAAGGCTTTCGCCTGGTCGACCATAACCAAACCATTTTTCATAATCTGTCTCTTGCAGCATGCTTTTTAGTTGGAGTAACAACGGCTCGTAAGAAGCATTGTCTGGCAGTGTTGCTCCCATTTCAATTTGCTGCGGCTTTGTATCTTCAAGTAAATACGCATTCGATAACGCATCATATGAGACAAATGTGCCACTGCCAACAGATGAACTTAACAAGCCCTTTAACCCACAAACTTTAAACGCTTTTGAAATGGTACTCAAATTTAAATCTAAATAATCGGCCAATTCTCGCTGTGGAGGAAGTTTGGTTCCGGGCAACAAAACTCCATTTGTAATATCCTGTTCCAATTGCCCTGCTAGTTCTTGATAAATAGGCTTTTTAGTTTTATCAATCGTTGGCTTCCAACTCATCGGATAGTTTTCGAAAGAATTAATCGGCATGATACGCATCCTTTTTTCACACAATTATATGATTGTGCCGTTTTTATGACAATTATAATCTGCTTTTTGAGATAAATTTCATGGCTGCACTTTTATTCTTAATCATTTATAAATACCATGCCGATTAGATTTGCAGTCATTTTGATCAAGGTTAAATAGAGAAATCCTTTAAAAATTCAGGTGTCCAGCCAACAATTGCATTTTGTTGGCTGGACACCATAGGAACTAACCCAACTTTTATAATTGGCTTCTTCGAAAAACCGAGGCTTTTATAACAGGCACCCTGTCCTACTGGCCGTCCACTACTTCTTTAAGAATTTCATAGGAACGTTTTTGTTTGTCAGGGTCGTAAATATATGACACAGCCATAATTTCGTCTACGTTATATTTTTCTTGGAAGTTTGCCAGCTGCTCTTTGATGGATTCTTTACTTCCAAGTAAGGTCACGCTTGACATCGATAGGGCAGCGTATTCTTCCTGCGGGCTCCAAATGCCATCCATTGTGTCAACTGGCGGCTGCAGCGTGTTCTGTGAACCGCGAACCACGTTTAGGAAAAATTGCTGCATCGTTGTTTGTTCTCGTTTCGCTTCTTCATCGCTTTCTGCTGCAATGACATTTAAACAAACCATCATATAAGGAGCATCCAAGTATTCTGATGGCTTGAATTCTCTGCGATAAATAGAGATCGCTTCTTCCATGAATCTAGGCGCAAAGTGAGAAGCAAATACATATGGCAGCCCTAATTTCGCCGCTAGATGGGCAGAGTCTGTGGAGGATCCAAGAATATAAATTGGCACGTTCAAGCCAACCCCTGGAAAGGCCTTTACATAACTTTGGCGTTCTGCAGGTCCAAAATAGGTCAACAATGACTTCACATCTTCAGGGAATGTGTAGACAGAATCATTTTTGGATCTCCTTAGAGCGCTTGCTGTCAGCATATCTGTACCGGGTGCACGGCCGAGTCCTAAATCCACACGGTCTGGATAAATTGTTGCCATGGTGCCAAATTGTTCGGCTACCACTAATGGTGCATGATTCGGAAGCATAACCCCGCCTGACCCAACACGGATGTGATCGGTGTGCTCTAGTGTATGTTTGATTAAGATGGATGTAGCTGAACTGACTAAAGTAGTTGTATTATGATGTTCTGCAATCCAGTATCTCGTGTAGCCCATTTTTTCTGTTGCCTGAGCCAAATCGACCATGGCATCTATGGCATCCTTTGGGGACTGCTCTTGGCGAATGGGAACAAGATTCAAGACTGAAACAGGAATTTGTATATTTGCCATTTATAACTAACCTTTCTTTATGGATTCACTATAATAGTACCAATTAACATTTCGGAAACAAAATGAAATGCTTTTATTGGAAAAAAGTATAAAAAAGCCAGAACAGCTGTCCTGGCTTCACAAAAAATTCTACTTTTATTTTAATAGACCTTTTTCCTCATAATAGCGCTTAGCACCTTCATGTAATGGAATGCCTGCTAGCTCTGTAGTGGCGTTTTCAATATCCATTTGTTTAACAATCGCGTGAGAGGACTCAAGCTCCCCTAGCTTTTCCCAGAAAACCTTTGTCATTTGATAAATGGTTTCGTCATCAACTGATTCATCAGCAATTAGCATCATTTTAATGGCTAGTGTATCAACATCTTTATCTTGGTTTTCATAGGTTCCTGCTGGAATCGTCATTTCAGAGTACCAAGGATATTCTTCCATTAATTGTTTGCGGATTTCTGGCTCAATGCCGATTAATACTCCATCAGCTGTTTGCGTCATTTCAGTTACAGCAGCAGTTGGCAGGCCTGCTTGGATTAACGCACCATCAAGCTGCTTATTTCTCATTAAATCAATCGCTTCAGTAAAACCAACAAAGTTTGCCTTAATATCATCTGGATAGCTCATTCCATAAGCTGGAAGAATAATACTAGATTCTACTTCAGGTGTACTTCCTGTTGCTCCTGGAGCAAATTTCTTGCCTTTTATATCACCAACAGATTCAATTCCTGAATCTTTGCGGACAACGAATTGGTTTGGATTATAGTAAAGTCCAGCAACAATACGAACACCATCATACTTGCGATCCTTAAATCCTCTTTCTCCATTAAAAGCTTCCCAAATAATTCCAGATGTAGCAAATGAAATGTGTGACTCGCCATCTTTCAATTGATTCAGGTTGTCAACGCCGCCATTAGAAGCTTGAGCGTTTACACGCAATCCTTCAATTTCAGTATTCCATAGATTTGCCATTGCTGAACCAAGCGGATAAATCGTACCTGTTGTTGAAGCTGTCGGGAAGTTTAAATTTTGCGGCTTGCTCTTTTCTTCCCCTTTGCTTTCCTCGCCTGAAGCGCTTTCTCCGCCGCCTCCGCAAGCGCTCAGCACAAGAACTGCACTAAGCATACATAATAATAATACATGCCATTTTTTCTTTCCTAACATTTTTTCTAACCTCTCCCTTTTTTATATTCATCTCCCGCCAAATTTAGCGGGAGATTTCTAATATTGTTAGCTCACAGATTGGCTAAACTCTTCTTGTTCATATTTCTTTTTCGCCACCCACTGCCAAGCAATAACCACCAGCAGTAAGCCAATACCCAGAAAATCTGTAACGGCTCCTGGTGTAATCATCAAAATTCCTACTGCCAGAAAAATCAATCTCTGAATAACATTAGCTTTCATCATTAGCCAGCCCTGCAGACCAGCTGCCAGTGAAATACAGCCGATCGTTGCCGTAATTGCTGGGATGATACTTTCAGAATATGGGTTAGCCCCAAGCAGCAGCTGTTCGTTAAAAATAAAGAAGAACGGCAGGATAAAGCCGGTTAGGCCAAGCTTAACAGCTGCCATTGACACTTTCATCTGATTGGTTTGCGCAATTCCGGCAGCCACATAAGAAGCAAGGGCGACTGGAGGCGTAATATTAGACAGGCATGCATAAATTAGGACAAACATATGGGCAGCAAGCGGTGTAACACCAAGATTAATTAATACTGGGGCACCAACTGTTGCAACAATTACATAGGCTGCAACACCAGGAACACCCATGCCCAAAATAATACTCATAATCATGACCAGTAAACCAGCAATTAGGATACTATCATTTGTGTAATTCATAACACTGTAGCCAAAATTAAGGCCAAGTCCGGTTAAGGACACTGTTCCAATGATGACTCCGATGACTGCACAGGCAACAGCCACTCCAACGGCCCCTTTTGCACCCTCTTCAAGGGCTAAAAGAATGTCCTTTAACCCCATTCTTGTTTCTTTGCGCAGCCAGCTTGCCACTACACAGGCAATGATGGAGAATACCGCAGCATATAAAGGGGTATAACCCATGAATAACATACCCATCAATACAAATAATGGGAGAGATAGGTGGCCTTGTTTCTTGAGGACTTCTATTGCATTCGGAATGTTTTCTTTAGAGAGCCCTTTTAACCCTAAACGTCTTGCCTCAAAATGAACAACCATGATTAAAGTTAAGTAATAAAGAAACGCTGGAATAATAGCTGCAATCATGACGACTGTATAGGAAACGCCTAAATATTCCGCCATAACAAACCCCGCAGCACCCATGATTGGCGGTGCAAACTGTCCTCCGGTTGAGGCAACAGCTTCAACAGCTCCAGCAAAATGCGGCTTGTAGCCATTTTTTTTCATAAGCGGGATAGTTAATGTTCCGGTTGTCGCCACATTCGCCAAGGCACTTCCGTTGATCATCCCCATCAAACTGCTGGCAATGACCGCTACCTTCGCCGGTCCGCCCGGAGACCGTCCAGCAATCGTTAATGAAAAATCATTAATAAATTGGCTGAACCCGCTTCTGCTCAAGAAGGCGCCAAATAGGATAAACAGGAACACAAATGTAGCCGAAACCCCAATAGCAATTCCAAAAACGCCTTCGCTGCCGAAGTATAGGTAATCAATGATCCGTTTGACGCTAAAGCCGCCATGTCCGAAGATGCCAGGTACCAGTGGACCAAAGAAATTATAAAGGAAAAAGATCAATGCTAAGATTGCTAGATTTCCTACCACCCGGCGGGCAGCCTCAAATATCATAATGATTCCGATCGCACCAAAGATATAATCCGGAAGCAGCAAATACCCGCCTCTTAGCACAATCGTTTTATAGGAAGCTAGTAAATAACCGGTTGATGCAATACTTAATAGAATACAAATCATATCAAATACAGACGGGAAGGTAAGCGTCCGTTTTCCTTTTTTCGTTGCAGGATAGAGCAAGAAAGTGACAACAAGCAAAAACATCATATGCCAGGCTCTTAAGGTGATTGCGTCAAAAATCCCCGCACCTGCTGAAAAGATTTGAAAAATCGACCAAATGACAGCGACGGCAGTTACAGCCTTGGCTGTTTTTCCTAAATATGTACGAACACGAAATTCGCTATCTACTTTTTCTACTAATTCCATCTCTTTACTCATTGGCAACCACCTCCTATTTTGGAATAATTTTAATCTTCTGTGATGATTCTATATTAGTTTCTTTAGCACGTCAATACGAAAGTCCTTTTTGGCGTTAAAGGAATTTAGTATTTTTGTAATTTTCACTAGTTTTTTAGTCGGATGTCTGATCTTATTTGGGATTTACTAGAATTTCTATTCAGGAGTGTATGTTTTTAGATTAATTTGTTTGATTTTCTGGTTTTTTGTCCGAAGTCCGCTCGGCTTTAGACTCCTTTGCGTG
>NZ_JBXAFB010000003.1:33847-483992 GCF_058792595.1 Cytobacillus sp. MT66
GTGATTTGCTAGTTTCTTTGTCCGAAGACCGCTTGGGTTTAGACTCGCTTGTGTGGTTTACTTGTTCCTTTGTCCGAAGTCCGCTTGGCTTTAGACTCCTTTGTGTGGGTTTACTAGTTTCTTTGGCCGAAGACCGCTTGGGTTTAGACTCGCTTGTGTGGTTTACTTGTTTCTTGTCCCGAGGACCGCTTGGCTTTAGACTCCTTTGTGTGGGTTTACTTGTTTCTTTGTCCGAAGACCGCTTGGGTTTAGACTCGCTTGTGTGGTTTACTTGTTCCTTTGTCCGAAGACCGCTCGGCTTTAGACTCCTTTGCGTGATTTGCTAGTTTCTTTGTCCGAAGACCGCTTGGGTTTAGACTCGCTTGTGTGGTTTACTTGTTCCTTTGTCCGAAGACCGCTTGGCTTTAGACTCTTTAAAGTGTTTTACTAGTTTCTCTGTCCAAAGTCTGCTTGCCTTTAGACTCTTTAGAGTGTTTTACTAGCCTCTTAGTCCAAAGTCCGCTTGCCTTTAGACTCTTTAAAGTGTTTTACTAGATTCTCTGTCCAAAGTCTGCTTGCCTTTAGACTCTTCAGAGTGTTTTACTAGCCTCTTAGTCCAAAGTTCGGTCTTCTTCAGACTCCTTCGATAGTTTTACCGCCGCTTCTGTCCAAAAAGCAGCTCACCCCGCCCCCAACCAAGCCCACAAATTAAAAAAAGACCCAGCAAAACAAGCTTAGGTCTTTAGTAATGCATTCATTCAGCCTCACGCAAAAATTCACTAACCACTCTAACATACTCTTCTGTTTCTTCAAGATAAGGCATGTGTGCGCTGTTTTCGTAGACATGAAACTTCGCGTTAGGTGTGAGGCTGCTGAAGTATTCAGTTGATTTTGGTGTGGCCTCATCATTGCGGCCGCAGGTGAATAGAGCTGGGATCGTGATTTCATGCAGGCGTGAAGTGCAGTCAAAATTTTTCAAATTACCCGTTACATGGAATTCTGAAGGTCCCCACATAATATTATAGATTTCAGAATTTCTATTTTTGGCACTTGCTGCGATTTCCTCTGGGGTTCGCTCCAAACTGGAAACAAAACGCTTATTAAATACTGCTGTAGCTTCTTTGTATTCCTCAGAGTCAGTCGTTCCGTTTTCCTCGCATCGCCGTAAGGTTTCCTGAACATCTTCAGGCAATAATTGCCGATTTTTTTCCTGGTCTTCTGCCCATAATGGCGCGCTTAAGCATGGGCTTGAAAAAATTACACTTTTCACGCCTTCTGGCTTTGTAAAAAGATAGGCCGCAGCTAACGTTGTCCCCCAGGAATGACCGAGTATATGTACATTTTTAAGTGAAAGTGTTTTTCGGATTTGCCCTAATTCCTCGACAAAACGATCAATCGTCCATAATGAGGTATCATCAGGCCGATCCGACTTACCGCATCCTAATTGATCGTAAAAAATAACCGGACGTTCATCAGCAAGCACCTTTAAGCCTTGTAACGAAAAATGCGATGACCCCGGACCGCCATGCAGGATGATAACCGGAGTATTGCCAGTTCCATTGTCATGACGCTGATACCATACCTTTCCACCTGTAACCTCTACAAAACCTTCTTGTATAGACATTGAAGTTCCCCCTTACCCATTTATCATTTGATTAGATTCTTTATCAGCTTTAAGAATTCCTTTAATTCCAAGATCACCAAGAATACTTATTACCTTTTCTATCTGCTCGCTTTCCTCTATAACGATTTCATGCGGCTGTATAAGCTGATTTTTTATTTTAAAAGTAAGCTTATACCCATGATCCACGCGTGAATGGAGCCCATATAACTCATGCCAGCGGATAATTTTTTCTGCCTGGTATGAGGCGATTTGATTTAACGAATAATATCTGCTGTTAAGGATAATTCCTTTTGGCAGCAGGTAAAGATTGCCTTTATGCTTGACCATATTGATCAGCAAGAAGAAAAAATAGGCAAAGCTAAGCAGCTGAGAATCAAGCCAATCCGTAAAGATAAGGATTCCAAAAAGAATAGCGAAAAATATAATCACGCCAACAGTTCCCCATTTGACCAGCTGATAGGTGCCCGTATTTTTCATCAGCGGCTGCATCTCTTTCCACTCTGTCGAGATCAGTATGCTTGAAAACTCATGCTGATCTTTAGGATAAATTGCCGAGTCGGTCATTTCAGCCGCTTTCTTTAGGTTTAGCCTATAACGGATTAAATAATAAATACCGAGAATAAAAAAAGCAGCATAAATAAAACTCATTGCTTCCCCCTTAGGAGTCCTTTTTTATAAGTATATCATTAAATATTTACTGTCTTTTAAAAAGGCTCTCCATACCATCAATAATGTCATAACTCATTGGATAAACTACCATCGTGCAGGTGAAAGGTGGCACGAAAATGAATAATATTTCTTACCAATTAAGGAGGCTCACGATGGGAATTTTAAGCGGAAATCCAAAGGAAGAACCATTGCACTACGGAGAAGTCTTTGATCTTTGGGCATCTGATTTAGCTGAAAATGCGATGATTGCCGGTCATCAGGTGATGTTAAATCATGCGGGGGACGAGGATTTAAAAAAATTATTAAAAGAGTCTGTTGAGCTTGGCCAGCAGCAAAAGAAACAAATCGAACAGCTGCTAAAGGAAAACGGAATTGCCTTGCCGCCAGCGTCACCAGAACCGCCTGATGCATGTCTTGAGGATATCCCTGCTGGGGCCAGAGTTCCCGATCCTGCGATAGCGGCCACCCTTGGTGCTCATATTGCCGCAGGTATGGTTGCATGCAGCACTATGATGGGAAAGTGCATAAGAGAAGATCTCGCCATGATGTATGGGCAATTTCATATGCAAAAAGCTGCCCTCGCGGAAAAAGTTCTTCGCATGAACAAAGAAAAAGGCTGGCTCATTCCGCCTCCGCTGCATCATAATAAAGTTCAGGATTGCTAATAATTTTTGCTAATAACGCTTGGATTAAAATGAGTCCAAGCGTTCAATTATTCCGGAGATATGTAATAATGCCAACACTTGTTGGCATTTTTAAATGGGCTGCCTCCGTTTATTAAGATCAGCTCTCTCGATCATTTTCTAATTCTTTATTTTTCCGCTTGTTTCTTGATTCATTCACCCCAAAAATAGTGTGGTCAATCAAATCCCTTGAGATAACTGCTAATCCCGATACAAGAATTCCTTGGATCACAGATTGAATTTCAACTCCATAATAAAGCAGACAGGCAACGCTTGCAAAAATCAATTGAATCCACGGATGAACCCATGAAGGAACGTGCGGAGTTTGCCTTAAAAACAATCCAATAATATATAGCACCGGAACCAAAATCAGTGATTCTTGTCTAATATACACATACAGATTAAAATCCACCATTTCACCTTCTGTTTATATAATCTGTAATATACCCTATTCCTCCCATCTCCAAATCGTATAGATGTTCTCATTAATCTTTTGAAAAAAGGTCCAATAAACATAAAAAAAACCGAAATCAGCTGGATTCCGGTTCCTAAAAACTTCATTTATACAGTAGCGGCCTGTGCCTTCATGGCCCTTCTCTCACTGAGAAAGGTTGACCCAAGAATAAGCATACCCCCGGCTATTTGAATCACGCTCATGTTTTCACCAAGGAAAATTGCGGCAAAAATAACGGCAGAAACAGGATCAAGATAACTAAGCACAGCAATGGTCTGCCCTTTTAATTCTTTTAATGAAGTAAAGTACAGGAAGTAAGCAATCCCTGTGTGGACGATTCCGATAATAAGAATAAATAGGATGGCATTCCAGCCTAGACCGGAAAAGTCCATTGGCTCTTTTGCCCAAACGTATGGGAAAAGCACCACAACCGCGACAATTAACTGCACAAGCGTGGTTTCAAACCCCGATAAATTTTTAATAAACTTATTAATTAAAATGATGGCTGCATATTGCACGGCTGCGAGCAAGCCATAAAGGATGCCAATGAGATGTTGATCGGCGCCGCCCCCGCTACCGCCGCCAAAGTTGACCAAAGCCAAACCAATCATCGCGGCAAGGATGCAGCCTGCATTAAATAGCGTCAATTTTTCTTTGAGAATAAATGGGGCTAAGATTAGTACGATAATCGGCGCTAAGTAATAGCTTAACGTCGCATTGGAAATGGTTGTATATTGATACGCCTGGAATAAGCAGATCCAATTAAAGCCAAGGGCAGCCCCGGATAGGATTAGCAGAAGCGCATTTTGCTTCAATGCCTGGATAGAAATTTTTTGCCTCATTAATATAAAAATCCCCAGCAAAAATATACTCCCTATAGCACCCCTCAGCAAAGCTATTTCGCTCGATGATAGATTGATATTCTTCACAAATAAACCGATGCTTCCCCAAATGAACATCGCAGTTAATAATTTAAATTGAGCTCTCACCAAAGATCACCTTATTTTACTTAAGATTAATAAATATTATTGTAAAATAAATTTATTAAAAAGGGAATAATGAATATTTTTAGAAAAAATGTTTTAGAGGATAATGTTGGTTTAGCTGCTAAGTTGATTGGAGCAAAAGGCGCGAAGACTCCTGCGGGAGTGCGGGACAGGGGAGACCCCGCAGGAGCGTTAGCGACGAGGAGGCTTCCCGAACCGCCCTAAGGTGCGCGTAGCGCCTGGAGTGGAAATCAACGGCTAAATTTAACATTACCTTTAGAAAAGAAAAAAGACACTGCCGGTATGGCGATGCCTTTTGAAAATCCTAGTAGACGAAACTTATATAAACACCAAGGGCAACAACTGATAGCAGAATAATGACACCATATATCATTGATAAATTCTTTGCGTTTCTTTTCGTCTTTTTGCCGTAGTCTTCCTCAATTTTTCCCGCAGCGCGAAGGGTTAAAACGATTGCCGCTAAAATAATGATGACAACCAGAGCGTACATAAAAGCCATGATTTCACCTCTATGATTGTTTATTAGTTTCATATATTGTAGCACATAAATTGGGATTTGGTTTCTCATATTATCATGATGCTTTTAGTAATTGTTAAAAAATTGTCAAAAAAAGATTGCCAGGAATTTCCTGGCAATCTTTTAGGTTTTTTAAACAGTCAGCTTAATCCGATTACCAGAAGGGTCAACCGTAATATATGTTCCCTGTTCTTCTGTTACGGGTGCTCCTACGTTCTTCAGCTGTTCAATTATTTCATTTCGCTTTTCTTCATTTTCCAGCACTACTGTGTATGACTCTAGGCCCACACCGTTCTCTGGAGCAGCTGGTGCACCAATGCCGCTCCATGTATTGATGGCAATATGATGATGGTATTTTCCAGTAGACATAAACAGTGCCTGGCCGGCAAACGAACATACAACCTCAAATCCTAGGCCCTTTGTATAAAATTCACCGGATTTTTCCAGCTCTGAAACATGCAGATGAATATGGCCCATCACCGTGCCAGCTGGAAGGCCGTTCCAGGCAGCACCTTGTCCAGCAGCTAACACTCCTTGCACATCCATTGGCTCTGTTGTCATTACAACCTCGCTGCCATTCCATTTCCATTCTGATGAAGGACGGTCGCTGTAAATTTCAATACCATTACCATCAGGGTCAGCTAAATATAACGCTTCACTGACGAGATGATCCGATGCTCCCTGTACCGGATATTGAATTTGGATCATATGGCTGATAAATTTTCCTAAGTCCGCTCGAGTCGGCAATAGAATGGCAAAGTGATAAAGACCTGACGTCCGCGGCTGTTTAGGAATAACATTTTCAGGCTGCTCAATTTTTAAAAGCACATTTTTTCCATCTGCTGTAAAACTTGCGGAAGAGTCTGTTTTTTCCAGCACCTTAAAGCCGATGATTTGTTCATAAAATTTAAGTGAGCGATCCAGATCCTGCACCTTTATCGTTAACTGGCTCACAAATGTTGTTGGCTTTGAATGAAAATTCATTGTTTTGTCCCCCGTCTTGAAAGAATTTATCTCTATTTTTCCCATTTTATTATTTTTAAGTTACTTACTTTATATAAGTAAGTATATTTTCATAAATTAATAGCGTCAAGTAATTTAATTTTTTGCCATTACGATTATAATATGTAGTAAGGAGTTGATTTCATTTGGATAAGTCAATTTGCCCAAGGTTTGAAAAAGCGATGGGTTTGCTTGGACAGCGCTGGACAGGAATGATCATTTATCAGCTGCTCACTGGACCGCAGCGTTTTTGCCAAATTGAATCCTCAATTGGCGTAAGCGGCAGGGTCCTGTCCGAGCGGTTAAAGGATTTGGAAAATGAAGGAATAGTCAAACGGGAAGTTTTTCCGGAAACGCCAGTCCGGATTGAATATTCACTGACTGAAAAAGGAATGGGCTTGGAACCGGTGATGCGGGATATTGAAAAGTGGTCACAAGCCTGGCTGGAAGCATAAGAAAAGCCCCCGTTTATGACTGCATGATTGCAGTTAACGGAGGCTTTCGTGCCCTTTAAGCTAAGACCAATCCCCCATAAACGAGTGATCCGGCAATAACATAGGCAGGGTGCACTTTTAATTTTTGCATAAGGATGTAGGCTACGACGCCAAGGAAAAGCGTCTGCCACAGCCCTTCCCCTTCATACGAAGAAAAAAAGAAATCAAATGTCATAACTCCAAGAAGCACAGCAATTATTGGCCGAACCACAATCGTCAGCCTTTTGACTTGCGGTGATTCTTTATATTTCATCAATAAGCCTAGAAGACCAATCATAAGAATCAATGATGGCGCAACCGTTGCAAAAACCCCAACAACCGCTCCAAGGATTCCAGCCTGGTCATAGCCGATGTATCCGGCCATTTTCGTTGCAATCGGCCCCGGCAGTGTGTTGGCCATCGCCAGAACTTCACTGAATTCATTGACCGTCATCCAATGATAGCGGTCCACCACCTCGTTTTCAACTAATGGAATGGAGGAAGGCCCGCCTCCGTATCCTAGAATGCCCGGGATAAAAAGAGCCAAGAATATTTGAATATAGATCATGCTGAACTTCTCTCCTTTTTCCCCTCTTCTTTTTTCTTATCCTTTTTTACTAAGGCCCCAATTAGCAGGCCTAAAATAATGATCGCAGGATGGACGTTGAGCAATTCCATTAAAATAACACTTGCCACAACAAAAACAATGGTCCATTTCCATCCTAAAGTCGATTTGGTGGATTTTTTAATAAAATCCCATGTTAACGTTCCCAGCATAACGCCCACAACCGGGACAACAGCCTTTGTCATACCGGCGACCCACGGCTGGTCCTTATAGGCATTCAGCGTTGTCAATAGCACAATCAACAGAATAATTGACGGCAATATCGAGGAAAGAATGGCATTAAGCATGCCGACCACGCCGCCAACCCGGTAACCGATGTATCCCGCCATTTTCGTATTAATTGGGCCTGGAAGTGCGTTTGCTAGGGCCAAAACATCGCCGAACTCATCGGAATCCATCCATTTAAATGTATCCACTACTTCCTTATGTACAAGCGGTATCGATGACGGGCCGCCTCCGTACCCAAGGATCCCCGATCGAAAAAAAGCAATTGAAATATCTAGCTGTTTCACTTTGGCAAGCCACCTCTTTTCTATAAAACTATGAATGCAGCAGAATATGCACAAAATACACTTGTTAACCAAAAACTTAATTTTGATTTCCTTTGTTAATATTTTGTTAATTTCGATTATAGAAGATTAACTCGTAAAAATCTATACTATTTACCATGTTTTTTAATTTCTTCTTTTCTGGTTACCTTTTGAAGATAATCTTTTATATATTGTACAAAATGAAGTTTCAAATGCGTTTTTAGAGACACTTCGTAAAGCGAAAAAAATCCATCGCAGGATGGATTCCCTCGGAAAACATCTATTGAACCCTTAAAGCTTCAGCCCGCTCCTGCTTTTAAACCGCCGCAAAAGTATATGGCTTTCTACTCGTGTGATGCCATTTAAAGCATACAGCTCCTCATTGATAAATCTTTCTAGTGCCTGAAAGTTATCCACTAACACATGCATGTGCAGCGTAGATGGTCCTGTCATTTGATAGCAGCTGGCTACACTGGGGTTTTCCGTTAATTTTTCAGCAACCTCAACCAGCGAACCCGGTTCACAGTCAATTTCAAAAAATGCGGAGACTTCCTTTCCGAACTTCTCGCTGTTCACAACAACCGTAAACTGCTCAATCACCCCATCATCCACAAGCTTTGTGACCCTTTCCCTAACCGCAACCCTGGAAAGGCCTAATTGCTTGCCAATATCAACATACGACATTCGCCCGTTTTTGGTCAGAATTCTGATAATCTTTTTATCAATTTCGTCCATTTCCAACGTCCCTTCTCCGTAAGCTCATTAAGGTAATTATAGGAGAAGAATATAGAAATATAAATGATTTATTATTTAAACATTATAACTAAAACTTTTGGAGCATAATTGTATTCAAAAAAATGCCCTTTATCGCTAATCGATAAAGGGCACTCAATTTAACTATATTGTTCTAGTTGTTTTGCAGCTTTTTTAATCCCTAGTCCATCAATAATCCAAAAATCTCCAGTTTCCGAATTAATAGCTAGAGGATTAATTTCTAATTCAGAGATTTCGTCTTGGTTATCGTAAAAAACCTGGCATATTTCTAGTATCACATCTGCTAATTTATCAAGATCAATTTTTTTCTTTCCTCGATATCCTTCAAATAATTTACTACTTTTCAAGCCTTTTATTCTATTAATTAAAGTTACCTTGGAAATTGGCAAGTACATTGTTGTTATGTCTTTTAACACCTCAACATAAATACCGCCGCGTCCTACTACTAATGCAGTACCTAAGCTTGCATCTTTTTGAATATCGATTATTAATTCTTGATCAAATTTAACCATTTCCTGAATTAATATTCCTTGACAACTAATATTTAAATCCTTTACCCTCGTTAATAATTTATTAATACCAGCTATCATTTGATCTTCATTTTCAATACTCAAAAGAAGTCCACCGAGCTCACTTTTATGCAGCATGTCTACGCTTTGTATCTTAAGCACAACTGGAAAACTAATCTCTTTACTTTTTATTATATTTTTTGCCTCATCCACGTCCATTACTAGTGCCTCTTTTGGAATAGGAATTTGATAACCATCAAATAACCTTTTTGTATCATACTCTGTTAAATATTGTAAATGATTTCCCTCAGAACTTAACATATTTCTCCCTTGCTCTTTAAGCGATTCATTTATAGAGGATATAAACGAAAGATCATTAAGTATAAGCTTTTGGTTTTGGTATCCTTTATACAATTGTGACAATGTCTCTATAGCATCGGGTATATCCTTATATACAGGTATATTAATATCCGAAAATTTTTTTACAATATCGTCAGTCGCACCGACCCATATTACTGAAATATGTTTACTCATTTCAAGATTTATATCTTTAATAGCATGAAATAACTCATTAGAAATACTTTTCATTAGCCCTAAAAATATGACAATATTGCTAACCTTGGTATCTTTATTTAAGATCTCCAGTGTATTTGAAAAAATTGAAATATCACTGACAACATGGCCAGTAACATCCATTGGATTTTGAACAGTTGCAAATGAAGGTATTGTACTTTTTAATTTTTCTTTTGTTTCTTTATCAAAATCTGGTACTTTTAATCCCACCTTCGCTGCTTCATCAGCAATTAATACCCCAGCTCCTCCGGATACGGATATTACCCCAAGAGTATTGGTGATAGGAAAACCTTGATACAAAAGTGTTTTACTAACTCTAATCATTTCACTTAAACTGCGTACACGAATGATGCCTAGCTGTTCAAATAAAGCTTGGTATTTTGAATCTTCCCCAGTGATGGAACCTGTATGAGACGCGGCAGCTTTTCGTCCAGCTTCTGAGGAACCAGCTTTAATTAAAATGATTGGCTTTCCTTTTTGAGCTGCCCTTATAGCAGACCTTTTAAATAGTTCACCGTTCTTTATGTCTTCCAAATAAACTCCAATTACTTTAGTATCTGGATCATCAACTAAATAATCAACAAAATCTGAAGTTTCTAATGTAACTTCATTTCCGGTTGAAATCCATTTACTTAAACCAACACCACTCTTTTGAACCAAATCTAAAAAATATGCAGCCAATGCCCCGCTTTGAGATACAAATCCTAAGCCGCCTTCAACAAGCCTTAGTGATTCTAAGGCTGTTGTAAAAGAAGCTACAAGACCTGATGACACATTTATCATTCCAAGGCAATTGGGTCCTAATATATTTAAGTTATGTTTATCCGCTAAATCTTTTAGTCTGTTTTGAAGTTTCCTTCCGGTTTCACCTGCTTCTGAAAAGCCAGAACTAAAAACAACATAAGATTGAATCCCTTTATGAATACACTTTATTATTTCTTCCTCAACATATTCAGCAGCTATTGCAAGGATAGCTAAATCTACAGTCTCTGGTATAAGATTTACATCGGGAAAACTTGTGAATCCTAAAATTTTATCATATCGAGAATTAACAGGATAAATTATTCCCTTGTACCTTTGATCTAGTAAGTATTTTATTGGTCTCCCCCCAATTTTTGAAGGGTTGGAGGAAGCCCCAATAATTGCTATTGAATTTGCTTCAAACAAGCTTTTGATCTCTTTTCCCATTTCCTAACACCCTTTTTATTTAATTTAATTTAATCAATTATTAAATGGGGTAAGTTTATATCCAAGTGCTTCAAATGCTTTAATCGCTCCCGGATGCCATGGAACAGGCGGAATTGAACCTTCAATTAATTCCCTATTTGTCTGACCTACAATTGCATGGATTTTCTGAGCCTCCTCAAAGTTTTCAAAGAAAACCTTAATAATATCCTCTGTAAGTTTTTCATCAAATTCCTCATTTGTTGCAATCCAAATTGGCGCTCCAACTGTTTTTATATCTTCATTTTGATCTTTATAGCTTCCTGCAGGCATAGTCATTGAAACATAAGCTCCTGCAGGAGATTCATCAATTAACTTTTTCAAAGATTCATCATCAACAGGTATCCAACGAACATCTCTTGAATTGGTAAGATCCACAAAGGAAGGGGTATTGAACCCAATGATGATTGTTATAGCATCAATCGTTCCATCTTTCAAAGCGGATACCTGCTCATCCAAATTAATTGGCATTGGTGTGTAGTCACCTTCTGCTAAACCGTTTATTTCCATTAGCTTTGTCATTGTAATAGCTGCCGAACTTCCTGGGGCTCCCATCCCAACGCGTTTACCTTTTAAATCCTTTATTGTTTTTATGGAAGAATCTTCAGGCACTACAATATTTATAAATGATGCATAAATTGGCCACATTGCTCTTAATTCATATGGAGTGTCAAAGGGGCCCTCTCCTTTATAGGATAATGAAGCGTTTTCTCCTGTATGAAGGATAATATCCGTATTTCCTTCCCTTAACAGACGGTCATTCTCGATTACACCCGCAGAAGGCATAGGGGTGAGTTTTACTCCTTCTAAATGATTATTAACCATTGTTGAAAGTGCAACACCATACATATATCCTGTACCACCAGAAGTCGATGTAGCCATTGATAAATCTTTTATACCACTCTTACTAGTTCCAGTGGAATTAGTTTTTGTATTGTTACTACACGCAAATAAAAATATTAACAAACCGATTAAAACTAAGGAAATTTTTTTCATTTACACCATTCCTTTTATAAGTATTTTTCCAGATATCGGAACAACTTGTTATACAATTCTATTACTCCTTATTTAACCACTAAACCTCTCTTATTCCATTGTTGGTATCTTCTTCAAATTCATTTACTATTTTGCTATTGTACTGGCTTGACCTTCTGACATTTATCCATTGCTGTAGGAGCAATAGTATAATTAAAGTGCCTCCAATTATATCTGTTAGTGTTCCGGGAATGATTAAAAATATTGAGACGGCAGCAAAGACGATTCTCATGATAACACCAATTCTTCGCATAAAGTATCCGGTTGTTGCAATGGAGATTGAGTATACTCCAATTAATGCAGTAATTGTTGGTTGGATGGCATCAACCCAAGAACCTTGAAGTAACAATGCTGGTTCAAATACAAAGAGAAAAGGAAGCAGAAATGCAGCTATACCCAATCTAAGTGATGTTACTGCAGTTTTTATAGGATCAGAGCCTGATAGACTTGCTGCTGCGAATGAAGCTAACGCTATCGGTGGAGTAATTGCTGAAACAATACCAAAATAAAAGACAAAGAAGTGTGCAGCATATTCATTAACTCCCATTGAAATTAAGGTTGGCGCAACAGTAAGCGCAAGCAAAATATAACATGCTACTGTCGGTAAACCCATCCCCAATATTAATGAAGCTATCATAGTTAGAATGAGCAATCCTACAAGTGAGCCTTGTGATAAGGTAACCAAAACATTAGAAAGCTGTAATCCTAAACCGGTAAGTTCAATAACTCCAATGATTAATCCAGCAATTGCAACAGCTACTGATATTGGTGCAATGTCAATAGCCGCATTTGCTATGGCATTCATTGCTTTTTCGAATGATATTCTAGTCCCTTTCCTTATATAAGAAACTAGTATCAATGTAATGATGGCAAAAAGTGCTGAACGCATCGGTGAATATTGCATGCTAACAAGGACAACAAGAACTAGTATTGGCAGCAGTAAGTGTCCGCCTTCAGTAAATGTCTTCCCAAATTTAGGGACCTCGCTTTTTTTCAAACCTTTTAAACCAAGTTTTCCAGCCTCCAAATCCACAACTATATATGCAGTTGCATAGTATATAATTGCTGGAATTATTGAAGCTAAAACGATATTCCAATATGAAACACCTAAAACTTCTGCCATTACAAAAGCTGCAGTTCCTAATATAGGTGGCATCAATTGTCCACCCGAAGATGCGACTGCTTCTACTGCTGCACTAAATCTAGGTGAATATCCTACTTTTTTCATTAGGGGGATTGTTACAGAACCTGAAGCAACAACATTTGCAACCGCTGAACCCGAAAGGGTACCCATTAGGCTACTTGAAACTACGGCAATTTTTGCAGGACCACCTCGAACCCGGCCAACTAAGGACTGCGCAAACTTAATAAAAAAGTCAGATGCTCCTGAGACTGTTAAGAAAGCAGTAAAAATGATAAAAAATATTACCACCGTCGCAACAACAGCAACTGGAGTACCCCATATTCCCTGTGTTGTTATATATGAATGTGCAAGTAGTCTTTCAGTTGAAATTCCTCTATGTGAAAGCAGACTTGGTAAATATGGCCCAACATAAGCATAGATAATAAAAACTACACCTATAATCGGCAGGGACCAACCAAAAACCCTCCTACATGCTTCCAATAGGGCAATGATTAAAAATCCGCCCAGGAAATACTCAATAAGAATCGGACTTCCTTCCCGAATTATTAGGGATTGCCAATTAATGAATAAATAACCACAACTTAATAGACTTCCTAGTACAAAAACGCCGTCAATACCTAGTTGAATTCTAGAAAAGTTTGAATGCACCACTCTTTTCTTCATTGATTGTAAAAAAATGATAAGAAGGGCTGACAATAATAAAAAGCTTCTCTGCTGTAATGCAGGCAGTATTCCCACTACGGCTGTGTATAGGAAAAAAGCTGTTGAGCAAATTGCTATAATCTTAATCAATAAATTTAAGAACCTTTCTAAACTCTTCCTGCTCATAAGTTCTTTATCATCTTTCAGATGTTCACTCAAACATGAAGCCCCCCTTCTAATAACAATTCAGCCGTACCCTTAATTACTTCCTCATTTTCAGAATCGTTAATGCTTACTATTAAATGTAATTCAGAGATAGTAGGAGTTATTGAGAAATTATTTATTTTATCAATATATATAACTGCTTGAATTGTCTCATTTACCTTAACTGGCTTTTTAAACCGAATATCCAAATTCAAATTATTCAAACAGTTCTCCCCGAAGTTATCCGTTAACAATTTCCATAAAAGATTGAGGGAAAGCATCCCATGGGCAATAATACTCCCAAACTGAGTTGTTTCCGCGAATCCCTCATCCACATGAATCGGGTTAAAGTCATTAGACATTTTTGCATACTTTAGAATCCGCTCTTTAGAAATATAAAGCTGATTAGAAACTATATAATCGCCCTGATTCATTTTCTTTCCTCCTACTCTGCCCATAAAATTCTCATGCGGCCTTCCAACAACAGTTCGCCGTTCTCGGATGTTGTTTCCGTTTTAATGATTACCCATTTTCTATCATTCTTTATAAACTTATCGTCAACAGATAAAGTTGTTATTACAACTTCCCCAACTTGTATTGGACGGAAATACTTAAAAGTCTGACTTCCATGAACATTTCCTAGTGGCCTTCCAGTCAGAGTAACGTCATAGGTGTTCATAATTATTACACCGCACATACCAGCAGGAACTATACTATTTTTTGTTTTAATAACGTCATCTGAATATATTTCTTCCCACTGTTGAACCTTTTCATGACTGCACTCAAAAATCTCTTTACCATAAATTGTTCCTACTTTAAGTTCATTGAAGGTTAGCAACTTCTGAAATTGGGGTAAAAATATTTCTTCAGATCTTTTTTCAAATGTCACAATTACCTTGTCACCTATATTTATCACTTCGTTCCTTCCAACGATATTGGACATCATACGAAAGCCTTCATCCAAATCTATCAATGCTAAAACGTATGGGACATCTTCTTTAAATTCAGGACTAGGTGCTCTATAAACATTTGTATAAGTTGAAATTGTCCCAATCCCTCGTGATTCTCGATATTCCATGTTCTTGGATCCGCATTTTTTACAGTGGAAGCGCGGATAAAACTGATTCACCCCACACTCCGAACAATGCTGATATAATAATTTCCCATCACGGCATGCTTGCCAATATTTAGTGGACTCAGCAGTGATGTATGGAACAGGTTTTGTCATCTTTTGCCACTCCCCTTAATTTTTACCTAGGATTAAAGAACAATGCGCAGACAGAATTCCGCCATCTCCATGAACAAAAGCCAAATTTGCGTTCTGCACCTGTCTTACTTGTCCTTCACCCCGCAATTGTTTAACCGCCTCTATAACATGCCATAAACCACCGGCAGCACCAGAATGGCCATAAGATAATAACCCACCATGTGTATTAAGCGGTAATTTCCCCTGTAAACCTATAGCCCCATTAGCAATCTGAGAACCCGCTTCACCTTTCTCAAAAAATCCAATGGATTCCAACTCTATTAATAAGGTTATCGTAAATGAATCATATATTTCAGCTACATCTATATCTTCAATTGAAACGCCTGCTTTTTGGAATGCTATCTTTGAAGATTGTTTACATCCAAACTCTAATAAGGAAGGGGCCTGACTAATATGTTCATGAGTATGACCTTGACCGCTTCCCATAATTCTTACTGGTACATTTTTCAAATTGCGAGCCACTTCTTTAGAGGTGACAATAACCGCACCCCCTCCATCAGACACCAAACAACAATCCAATAAGTGCAAAGGGGTTGAAATGATCTTAGAATTTAGAACATCATCAACTGTTATTGGCTCTCTTTTATGTGCAAATGGATGAAGAGCTGCATGCTCACGCATCGTTACTGAAATTTGAGCCAAATGCTCCGGCTGAACATGATAATAATCCATGTATTTGGTTGCAACTAAACCGTATAATGCAGGGATTGTAATTCCATATGGATATTCGTAATTCGGATGCCCCACCCCAGCTAATGCTTGAACAGCTCCATCTCTAGACAATCCAGTTAATCTGTTATCTCCAGTAACAATTAAAACAGTTTCACATTGTCCAGATTCTATTAATGCTTGGGCGTGCATAATCAATGCACACCCAGTTGCACCGCCCAATTGTACAGAGGCAGTATATTTTGGAGATAGGCCATAGTACTCACAGAAAACTGAACTTAACATAAGGTGAGGTTCCACAACTGAATATGCAGTCAGCACGCCATCAATATCTTCCTTTTTTAGACCAGCATCTAGTAGTGCCTTAGTGGTAGCTTCTGCATGGAGCTGCATCGTACTAGAATCTGGTAATTTTCCAACAGGTGTATCTCCCACCCCGACAATAAATGAATCCATCTTTTCAACTCCTTTAAACAAACTACTATTTCGTTTTTTGCAGTTCGTTTTTCTGAATGAGACCTAATTGCTTAGCAATAATATTCTTTTGAATCTCTGTTGTACCTTCTCCAATTGTATAAACAAGCGCATCTCGCAAGATTCGCCCAACTGGATATTCTCTCATCATTCCATAACCCCCATGAATTTGGATGGCTTCTCTTGCTGCCTTAACTGCTACTTCAGATGCGAAAAGCTTTGCCACCGAAGCCTCTTTATCACACTTGATACCCTGATCTAACATCCATGCAGCTTGATACACTAGTAATCTCGCAGCCTGAACTTCCGTATACATATCTGCGATCTTATGATTTATAGCTTGATAATTTGAGATATTTTGGCCAAATTGAATCCTTTCTTTAGCATATTGACTTGCATTTTCTAAAGCTGCTTGAGCCATTCCTACACAATTGGCAGCAACACCTATTCTTCCTTCGCTCAAGGTGCTCATTACACCCTTAAAATTCCCTTCCAAACCGCCAATGAGATTTTCAGCTGGTACCACACAATCATCAAAAAAGATCTCTGCAGTTTCAGAAGAGCGAATTCCTTCCTTCTTTAGCTTTCTAGCAATTTTAAAGCCAGGCGATTTTGTTTCAACAATAAACAAGCTTATTCCCTTGTACCCAATTTCTGGATTCGTATAGGCAGCAACAATGATATAATCTGCAATTGGAGCATTAGTGATAAATATTTTACTTCCGCGAATGATATAATGATCCCCTTTTTTAATCGCGGTAGTTTTCATAGATTTTGTATCAGATCCAGCATTTGGCTCAGTTAGACCAAAGGCAGCTATTTTTTCTCCTCTTATTGCCGGAATCAAGTATTTTTCTTTTTGTTCATTTGTCCCATACTGGTAAATTGGATAAGTACCTAAGTGAGAATGAGAGGACCAAGTACTGGCAAAACCTTGAGAAACTCTAGATAATTCTTCCCTAAAGATACATTCTGTTATTTTATCTACACCGAGTCCTCCGTATTCAACTGGATATCGAATGCATAAGTAGTTTTCTCTGCCCATTTTCTTAAGAAGTTCCACTGGAAATATTTCTGTTTCTTCCGCTTCATCCACTAATGGGGCAACTTCTTTTTCAAAGTATTTTCTAATAGTTTGTTTAAAAATTTCCTGTTCTTCGCTATATCCAAATGACCACATATTTAATTCCCCTTTTCTAATATTTTTCCCAATTAAAAGGAAGTTTTTGTTTATTTATAAATCGTTCTGTCATTTCCCTGTAGTAAGGAGATTCAAAGGATAGAGCTTGTGCTAGTGCTTCCATCTCCCACAGTGCCCGTTGATCTAAATTAAAGGATTGGTTTAGTATCATTTTTGTTATCCCAATAGAGTCTGTTGATGCATCCAAGAATCTCTCTGCAAATTTGTTTGCTTCTGATAACAAACTCTCACTTGGGTATATTTCATATACAATGTTAAGTTCCTTGGCTTCATCAGCTTTAATCATTCTTGCTGTAAACATCAATTCTTTTGCTTTTGATAAACCGACTATTCTAGGTAATAGGAAAAATCCTCCAAGATCCGGGACTAGCCCAATTCTTCCAAAGATTTGACTGAAATTTGCACGATCACTAGCAAATATAAAATCACAAGCAAGGGCAAGATTAAACCCAGCACCAACAGCAAAACCATCAACGGCAGCAATCACTGGTTTTTCTAAATTCACTAGATCAAAAAACCAATCATGGAGCTTCTGAACTCTTTTACGTCCTTCCTTTGGTGAAAATCCTAGGGACAAGCTTTTTATATCGCCGCCCGCACAAAAATTCCCTCCATTTCCAGTGATTACAAGGACTTTAATATCTTCGTTCTCTCGAACCTCATTAATTGTTTCAGAGATTTCCTTTCTCATCACCATATCAAGAGCATTCTTACTTTCTGGCCTAAACAATTCTAATGTGGCTATTTGGTTCTTAACATAAAAAAGGGTTGCTTTTCTTTCCATTTAATTCATCATTCCTTATGGTCAAACCTAAAACCTGATTTGACGTTGATTTTGTTATCTTTTCGAGTCTTCAAATAGGCTTCGAACATTTTCTCTTCCACAAAGCACAACGATTCTGAATATTCCATATTCTTCAATCGCCATACAGCCTCTTTTCCGGAAATATGGACATCTGGATTCATATTAATTTCATCTATCACATTATTTAGGCGTAAACTTAACTTTTGGTTTGCTATCTTTTCATGAACCAGACCTAACTGAATGGCTGAGTCGATGTCGATCGTTCGTCCCGATAATAATAATTCAAGTGCTCGTTTATATCCCATCACATCAACTAACTGGGGCAAAACCATATATGGAAACTTGCCGTGATGGATCTCAGGGAACCCTATTTTTATATTTTCGGAGGCTATAACCCTATCACTTAGGGCCAAAAGTACCCCGCCAAAGCCAAGAACATAACCATGAACGATACATATCAACGGAATTTTTATGTTACTTAAAGTTCGTGTAATTAACATTAAATTCCTATAATATTCTTTTAGTTCCTTCTCTGTACACGTATCCATAAACTTTAGGTCAGCACCGGAACAAAAACCTTTCTTCCCTGAACCTTCAAAAATTATTACCTTTATCTTATTGTCTTCCTTCCAAGCGTATAGTTGATTTGCGATTGTTTCTGCCATGTAAGGACTTAAGGCATTTATATATCTGGGGCGATTTAATAATATCCGAGCAATACCACCTTCATTCTTACATTCAATTTCCTGCAAAAAACCACCTCTTTATTCTTAATATGATTTAGGCAATCCAAGCATATGTTCTCCAATATAGTTTAAAACCATTTCCCTCGATACAGGAGCGGTTTTCTGTAATCTTAAAAAGGAATAAATATTCATAAGGTCGTATTCTTTGGTATAGGCGTTTCCCCCATGAACTTGTAAGGCAATATCGGAGGCAGCCACACCAGCATCAGCTGCTGCAAATTTTGCAATGTTCGCCTCATTAGCAGCCTTTAAATTATTATCTATATTCCACGCCGCTTTGCGATTCATGAGTTTAGCTAGCTCCAGATGTGCTTTCGCTTCTGCCATTGGGTGTTGAAGCGCTTGATATTTTCCAATGGGCCCAGAAAATACCTCTCTTTGATTTGCATATTCTACAGTTTTCTCCAATACATATTCCCCCAGCCCAATACACATCGATGCCACCATTATTCTCTCGGGATTAAGGGCATCAAATAAATATTTAATACCATTACCTTCTTCTCCTATTAGAGAGTTTGCAGGAACACGTACATCATTAAAATATAGCATCCACTGTTTTTCCACCTTTGCGACATGAACATCTATTAAGCTTTTTTCGATACCTTTACAATTTGTATCAATAACAAACAGGGATAGACCTTTGTAACGGTTATTTTTATCATAGGGGCTAGTTCTTGCAACAAGTAACATATAGTCCGCAATATCAAAGGCAGTTATAAATTGCTTTTGCCCCGAAATGATATATTCATCGCCTACTTTTTGGGCAAATGTGTTTATTTTAAAAGTGTTTGTTCCGGCGTTCGGTTCAGTAATGGCAAAACAGAAAGTCTTTTCTCCCGTAACAGTCCCAGGAAGAAGCCTTTTTTTCTGCTTATTACTTCCATGCTTGTTGACAATGACTGTACCAAGTGCTGGGCTAATTACCAAGAGAACAATAGGTAAACCTGCCCGTGATAATTCCTCCTCAACAAGGGCTAATTCCTGAATACCCAATCCCAATCCACCGTATTCTTCTGGAACAGTAAGGCCTAAATAACCAAGATTTGAAATTTCTCTCCATAATTCGATGGGAAATGTACCCTTCTGATAATTATCTAGCCAATATTTTCGATCATATTTTTTGGTAAGCCTTTTAATATTATTTACAATGCTCTCTTGTTCGTAAGTTAATGTAAAACCCATATTAGCACCTCAGTTATTTATATTATGTTTCCTAAGAGTAATAAGGTCTTATAGACTAATACGACCTCGGCATCCCCAAATTATGCTGGGCAATAAAGTTCAAGATCATTTCCTCCGAAACCGGTGCTATTTTGAAAAGCCGGACATCTCTCCATAATCTTTCGATATGGTATTCCTTGGCATACCCATATCCTCCCATTATCTGCATCGCTCTATCGCATATCTGGAAGGCTGCTTTCCCTGCAATTAATTTGGCTGTGTTTGCTTCAGCTCCATTGGGCAGTGATTGATCATACAGCCAAGCTGCCTTGTAATTCATTAGTTGGGCAACATTTAATTCGGCACTATGCTCAGCTAATGGGAACTGAAGTCCCTGGTAAGCTCCAATTGGTGTATTATTAAAGACAATTCTTTCTTTTGAATAATCAACTGCTAGTTTGGCAGCCAGCTGTCCAGTACCTATTAGACCGGCCGTTGTTACGATTCTTTCAGCGTTTAATGTATCAAGTAGACAACGCCAGCCTTTCCCTTCTTCCCCTATCAATTGATCTTTATGAACTCTCATGTTTTCAATAAAAACAGCATCAGATCTAACCGTATGGGTTCCAACTTTTTCAATTGATTTAGAGGTAATAGCCGGATCTTTAGCATCTACTAAAAACAAACTTATCCCGTCTGTTTTCTTTTGAACCTCTTCCTTGCGTGTTGTTCTAGCAATCAGCAGCATTTTGTCTGCAACATCAACTCCAGAAATCCAAATTTTCTGACCATTGATGATATAATGATCTCCGTCCTTTTTTGCAAAAGTGGAAACCTCTAGTGAATTACTTCCAGCGTTTGGTTCAGTTAAAGCCATGCAAAATTTCATTTCACCTGATGAGATTTTAGGAAGAAATTCACGTTTTTGTTCTTCACTTCCATGAAGTTCAATCGTTACTCCTCCGAAAATAGGAGTTAACATAAACAGTTGGCCTACTGTTGAGCCAGCTCCAGCCTTTGCCAGTTCTTCAATAACCATAGCCATTTCAACTAGGCCAAGTCCTGCACCGCCATATTTCTCTCCAATCGCTACCCCTATATATCCGTTTTTCCCAAGTGTTTCCCATAATTCATGTACAAACTCATGCTTAGAATCCTTTTCACGCCAGTATTCTAAACCAAAGTTCTGGGCAATTTTTCTAACACCCTCTTTTAACATCATTTGTTCTTCTGTAATTTCAAAATTCATTAAACTCGCTGCCTCCTATTTTCCCTTAATTCCCTTTTCAGAACTTTTCCCGAAGGGTTTCTTGGAAGTTCATTTATAAATTCAATCTCTTGCGGAACTTTATATTTTGCTAGTCTTTCCTTACAAAAGGATAATAGCTCCTCTTCAGTGACGCTCTCCCCTCTTTTCGCCACAATATACGCTTTTGGAACCTCTCCCCATTTGGGATGAGGGACCCCAATAACAGCAGCCTCTAATACTTTGGGATTCCCATACAGCACCCTCTCAACTTCAAGTGATGCAATATTTTCTCCTCCGCTTACGATCATGTCTTTTTTTCGGTCGGTAATATAGAGATAGCCCTCTTCATCCACGTATCCCATATCTCCTGTATGGAACCATCCGTTCTTAATTGCTTTTTTCGTTGCTTCTTCATCATTCCAATAGCCTTTAGTTACCTTTGGCCCTCTGAAAACTATTTCTCCAATTTCACCTGGTATAACTTTATTCCCCTCATCATCAACAACATTCATATCTAAATGGATACATGGTTTTCCTACTGAACCTAACTTTTCAATAGTCTTTGATTTTGGAAGAAATGTGTCTCCAGAAACGGTTTCTGTTAATCCATAGGCATCACAGAACCATGCATTTTTGAATAAAGCTTTAATTTTTTCTACTAGTGGCTCCGGCATTCTTTCTCCACCAGCGATGATAAACCTAATAGAATCAAGATTATATTTATGTGCTTCTTCATACTGAAGGAGCATATTGAGCATAGCAGGTGCTAACCAAATATTTGTCGGCTTCTCTTTCTCTATTGTCGATAAAACCATATCAGGATCAAATTTTCTTAATATAACTACACTGCCGCCACGATGTAATACACCACTTGCCGGAAGGTCTAATGCACCAACATGATATAAAGGTCCAACAATTAGAGTTTTATCTTCAGGTGTTATATCAAATGTCCAAATATGGCCGATATTCTTCCAATACAAGTTTTCGTAGGAAATCATTACTCCTTTTGGTCGTGATGTTGTGCCCGATGTGTACATTAGGCGATGCAAATCACTCAATTCAACATGTTCATCAGGAACCTCAGCCCCATAATTGGAATCTATTAGATGGTTGTAAGAAGTCCAATTTTGATCCACTTGAATTGATAGGGATATGTAACTCTTTAGGTCTTTAACATCATTTCTAATGGAATCAATATTTTGATGGAAGGACTCCTCGGTAATGATTGCTTTTGCTCCAGCATTATTTAAAATAAAGGCAATTTCATCTGGAGCTAATCGGAAATTTAATGGAAGGAACACAGCTCCAATTCGATTTACTGCAAATATTATTTCAAAAAATTCAGAACAATTGAAAAGCAAAATTCCTACCCTATCACCTTTTTTTACTCCTAAGGATATAAGTCCCTGCGCTAATGCACTTACCCTTTCATTTAATTGTCTTCCAGTAATTCTCCTATTTTCATAGACAATGATTTCATTATCTGGCTTTTCTATTGACCATTTTTTTGCTAGTGAAGAAAAATTAATAGATCCTTCAAATTTCATCGAACCACTCCTAATACATTTTATCTCCCTTGATATTTTGGTTTTCTTTTTTCTAAAAAGGCACTTAAGCCTTCTACTCGATCCTCTGTGCTAAAGTTAACTAGCCAAGCCTCTGCTTCAAGAGATAGGGCAATATCCAATGAAACTTCACTTCCTTGATTTATTGCTTTTTTGGATTGTTGAACTGCAATTGGACTATTGGCCAAGATTGATTCTGCTAGCTTTTTACTTTCGTTCATTAATTCTTCTTGCGGAACAACTTTATTAATAATTCCTAATTCTTTTGCCTCTTGAACCGCTATTCGTCTTCCTGTAAAAACCAACTCTTTTGCAATTCCCTTCCCGACTAATCTCACCAGCCTTTGTGTTCCTCCCCATCCAGGGTAAAGTCCAATACAAACTTCTGGTAAACCTAATTGAGCTTTATCTGATGCAATCCTTATATCACAGGCTAATGCCAATTCCGTTCCACCGCCTAATGCGTAACCATTAATTGCAGCAATAACAACCTTTCTGCTATTCTCAATTTTTCTTAAAACATTTTGTCCTTTATATACAAATCTTTCTCCTTCAATTACATCCATTCTTTTCATGGCAGCAATATCCCCGCCTGCCACGAAGGCCTTTTCCCCTCCGCCAGTTATTATTACCACTTGAATTCGATCATTATCCTCAATTTGATTAAAGGCTTCCTCTAATTCCGCCAATGTAACATCGTCTATAGCATTAAGGACTTCCGGACGATCGATAGTAATTATTGCGATTCCGGCTTCCAATTTGGTTCTAACATATTTTAATGCTTCCACGTTTTATCCAACCTTTCTATAAATGAATTCCTTTATCTATACTTGCTAAAGCTGCCTCATATAATCCTTCTGACAATGTTGGATGAGGGTGTATGGTGATGGCAAACTCCTCCGGTGTTGCTTCTAGATTTAAAGCTAATACGGCTTCGGAAATTAACTCAGATGCATGCTTGCCAATAATATGAACTCCTAAAATTTGATTATATTTTTTTTCACGGATAATTTTCACAAAACCTTCAGAGCTGCCATTTGTTAATGCCCTGCCATTACTATTAAAACTGTATTTGCCTACCTGGATTTCGTAACCCTTCTCTTGGGCCTCCTTCTCAGTGAGACCAACCGAAGCGATTTCCGGGGATGTATAAATACAACGGGGAACATGCTGATAGTTCATTTTCTTTTTATGCCCCATACAATTTTCTGCAGCGGCAACTCCTTGAGCAGAAGCGACGTGTGCTAGCCGGTCAATCCCTGTCATATCTCCAATTGCATAAATAGAATCAATATTTGTCTGAAGGTATTCATCTACTTTTATTGCACCATCTCCAACTTCTAAGCCTATCTCTTTCAAATTTTGAACGACGGATTTCCTGCCAGCAGCAACTAGGATTTCCTTTACAGCGATATCTTTTAATGATTGTTTGTGTTCAACATAAAGCGTTTTCCCATTACTTTCCGATTTTATCTCCATAACCTTAGCTGAAGTTAATATTTCTACTCCATCTTTTTTGAGAGACCTTTTTAAATACTTAGAAAGGTCTTTATCAAATCCAGTGAGAATTTCATCTTCACTTTCTATTAGTACAACTTTTACCCCAAGTGGTGCATAGATCCCAGCGAATTCACAGCCAATAGCTCCACCGCCAATAATGGCAATACTTTCAGGTAATTTCTTTAATGCAAGTGCCTCTTTATTTGTTAAAGGGTTCGCTTCTTTTAATCCAGGAATAGGCGGTAAAGAGGGCTTAGATCCCGTTGCTAATATGATGTTTTTACTATTTATTGTTTGATGATTACCATTGCTATCTTCAATAACCACGTGATTTGGAGAAATAACCTTTCCAAAACCCTTTAGAAGAGTTATGTTATTTTTATTTAATAAGTAAGAAATTCCTTTTAGAAGCTGTTGAATGATTGCATCTTTCTTCGTATTAAGGATTGAATAATCAATTTCTGGCTTACTATACAAGATGCCAAATTCTTTAGACACACCATGTAGTTTTACAAGTTCTGCACCTTTTAGTAAGGTTTTAGTCGGTATACATCCTGAATTTAAACAAACACCGCCAAGGGTATCACGTTCTATTAGAACAACCTTTCCTCCTAATTGTGCGGCACGAATGGCGGCAACATAACCTCCGGGTCCTCCGCCAATTACAGCGACATCAAAGAATTCTGAATCATTATTATATTCAGATAATTTATTGCATTTTGAGACTGAATCAGGCTGGTTCATATTTACTTCTTTAAATGGTGTTTCAGTATTTGCACTCAATACCGCAAGAGTCTCCCCAACCTTAACCTCATCACCCTCTGGCTTTAAAATAGAACTTAGAATTCCGTCTTCAGGGGCCAATACCTCGACTGTCATTTTCTCAGTTGTTAGTTCAGCTATTGCCTCGTCTTTCTTCACATTCTGCCCTTCCCTAACTAACCATGCGGCAATTTGTGCCTCTTTCATAGTTAAACCTGCTTTTGGCACAATAATATCTATTTTCATATAAATCACCTTTACTCATTTGAAATAATTTCATCGGGATGTTCAATTAAATATTTTATTGTTCCCAAAAACTTTGCAGCGGGTGCCCCATCCATCACGCGATGGTCGAACGAAAGTGACAGTGTCATCGTTTTTCCAATTCTAATTTGTTCGTTTTCAACAATAACATCTTCAATAATTCTGCCAACACCAAGAATGGCACTTTCAGGCTGGTTAATAACCGGAGTGAAACCATCAACCTCATACATTCCCAAATTACTAATAGTAAACCTTCCATTAGCTAGGTCATCTGGCTTTAGCCTGGAATCTCTTGCCCTATTTGCCATTTCTTTGACTTCTAATGCAATTTCACTGATAGATTTTTGATCTGCTGTTTTAATAACCGGTACAACTAATCCATTCTCTATGGCAACAGCAACACCAATATTTATATCATCGTGATAAACTATTTCCTCTTTTTCCAAAGAAACATTGATCCCTTGATTTTTCCAGATACTTTCGGCAAGAATTTTAACTAAAATATCAGTAAAACTAATTTTGAGATTAGATCTTTGTGTCAAGCTTTCCTTAAATTTCACTAGTTTAGAAGCTTCTATTTTAACCGTTAGTGTGACGTGAGGAGCAGTTCTCTTACTCTCAGACATTCTTGCAGCAATGACTTTTCTAATACCCGAAAGTTTAACTTTTTTACTGGTTGTCTTATCAACTGATTGATGAATACTTTTCAAGACATCTGTACTTATGATTCTTCCATTAACTCCAGAGCCTTGTATATCATTTATATTAACTTTTTCGATATTTGCTATATTCTTTGCTAGTGGAGTAATGGTTCTGCGATGAGCAGCAAGTGGGGTGTTTTCTTGTTGTATATTTTGGAGCTTTTTGTAATAGTAAATAACATCCTGTTCAATAATCCTTCCATTTGGACCGCTTCCCTCTACATTGGCTAAGGAAATTCCTATATTCCTGGCATATCGTTTAGCCCTAGGAGATGCAAAAGGAGCTTTATCTGCAATTGACAAATAGTCCTCCTCCTTTTAAAAACTTAGTGTTGAGAACTGTCTTCCCACACATATTTTTTTGACAGAATGAATAATATCATCTTCATTGGGCAAGTAAAAATTTTCTAGAGGTGTACTATAAGGTACCGGTGTAAAAGGTGCAGCAACCCTTTGTATTGGTGCATCTAAATAATCAAAAAGATCTTCCTGAACCATTGCAGCGATTTCTGCACCTACACCGCCAATTTTAACCGCTTCATGAACGATAATTAATCTTCCTGTTTTCTCCACAGACTTCTTTATGGTTTCTGTATCTAGTGGGGTAATTGTCCTTGGGTCAATAACCTCCGCGGATATTCCAATATTTTCAAGTTGTTTAGAAGCCTCAACAGCTTTGTTTACCATCTGTCCTAGAGCAACAATAGTAACATCCGAACCCTCTTTCACAATTTTTGCTTGACCGAAGGGTATTGTATATTCTTCATCTGGAACCTCACCCTTCATTCCATATAAAGCTTTATTTTCAATAAAAATAACAGGGTTATTGTCACGGATGGCTGTTTTTAATAATCCCTTCGCATCATAAGGATTAGAGGGCATTACAACAATTATTCCAGGGATATGCATTAATAATGCCTCAAGGCTTTGCGAATGCTGAGGTCCCGCGTTTAATCCGGCACCGCCTTGTGTACGAATAACTAGCGGCAACGTCATTTGTCCGCCTGACATATATCTCATTTTTGCTGCTTGATTAATAATTTGATCAAAGCAGACGGCAATAAAATCCATAAACATGATTTCAATAACAGGTCTTAAACCTGTTGAAGAAGCACCTACCGCTAATCCAACTATTGCAGATTCACTAATGGGGGTATCTATTACCCGAGAAGAACCAAATTCCTTTATTAATCCCCGTGTGATTCCAAATGATCCCCCTGATTCACCAACATCTTCTCCTGCAATAATTACGGTGGAATCTCTTCGCATTTCTTCACCTAACGCATGGTTAACTGCTTTGTTATATCTAATTACTGCCATATGAATCACCCCTTTTAACTGGAATATACATCTTCTAAAGTTGAAAGCTCATTTGGAAATGGACTTTCCCGTGAAAATTGTTCAGCTTCATCAAGTTCCATTTTTATGGATTCATCTATAGATTCTAAATCATTTTCTGCAATCCCAAATTCCTGTGTTAATTTTGTCCTATATTCTAAGATTGGGTCATTTTTCTTCCAGCTCTCTATTTCACCTTCCGGCCGGTATCGCTGCGGGTCTCCTTCAAAATGACCACTCCATCGATTTGTCATACACTCGACAAGAAATGGCCCTTCGCCTTCTCTGGTACGAGCGATCAATTCTTTCATCGTATGATAAACTTCTAAAACATCATTTCCATTAATCAGGAAACTCTCAACTCCGTATGCCAATCCTCTCTCTACAACCGTTTCTGTTGGTAAATGTTTATCACGGGTTGTAAACTCTGCATAACGATTACTCTCACAAACAAAAATGATCGGCAGTTTTAAGATAGCGGACATATTTAAAGCCTCATGGAAATATCCAATTCCTGTGGCTCCTTCTCCAAAGAATGGAATGACCACTTGACCTTGATTTTTTAATTTTGCCGTTACCCCTGCTCCAACTGCGATGGGCATCCCGGCTCCAACAATACCATTCGCGCCTAGAATCCCCAGTTCCACATCTACTACATGCATGGAACCTCCTTTTCCTTTACAATATCCGGTTTCTTTTCCAAAAAGCTCTGCCATCATTTTTTTGACCTCGGCTCCTTTTGCAATACAGTGGCCGTGTCCCCTATGTGTACTCGTGATATAATCATTTTTTGATAGATTCGTACAAACACCAGTTGCTACAGCCTCCTGACCAATGTATAGGTGTAAGAAACCTGGAATGAATCCATCTGAAAATAATCCAGATACTCTCTCTTCAAACCCGCGTATTTTTATCATTGTACGGTATAGAGAAATTAGTACTTCATTAGGAATGTCTTTCAATACTACACGCCCTTTCATAATCATTAATCTTTATGTGTGTAAATCCCATTGGTTACTATTCCCAAATAGATCCTTGCAAGGTCATCTAATTGCAAATCTCCTTGTGGTTCATACCACTGGTACATAAAGTTACTTGCACCTAGAATATAAAAAAGGGAAATCCTGCTATCTTCTACCGTGAATATTCCTTCTTGCTTCCCCTCTTCTAAAACCTTAATAAATATTTTTTCATATTCGGTTCGTTTCTTTTTAACAATTTTAAAATTTTCGCCTGATAAACTGCCCCATTCTTTAAAGAATATTGTTATATCATCCTTATACTCATGAATAATCTCTAAGTGCGCCTTAAGTAATTTAATAAGTTTTTCCTTTGGTGATAAAGTTTCCTTCTCTATTGTTTGCAGCCTTTTTAATCCTTCGGAAATGAATCTTTCGTGTAGTAGAAAAAGAATTTCTTCCTTACTCTTTAAGTGGTGATATAATCCTCCTTTAGTTAAACCAGCAGCATGGGCAATATCCTGAATAGATGTACCATGATAGCTATTTTTCACAAAAAGGGTTAATGCTGCATCTAATATTTCAGATTTTCTATCTTGACCCTTATTGGGTTGAATGACTTTAGACATTTTTTAACCACCTTGGCTGTAATTTTCTAGTTTTTTATTTATAAATGATAATTGTAGGTACCTATTTATTTAACCTTCCACCTGCCAACCGTCCGGTATGTTACTAACATCATCATACCGACCGTCCGGTTTTTTGTCAATAATACAAATTAAAAAATTCTGAAAATATTTACAACGGATCTCTCTGCCATATCGAAATACCCCTTACTTCAAATAACTGGTTTTAGTTTTTTTACTTTATTATAATTTACCAATTGTCAGGACGAGATGGATTATGACTATCTACCTATCCCGAATCTTTTAATTCCTTCAATGGATTTTCTCTCTGTTCTGTTCGAAGTCTGGGAAGCTTGGGACTGTTTTAATAGATTTAAGGGTACTTAGTCCAAAGTTAGAGAAGCTTCAGACTCCTTTATTAGGCTTTTCTAGCTTTCTGTCCGAAGTCAAAGCATATTCAGACAGCTACACCAATTTCCTGGACTGCTCTGTCCGAAGTCGGGAAGCTTTAGACTCTTTTATTTGATCCAGGTGGTGCCTTGTCCAAAGTTGAAGCAGCTTCAGACTCATTTATTTCATCCAAAAGGGGCTTTGTCCGAAGTTAGTTGAACTTCAGACTCATTCACTGGATTTTACTTCTGCTTTGTCCAAAGTTGGAGCAGCTTTAGACTCTTTTATTTGATCTAAAAGGGGATTTGTCCAAAGTTAATTGATCTTCAGACTCATTCACTGGATTTTCCTTATGCTCTGTCCGAAGTCGGAGCTGCTTTAGACTCTTTTATTTGATCTAAAAGGGGCTTTGTCCGAAGTTAGTTGAACTTCAGACTTATTCACTGGATTTTCCTTATGCTCTGTCCAAAGTTGGAGCAGCTTTAGACTCTTTTAATAGAAAAATGGACAATTCTGTCTAAACAACACCATTTTTTTACACAAATCAGCCCTTTTCAATAGGCATAAGCACCCTTCACCTGCCAGCTTCATAAAATGTCTGATACAGAGCAGTGCGAGGTGAGTTTATGCCAGATCGGGAACTTTTGCTAAAAAGAGAGAAATTAAAGGATCAGCTTATCCAGATCTATAAGGAGATAGATGAAAGTTTGATCATTAAGGAGGAACGGACATCCCTTCCGCCCTCGATAAAAAGCAAACAAAATTTATCTGCCTTTTTAAAGTTTCGAAGCATGAATACCCTGGATCTAGAAGATGAGTTACTTGCTCAAGGTCTTTCTTCGAGCAGAAACATTCATTCTCATGTGCTTTATTCACTTAATGCCATGATTCATAATTTGTCTGCACAGCAAGAAAACAGCCTTCCTTTTATTCATCCTTTCCATCCGGAAGAAGCTGCAAAAATGAAAAACAGCAGAAAAACTAAGTTGCTGGGTCTCCCTCGCAATCATCATTCACAACCTATTATGGTGACACTTGATCGCTCAATGCTGAAAAGCCCAGGCATCTTCACTGATCTATTGAACGCCGGGATGACGATTGCCAGGATTAACTGTGCACATGATGACCCAGAAATTTGGAGAGAATTTTTTAAGTGGTTGCGGGAAGGGGAAAACAAGAATTTCCCGTGCAAAGTATATATGGATTTACCCGGGCCGAAAATCCGCATCACCGAGATAAAATCCGTAAAGGGTTATGGAGAAAAACTTACTATCGAATTAACAGATGGATGTATGGTAAGAATTTATCGTTCGGTTCAATACAAAGAGGAACCCCAAGATAGTCAAATGATTTCAATGGGAATCACTCTGCCAAAAGCATTAACGAATGTGAAAAATGGTGACAGGGTTTATATTGATGACGGGAAAATCAGTGCGGTCGTTATCAATACAGAGGCAGATTATATCGAGGCTAAAATAATAAACGTCCATAAGAATCCTGTAAAATTAAAAACCGGCAAGGGGTTAAATTTTCCTGATTCACTGACCTATCTAAATGTACCAGCCATTACCGCCCAGGATTTGGAATGCTTGCCTGTCATATGCGAGCTCGCAGATATTATCGGCCTTTCTTTTGCCCATCAGCCCCGGGATATTAGACGGCTAAAAGAACATATCGAGTGGCTGACTTCTAAGAATATCGGCATCGTTGCAAAAATCGAAACGAAGGAAGCCTTTCACCATTTGGGGAAAATTCTAATGGAGGGGCTTAATTTAGATTCATTTGGGATAATGATTGCCCGTGGCGATCTTGCTGTTGAAATGGGGTTTCCCCAGCTTCCAAGCCTGCAAAATTCCATCATGCTTCTTTGTGAGGCAGCTCATATTCCAGTCATTTGGGCAACGGGTGTGCTAGAAAGAATGACCAAAAAAGGGGTTCCAGCCAGAACAGAAATGACCGATCTCTTCCATGGGCTAAATGCCGACTGCATTATGCTGAATAAAGGCCCCTATATTACAGATGCCGTCCACTTGATTGGGCAGGTAGACGAAACGCGCGAAATACTAATGCAGGAACGGAATGACTCATTGTTTTTTCCGTTTGTTCAATATGGTTTTTAAGCGGGGCTTTGGAAAGATTATTCCAGTTCTCGCTTTAAACAAGTCGCAGTTATGTCCAAGCTATTCCGATTCTGAGTTTAATTTTTCGTATATCTTTAGAAGCTGCTGGTGTTCCTCTCCAGACAGTTTTCCGAATAGGTTTTGCCTTAGTGCACTTCCCTTCTCCTGCGCTTTTTTGACCATGTCGATTCCTTGTTCAGTTATGCCTAAATAGATAATTCTCCTGTCTGCCGAATCATTTAGTCGAACAGCCAATTTCTTTTTGACAAGTTTTTCTGCCAGGTGGGTAAGGGTTGGAGGGGTCAATCCCAGAGCTCTGGCAATATCAGAAGGCCGGCTCTTTCCATATTGCCTTAAGTGACTGAGGATAAGAATATGTGAAATCCCAAGGTTTTCCCCAAATAATTTATTCCACTCAATGATTAAATTGTTTGTGACCTTATCCATCGTATGAATCAATTCAAAAATCGTTTTCTCTTCCATATGTATTGGTCCCTCGCTTTCTATGAGTAAAGCATTAACGCACTGGGGGACTGGCCCCCATTGGTGCAAAGCATTAACGCACCGGGGGACTGACCCCCAACAGTTTAAAGCATTAACGCATCGGGGGACTGACCCCCATTGGTTTAATGCGTTAACGTGTTATTGTGCTGAGAATCCGCCGTCTATGATGAGTTCGGCTCCGCTGATGTAGGAGGATTCGTCGGATGCCAGGAATAGGGCTGCGTTTGCGATGTCTTCTGGCTCGCCTAAGCGCTGAAGCGGTGTTGCCTGGATCAGGCGTCCTAGAAGGTCTTTGGATGAGCTAAGTCCTTGTGTCATTGGTGTGTTGATAATTCCTGGGAATAATGCATTTACGCGGATTCCCTGGCGGCCGAAGGTGGTTGCCGCTGCTTTTGATATCGCACGGACCGCCCCTTTTGATGCTGAATAATGATTAAAGCCTTGGCCAATTTGCGCGGTATAAGAGGAAATATTAATGATGGATCCCTTATTATTTGCCGCCATGTATGGAGCCACATGCTTCATTCCTGCAAATGGTCCAAAGCTATTAATGGACATCATTTTTTGCCAGTCATCCAGATTGATTTCCTGATAAGGCTTTTCTGAAGAGATTCCTGCGTTATTTACTAGTATATCAATTCTTCCGAAGCGATCGTTCACTTCTTTGGCAAATTCCTGCCAGCTTTCATCCGATGCTACATTTAATTTCATGCCATGCACATTTTCTTTCTGATTTGCCCGTTCAAGTGCCTCTTCATTAATATCTGCTGCAATTACAATGGCACCTTCTTTACTGAAAAGATCCACCATTTTTTCGCCAATGCCTGAAGCTCCTCCAGTTATTATGGCTACTTTATTATCTAAACGTCCCATGTACGTTCACTCCTTACCGTAATTTAATTGATCCGCCATCCACCATAAAAGTCTGGCCAGTTATATAGTCTGAATCCTTGCTTGCCAAAAAGACCGCTGTTCTGCCAATATCTTGTTCAGGATCGCCCAAACGGCGCAGCGGAATTTTATTAAGCATTGCCTCATATAGATCCGGGAAACTCTTACTCCATTGCTCCACCCCGGGTGTAAGAGCAATTGGGGAAATTAAGTTCACATTAATCCCATCGGGGCCCCACTCGTTTGCCGCAACACGCGACATTCCGCGGATGGCCTCTTTGGCTGCTGCATAGGAAGTTTGGGTGACTTGACCATCCAATCCCGCTCCGGAAGCAAAATTGATTACTTTCCCTTTTGTTTTTTTCAATTCGGGATAGGCCGCCTGCATAAAATGAAAGGTCGGATAAAAGCTTGTCCCGAATGATAAATCAAAGTGTTCAAGGGTTGTTTCCATAAAAGGTGCCTGTCTGGACACGTGTGCATTATTAACCAGAATATCCAGCCGGCCAAACTTCTTCACAACCTCTTCGACAATTCCGGATATATTTTCCTTTACTGTAATATCCTTGATAAAAAGCATACCTTCTGTAAATTTGATCCACATCAGCAAAGGTCTCTTTGCCTTTTTCCTCATTCACATCAACAATGGCAATATGTGCCCCTTCCTTAGCCATCGCAAGAGCAATCCCCCTGCCGATGCCCGAAGCACTGCCAGTGACAATCCCAACCTTGCCTGCTAATCTCATAAAAATGACCTCTTTTCGCATATATTTAGACATCTAAATATTAGGTACCTAACTATAATATCATCATGGGCTGCGGTTTGCAATTAGATATACCTGCCTATTTTTGAACAATGAAATCAGCTGGACTGAAATGAAATTCCAGTCCAGCTGACTAATATTTTACGTCGTAATAGTCGTTTCTGAATCTTTCGTTTCGCTGATTAGTTCCTCTGAATCTGGCTGGTTTCCTCGTTTAGGAATTAAAATCAGAAATAGAAAGGATATCGCTGTAAAAACTGTCAGTAAAATAGCGGTTGAAGCAAGGGCTCCTGCGGCGTTTCCGCCTTTTGCAAATATAGCAAAGGTCACAAGGGCAAAGGATGCACCTACTCTAGAGGCCACATTTTCTATAGTGACATAGGTGAATGAAACAACGCCTAAGCGGGAAGGGCTTGCCTTGGAAACGATGACGGATTTCACGACAGGGCCGACCATGCCGATGGAAGTTCCGATTAAGCTCATCGCGATAAACAAATACCAAAAGGAAGTATCGATTTTTGCCATAGAAAGCATTCCAACCCCTGCTATTAGCACACCGATGCTAATACCGATTAATCTTCTGGCTGTATACCTATTCATTAAGCTTCCGCTTATTATATTGGCCAATGCCATTGTTAAAAATAGCGGGAATTGCAGCAATCCAACAATGGTAGAAGATTTCCCTTGAACCCCCTGCACAAAGAAGGTTAATACATACATGACACTGCTAAATGACATGTACATAATAATCGCAATGGCTGAAGGTACCCAAAAGGTCCTCGTCTTTGCATATGGAATATCAAGCAGCGGCTTTTTGTGCTTTTTTTCCACGACAAGCAGCAAAAGAAAAGAGACAACAGCGACAGCAAAAGCAGGAACCCACATCCAAGAAGAAATGCCGTAATTATTAATAAAGGTAGGAACCGATAAAAGTCCTCCCAATAATAAAAATACAAATAAGACTCCAAGGAAATCGAAGGAAGCGGACTTTTCTCCTTTGACATTTGGCACGCCAAAAGCAAACAGCAAGAAGGTGATTACACCAAAAACTCCGCAAAGAATAAAGATTGAGTTCCACCCTAATTGATCAACAAACATTCCGCTCAGCAATGGTCCTGCTAACCCGCCAAGCACGGTATAAAACCCATAAATCCCCATGGTTTTTCCGCGCTGTTCATTGTTAAAGTATTTACCGACAAATGTGACTCCTGCCGGAATGACAGCTGCACCAGAAAATCCCTTTAAAAAGAGTCCAAAAACTAATACCCAGAAAATTGGAGCGAATGCAATCAAGAAGGATCCAACAGTAAGCAGAACAGCCCCGAATAGAATGACCGCCTTTTGTCCAAGGGTATCAGAAAGCCAGCCCATTAATGGCTGAAAACCAGTAAGCCCCAGGGCAAAACCTAATTGCATATAGACCGAATATCCTGCACCTAAACCAAAATGCTCCAGCATTTTTGGATAAGCCGGGATATGTGTTGCTTCAGCAAATACCACAAGAAGAATTCCCAGACATAAGAAATGAAAGGACCTCCGAACGGACTTTTCCCCCATATTTCCGCCTCCTACTTTCGAAATATTTATTCAAAAATTTCAGACTATTTATTTCAAAAAAAGAGACAACGATTAGTTGCCCCTATTTACTCTCCCACTTCAATCATGCAGGTCTTTTCCCTCGTATTTTCCAGGATCGCATCCTTGCCAAAACCGCTGTCTTTAAAACCGCCAAATGGCAATTCAGGTCCGACTCGGCGATACGTATTCACCCAAACATTGCCTGATTCTATTTTCTTAATCATCCGATGTGCGCGATCTAAATTCGCCGTCCAGACACCTGCTCCTAAGCCATAATTAGTATCATTCGCAATAGCAAGCGCTTCTTCCTCTGTATCAAAGACCATCACAGTTGCTACTGGTCCGAAAATTTCCTCCTGGCATACTCGAAGTGAATTACTAGTTACCTTAATTAAAGTTGGTTCTACCCAGTACCCCCCCGAACACGCTGGATCCTCTGGCAATAAGGCATCTCCGCCATAACGCCCGCCTGCCAAGATTTTTCCGCCTTCTTGGATCCCTAATTCAATATAGCTGCAGACCTTTTTATATTGGGCCTCATTGGCGATTGGGCCCATAGTTGTTTGCGGATCCATGGTATTTCCGAGTTTAATATTTTTCGTCAATACTTCCTTCATTAAATAAATCATTTCATCAAGGACAGATCTTTGAATTAGAATTCTTGAGCCGCCAACACAGAGCTGTCCGGCATTACCGGTGAAGATTCCATTCGTCGTCACCCCTTCGGCGGCTTTTTGCAAATTGGCATCTGCAAAGACAATATTCGGTGACTTTCCTCCAAGCTCAAATGTAAGCGGCTTTGGTGCCTGGGCCGTTGATCGGGCAATCGCTTTTGCGGTGTTGACCGAGCCGGTTAACGTTACCCGACTGACATCTTTATGGCTGACCAAAGCCTCTCCAGCCACGCCATCCCCCGAAACTACATTTAAAATCCCAGGAGGAAGGATGGTGTTAAGCAGCTCTCCGTAGCGCAGGCATGAGACTGAGGCAAACTCCGATGGTTTGATCACCAGTGCATTTCCTGCTGCAAGCGCATAGGCCGCCTTGATCGTAAAAGTAAATAACGGTGAATTCCATGGGAGTATCCCTACAACGACTCCTAATGGTTCTCTTAATGTATAGCCAAACGTCCGGGAATCCAGCTGAATAGTCTCTCCTCTGCTGGCCATAGAAGCAGCACTGGCCGCATCATACCATATACTTGTTAAAGCGGGGATAAGCCCATAGCTTGTTTCGCGGATAACCCAGCCCGTATCTTTTGTTTCTAGTACAGACAATTCCTCTGCGTACTCTGACACAAGATCCCCAATTTGCCTTAAATAGGCTGACCGTTCTGCTGCAGAAAGCGCCGACCACTGGCCAAAAGCACTTTTTGCTGCAGAAATGGCTTCTTCGGCATCCTCAGGTGAGCTCAAAGGAATGGCAGCCCATACTTTGCCAGTAGACGGATCTTTACTCTCAAGCGTTTTTCCTGAAAAAGCAGGGACTTGCTTGCCGTTAATGATATTATAAAACTCTTTTATTTGCCTAACTGTCTCCATCTTTTTCCCTCCTTTTTTGAACGAGTTGCAGAAACCCTTTTACCAGCCTAATGCAGCAGCAGCTTTTTCATAATAATATTGGCTGCTTCCCAAGTAGTTTTCATAAAAGCGGGCCCGTTTGACGAAGAGATGACAATCGATTTCCTCCGTAAAACCTATTCCCCCATGAATTTGGACATTATGTCCGGCACCTTTGATAAAAGCCTCTGCTGCGAATAATCGTGCACAAGCAATAGCTTGAACTCGGTCCTCTGTCTGATTTTCCAGTGCCCAATTTGCGTAATAGGCGAGTGACCTTGCTGTTTCAAGATCCACTTTCATATCAGCGATTCGATGTTTAATCGCCTGAAAACGCCCAATCGGCTGGCCAAATTGCACCCTGATCTTTGCATATTCTGCTGCCATATCAACAACTTTCTCCATACCGCCAACCATCGCTGCAGCAAGTGCCGCATTAAACGACAGCAGGCCTTCCTCGATTACTTCCCACCCCTTGTGCAAAGGCCCTAAAATTTGCGACTTGCTTACCCTCACCTGATCAAAGGTAATTTCTGCCAAATGCCGCGATTCGTCTATATTCTGCAGTCTGCGAATTTTTGTTTGCTCCGACATATCAACAATGATTAGGGTAATTCCTTCTTCTCCCTCTCCCTCTGAGGTACGTACGGGCAAAATGACACTGCTGGCAATTTCCCCATCCGGCACTAAAGATTTTGTACCATTTAATAGAATGGCATCACCTTCTATGTCTGCTGTCATGCTAATATCTTTAGGATTGTAGCTTCCGCCAGGCTCCAGCCAAGCAATCGAAACGGTATGGGTCCCCTCAGCAATCGCCGGCAAATAGGTTTCCTTTTGCTCCTTCGTTCCAAATTTCTCAATGATCGGCACGGCAAAGGCATTTGTTTCCACATACAAACCAGGCATCACATTTCGGCCCCACTCTTCAAGGACGGGAATGAGGTCCAGGGAACCCATCCCCATTCCGCCATACTCTTCTGGGATATTGATGCCTGCACATCCTAATTCAGCCAGACCCTTAAAGATAGATTGATAGTGCTCAACATCACCTTTGATAAAACTGCGGGCAATTCTCGTTTGCCCTTTATCGTTTAAATATTTTCTAACATAGCTGCCAAACATTTCTTGTTCTTCATTTAATGAAAAATCCATTATTTTTTCACCTCCTATTTAACTTAGCGTCCCATATCTTTTGGTAACCCGAGAATCCGTTCTGCGATCGTATTTCTCTGTACCTCACTTGTTCCCCCGCCAATAGTCATTCCAAATGAATACAGGTAGTTTTCCTGCCAATATGAGTCCCCATAAATGGCATCTTCTTTCCATAGAACCCCGCGATGGCCTTGAATGGAAATCGATTGCGCAAACAAATCTTTTGTCAATTCACTGACGATCAGTTTATCCATGGACCCTTCTGCCCCTGGCTGGCCATTTTTTAATGTCTTCGTTAAATTTCGGTAATAGTTTAATAGAGAGCCGCGAGTTCGTGCATAAAGGTCAACCATTGTTTTTCTGACAAAAGGAATTTTAACTAGGGGACGTCCATCCTCCTGTAATTCTTTTGTCAGAACGGCCAAATCCGCAAATTGCTGTTCGAGAGTAAATACCTGGGCGCCAATCCCTGTTCTTTCATGCATCAGCAAGGCGATCATGACTTTCCAGCCCTCATCGGCTTCTCCAACAATATCAGCGTCATAAGCGATCGCATCATTTAGATAAACCTCATTAAAATCATGTTTCCCATCCATTTGAATAATCGGCCTCGTCTCTACCCCTGGCTGCTTCATATCTAAAAGGAAAACAGTGATCCCTTTATGTTTTTTCTCTCCTTTACTTGTTCGTGCCAGCAGAAAGCAGCGGTCTGCCAGGTGTCCAAAACTCGTCCAAACCTTTTGGCCGTTGATGACCCATTTTTCCCCATCCCTGATAGCGGTTGTCTGAATAGCTGTTAAATCCGATCCCGCATTTGGTTCAGAATAGCCTTGACACCATACCTCTTCACCTGTAAGGATTTTTTGGATATAGGCTTCCTTCTGTTCTTCGGTTCCTATTTGCATTAAGGTTGGTGCCACCATGTGAATGCCAACGTAATTAACAAGGGGCGGCGCTTTTACACGAACCATCTCCTGCTGATAGATGATCTCCTCCATTAATGTTGCATCACGGCCGCCATATTTTTCAGGCCAGGCAATGGCTGCCCATCCGCCCTCATATAATTTTTTCTGCCAATCGCGCAAGAACTTCGAGTACTCTGCAAGCTCTTTTGGAAGCTCTCTTTTTCCATGAAGCCACCCTTCCGGCAAATTTTCCTCAAGCCATGTACGAAGTTCCAGGCGGAAGGTCTCTTCCTTTTCTGTAAAAGAAAAATCCATTCTCTTCTCCTCCTTTCATCAAAACCGTATTAGGACAAACGCTCCCATTGCGGCAGGGCGCGGTCTTCAGTTATATCTACCCATGTCATGCAAACATCCATGCCAATGCTGACATCCTCAGCTGAACAACCAATAATATTCGCGATGATCTTTACGTCTGGAGCCTTATCAAGTTCAACAACCGCGATGGTATAAGGTAATTCATCCTGAAACCCTGGAAGAAACGGCCGGTAGGAGGTGACAAATGAATAAACCTTTCCTTGAATATCGCTGCCAAGATTCTCCCAGCTTAGCTCTGTGCTGCCGCATTTGGCACAGGCTGGCCCAGGGGGATGCGAATAATGCTGGCACCTGCTGCATTTTTGAATTACTAGCTCGTGACGGTCGGCTCCGTCCCAATAGGGGTGATTATCCTGGGTTTTTAATGGTATTGGTTTTTGATAGCCCATAACTTTTCCTCCTAGTTTCGTAGAATCATCGCGCCGGCAATATCTGGACCCGCCCATCCGGTGCAAAGGCCTATTTCACAATTTTCCACTTGGCGATCGGTCCCTTTATATTCGTGGCGGAGCTGGCGGACGATTTCAAGAACATTATTCATTCCATGTGTATACCCTTCTGAAAGCATTCCTCCTGCTGTATTGCTCGGCAGTTTGCCTCCCATTCGCAGGTTCCCTTCTGCAACAAAGTCTCCTACTTCCCCACGCGGGGCGATGCCATAAGCCTCCAGCTGACGCAGAACAACCCAGCTATAGCAGTCATAAATCGATGCGACATGCAAATCCTCTGGCTTTACACCTGCTTTTTTGTAGACTTCAGGAGCCACGTAATCAGAAGCAACTTCAGATAAATTGGACCAGTAATGAGCATGTGATACACATTGTCTGGCGGCCATACCCATGACATATACCGGCCTTGATTTGCAGTCCCTCGCTTTTTCAGCGGAAGTGACGATAATGGCATTAGCCTCGTCTGATTCCAGACAGAAGTCATGTTTATTAAATGGATAGCTTAGAATTGGCGTATTCTTATAATCTTCCATTGTTAGAGGTTTTCCGTAAAAATACGCTTTTGGATTTCGCTGCGCATGCTCATAAAAGCTTACACATACATGACCGAGGTGCTCTCTTGTGATGCCGGTTTCATGCATGTGGCGTGTCGCAAATAGGCCAAACCATTGCCCGGGTCCGCCCGCTCCATAAGGGATAATAAAGCTGCCGCCTTCAATGGCCGACTGCAGCATATTGACATCCCAGCCTCCGCCCCCCATTCTGACTCCTGACCGGCCATTCATGGATCTGTAGATAAGAACGGTGTTGACTTGACCGGTTTCGATTAGACCAATAGCATCAGCGATCAGCATCTCTGTGCTGCTGCCGCCGCCCATAATATCTTTGACATATTTAGGCCGGACACCTAAATAGGTGGCTAATTGATGGGATGTACAGGAGTCATTCTCGCTATAGCTCATAAATCCATCAATATCCTTAGCTTCCAGCCCTGCATCCTGAATGGCTGCCCTTGCTGCATCTAACGCTAAGTGCAAGGGTGTCGTTCCTGAATTTTTGGACCGCTCACTCTCTCCTACACCAACAATGGCGTAGCGATCTTTTATATTTGCCAAAATAAATCCCTCCTAAAAGAAACGTAAACTTGCTTGCCCTGTACCAACAGCTTTTCCAGGCGCTTTTTCAGCTCTTAACTCTAAATCTGCAAACCTCTTTCCATCTTCTTCATGGACTTTGCGAATGACAGCGGAACATGTAATTTGATCACCTGGCCTGGTGATAGCACCAAATCTCATTCGGAAATTTGCGATTTCTGCAGAAGCACCAGCCAATTGATTCACATACTCCCCCAAAAATCCCATGACGAGCATTCCGTGGGCGATGACCCCAGGCATCCCAATCTTCTGCGCAAATTCATCATCTGTATGCAGAGGGTTATAGTCCCCTGAAGCACCCGCGTATTTCACCAGCTGCACCTTGGTAACAGCCGGTTTAACCATGGGTTCCAGCCCCTGTCCTTCTTTAAGATCCTCGTATACTAACAACCTGTTACCCCCTTTTTACGTTTTGGTTAAAAAGATATTTTTATATTAGATGGAACGGTAGATAATATTCGTCCGGCTGATCACAACCAGATTTCCCTTTTCATCTGTCATCTCTGTGTCTAAGACTAAAAACTGCATTGTCCCGCTCTTTCCTTCACGCTCATAGACATCTGAAACCTTCATTTGACAGCTAAGGCGGTCACCTGGCCGGATCGGGCGAGTATATATAAATTCCTGTTCCCCATGCAGCATTCTTCTTTCGTCTAACTCCAGCTTGATGCCCTCACCTTCTGCACCGATGGCAATCGGAAAAGTTGGCGGGGCAATGATTCCGCCATATGGCGTTTTTGCAGCATACTCTTCATCAAAATAAAGAGGATGATTATCACCAATTGCCTTCGCAAACTGGCGGATATGCCTTTTCTCTACTTCAAAAATAAACTTCGGACCTGTTAACCCAATGATGCTGCTGTCTAATTTCATCCTTGCTTACCTCCCAGCCTCCGTTTTTTCAAGGACTGAAGAAGCAGCAACAATCAACGCATCAGCTGCCTTCACACCCTTCTCATAAACAATGATCGGATTGATATCTAACTCTTCAATTTTCCCTTCTGCCTCCATCACTAGATCGGATACGTTTAGAAGAACATTCATAATGGCCTCAAGATCAGCAGGCCCCTGTCCCCTGACTCCTTTCAGAATGGCCTTTCCTTTTATCTCCTCAATCATCTCGGCAGCATCCTGCTTAGTTAATGGAGCCACCCGGAAAGAGATATCCTTAAAGGTTTCGACGAAGATTCCGCCAAGACCAAACATAATCACTGGCCCGAATGCCGAATCATTTGTTACACCAACAATGATTTCCGTGCCTTTTGGGAGCATTTCGTGAACAGATACACCTGCGATTTGAGCGTCTGGGTTATATTTTTTCGCTGAATCGAGGATATCGGCAAAGGCCTCGGTAACTTCATGGTCATTTTGGATCTTTAATCTAATCCCGTTTGCTTCTGTTTTGTGCGGGATATCTTTGGAGTCAATTTTTAACACAACCGGATAGCCGATTTTATTTGCGAGATCGACTGCCTCCACTGCTGTTGAAGCGAGGGCTTTTTTTGCAGTCGGGATCCCATAAAGTTCCAGTATCTGACTCGATTCAAACTCACTTAGGGCCGATCCATTTTTCAATAATTCTTGCATGGTTTGCTTTGAATCATGCTGACTTGTGCTGTTTCCTGCATCTTCTAAACTAGCAATTTGATGTTTTCGGTATTTCTCGCTATACTCTACTAGTTTTGCCAGTGAACCAATTGGATTTAAGTCGCCTGTAATAACCGGGATCCCGTTTTTCTCCAACCCTTCCGTCCCATCTGGCAGGGACATTCCCGCTAACGGGAAGCTAGTAATGAGAATAAACTTATCTGACTGTTTACATGCATCAATAAATTCCTTGAGCAGCGGATGATCCTTCCCCCATTTCATTGGAAACTCAGTGAACACGATATTATCAACCTCGGGATCTTCCAGCAGGGCTTTTAGCGGTGCAATAAATAGCTCTGGATTTGTTACAGATGCAGCCGCTGTTAAATCAATCGGATTAGATGCACTTGCAAATGCTGGGATTGTTTGTTTGATTTTTTCCCTCGTTTTCTCTTTAAGCGGGAGGATATGAAGCCCATGTGCTTCACAGCGGTCAGCTTCATTGATGCCACGCCCGCCCGAACTAGTAATAATCACTGTGTTTCGTCCTGTTGGCAGTTTCCCAGATAGGAAAAGTTTTGAGAATGAGATAATTTCTTCATAATCATTCGCTCTGACAATGCCTGTTTGTTTAAAAAAGGCATCATAGATTTGATCTGAACCTGCTAATGAACCAGTGTGTGAGGCGGCTGCTCTGCTTCCAGCGGAACTTCTTCCGGTTTTCATAACAATGATAGGTTTGTTGCGGTTTAAAGCTGCTTTAGCTAACTGGCGAAGTTTAGCAGGATTTTTTGCCCCTTCTAAGTAACCGCTGATCACCTTTGTTTTTGGATCATGAATCATATACTCTACGATATCCTCAAATCCCGTATCCATTTCATTTCCTACGGTGACAAAGTAATTGAATGACAATCTATGCTGTGCTGCAGCCATATACGTGAGTACACCAAAGGCACCGCTTTGAGATACATAGCCGACCGCTCTCTCGTCCTGCAGCGGATAGCTCATGACAGCTGGTGAAAAGGTTCCTACCAGTCCATTAATGGTATTTACGAGGCCGACACAGTTTGGTCCGATTAGGCGGATTCCATGCTTTTTGGCAATCTCAGCAATCAACTCCTGCTCTCTTGCTCCCTCTTCGCCAATCTCGGAATAGCCGGAAGCAAAAATAATAGCGGCCTTCACCTTTTTCTGGGCACAATCCTCGATACTTTGCTTTACTTGACTCGCACTTACACAAAATATGGCTAGATCAACAGATTCCGGAACAGCTACGAGCGACGGATAACAGGTTAACCCGCAAACCTCATCTGCTTTTGGATTAATCGGATAGATCCTGCCGGCAAACTGGCCGTCCAGCAAAGCTTTAACCTGGATATATCCCAGCTTATTCGGATTCTGTGATGCCCCTAATACGGCAACAGAACGCGGATAAAATAATGGGTCAAGGCTCACTTGGGAAACGCTTTCATCAATCATGTTTCACACCCCTTTTAAAAATTTGTGAATTTTCTGCTATTATACGAAAGGGATTTTTAACCACACGAAAAAAAATTCCCATTATATTATTTAATTGTTAGGCGGTAAAAAAATAAAAAAATAGCGGAAAACCGCTATTCTATCAACAGCAAAAAAAGTTTTGATTTTTTTATGTACGCGATTGTCCCGACATTCATTCATGACCGCCTCGACAAAGGGAATTGATAAGCTCGGAAAATTATTTTCAATTAATTAAAATAAAGCTTTGTTAAACCTAGCCGTTGATTTCCACTCCAGGCGCTTCGCTTTCCGGGGGGCGTTTTGCGAGCCTCCTTGTCACCTACGTTCCTGCGGGGTCTCGCTTCAACGCTGATCCACCAGGAGTCTACACACCTTCCGTTCCAATCAACTAAGTTGCTAAAATAAATTACCTTTCACATAGCTAAAAATAAAAAGACCCTAAAGCATTTCTTATGCCTAGGGTCCTCATTATTGAAAGTAATGCAGCCATTTCTGCACCTTATATAGAATTTTTTTAGATGGAACCTTAATCCCTCTTTCAATATGACTTAAATAAGAAGGAGAAATCCCCAATTCCTCTGCCACTTGGGTTAAAGACAACTGATGCCGATCCCGAACCTCCCTCACCTGAACTCCGATGCTTTCGTCGGTTTCTTTGGCGGCTTGATTCTGAAACTGCACGTTGTTTTTTCCCTGAAGATTCTTTTTAATAGGACGATAGTGTTCCTTAATGGATTCTGGCGGAGAAATGATAATCATCGATTGAAGCCAGATCCTGCCCCAGCCTTTTTGGTCAGCGATTGACTCCTCCCATTTTTCATAATACCAGGACTCAATAACTCCATCCTCCTGCAAGGTATCAAGTGCTTTTTCCAGCCGTTCCCTTGTGCGAGACGGGGTTCGTTCGTTCATTTCAGCTCCAAGAGCTTCAAGGAGCGTCGAGACTTTGTTTGGCTGTAAGAATTGTCCTTTTCTGGCCTGAATTCTCCAGCGCCAGCTTAAATATCTTGCCAGCCTTTTTTCCCAAGTTTTCCGATAAGGGTCATAATGCAGGACCTTCAATGGAAGAAGGGCCACTTGCCGTCCAGACCCGACTAATAATTTGGCAAACACTTTATCTACTTTATATCTTATCATCTTATCGGATATTTCATTGGTAACAGGGCACTCCTTCCTGTCTTCATCAACGAAGATAAATGCACGGCCCTCAAGTTTCGTTTCAGCGCGCCTTCCATTTTCATAAAAAACAGCTTTATCTAGGCTTATCCATAACTTCTGAATAATTGAAAGCGATTGCAAAACTTGATTGCGCTGTTTCTCCTCGTAGCCGCCTCGCCTGCCGTCTCCTCCTAATTTTGGCTTTAAGCCCCTGATAGCAAGCAAATCGTCAAGCTGAATTTCTACTATGTCCTCTGAATGTTTGGCATTTGATATAAAAAACGTACAGAGCGCGTCCAATATATCCGCTCCCAGGTCAGAAAGAGCTTTTATATCTTCCCATGTCTCTTTTACAATGGTGTGATGTTTTTTAAATGAATAATGGTCTTTTTTAAAAGGTTTAATTTGCAGCAAGCCTTCCATGTTTCCTTTAACAAGGGAAACCGTTGGCCATAGTGATTCATCAGTTTTACTAAATTTCAGTTTATAGAATGCTTCTCGAACAGATTGATATAACGCATTATTCAGCACATAAATACAGCTTTGTGCTGCCGTATGAAACGTTAATTCATTTTTTATATTAGCAGATGGAAAATCATGGGGGAATAGACCCTCCTTACATGTAAGCAGGGATTCAATTTGCTGAATTGAGCTGTTTTCAAGATTAAAATACTCAATAACTTTCTTCACCCAGTCCAACGTATATTTATTAACAATATCTGCGAATTTTTGGATGAAGTCGTGGTTTTTAGTTAAATTTTTCGAAATGTGTTCATAGAAAAGATCATTTAATTCCTTTTTATCCAGCTGAGCTATTCGACTGGGACCGAGGGATTGGGCCATATCTTCAAGTACCCACTCTGTTAAGTGAATCCGGAACCAACTGCAAAAATGTTCCCACACATGATTGTCCATTAAAAAAGTGTCTCTCTGTAAAATATCATTAATATTCTGGATTGATTGTTTCTTTAGGTGTTTATCATTAAGAATAGAGGAAAGAGCTGGTGAAAACTTTTTATTTTTAATAAGCAGATAGGTAACGATATTTTCGGCAATTTGCCAGATTAATCTTTTTCTTGCCACAAGGCGAAGGCTATTAAATACCGGAGCACTCTCTTGGTATACATGGTCCCAGATGACAAAAGAATTTGATCCTCCCAGTTCTTGAAAAATGGGGATGTCCGCGGGAGACCCTGTCAGCTGATCTAATTCTATATTTCTGCCATCCTGCGATTGATCTTGTTCATAGATACAGAGAATAAGAAAATGATCGATTTGAGCTGATAATTTTTTTGCTATGTGTGGATCGCCTTTGCCGCCCAACTGAATCTGACCGGAACGATTATTAGTTAACATTATTACCTCCTCGACTTTTGTATAATGAAAATACACTTTTCAGACAAGGAAATGAGCTAATTAAAAGTGTAGCATAGGCTTATGTAATATTCAATGTTTTCTGAATATTACTGTTGGGAGTTGTAAAATAGAGGGTTATTCCAATAAATAAGACTGGTATTCTGACAAGTTTGTTCATTTGCCGGATACTCTTGTCAAAATCAAGGGCTCTTTCTGACAGACATGAATCCTTTTCCCTTGCTCTTGTCCGAATAAAACTGAAAAAACACGGAAGGCCGGTCTTTTTTCCAATTAGAAAACAAAAGAACGGCCACTTGTTAATATTATTTGGTAAAATGTTCATTACTATTAAATACAGGGTTTTGCTGATTCGGCAAGTACCATTTTTGATCGATTTGAATATGGTTTTCCGCTAGAAGGGTTTGAAATTCTTCCATAAAAACTCCCCGGGACATATCACAGGATGGACTGCTTTGAATGCCGAGAGTTCCAGCGATTTGAAAGCCAGATTTTAGATATTCCTTTATTTGTTTGATGATTGGCGTTAAAATTTGCCGGCAGTGGCGCCGGTATTCTTCATTATCATATTGTTCATACGTCATCGGCGGCCGGTCTAAACCAAGAAAAGTAAACTCTGGACATGGCAGCTGGATGATGCCAAACCCTTCTTTTTGTATCCAATCCACTGCTGAAGGGATCGCACCCATGCTTCTTGCTTCACCTTCAATCACAGTATTTTGATTTAAGATGCAATGAGAAACAATAATTAGTTTTTTGCTACGTTGCATGATCATGACTTCCTTTATATAATTTTTGGAATAAAGGCAGCTTTACAATGATGAACATGACTAGTAGACACGTAACAATTTTGTCAACAAAGTTGCCAGTAATCCGAGATATGAAGGTTGAAGCAAATATCGTTTCCCCTGAAGCCCTCAGCCAAAGAACAACGACGTCCATCCCGCTTCCATTAAGCCCTCCAAAAACACCTACGGCGATAGGTGTCCCAATCAGCGGGGCGATAATCGCTAATAAAAATCCGGTTACTAAAGCAATGTACCATTTCGCAAAGTTAAATTTTCTTGCCATGAAACCAACAACGATGGCAATGGCTACATTAACCAGCCCGAAAAAAATAGCTGTTGGACCTGTTGTTACTCCAAGTACAATATTTGTCAGCAAGCCCGTTAATGCACCCCACCACGGACCAAACAGGACAGCCATTAAAACCGTTCCTATCGTATCAAGAAATAATAGCGGGATTTTCATAGCGGATACGACTGTCCCTAAGACAACATTCATGGCAATGCACAGGGCGCCATAAGTCAAAATACTTGTTTTCCTTTGGTCCATTCACAACTCCCCTTATTTTAAAAATGGTTGGCCGATACCCCTATTTATATTTTGCTAAATCCGGATTATTTCTGTTTTATGAAAAAATAGAAGCATGGTTCGCGGTAAAAGAACACCCATTCCTATAACTTAAAGGCCGTTTTAGCTTATACTTCTAAATAGGGAGTTCAGCTGCAGCTGATGAATACATTATTAACCAAAATACCAGGAGACCAATGATGGAATATATGAAGGAAGTTATAAAAAATATTCAAAACGATGATCAATTGCTATTTACATACGATCCGCGTCCTTTGAATGAGGATATAAAAAAATACCTTGAATTTTACCATTTGCCATCAAAAAACATTACGTACTCTTACGGTTATGAAAAGGCAGCGAGCGAACGGCTGTTTATCCAATCCTTTCGTCCTTTAAAGGTTAAGGCAAACATCCTTCTTCTTCACGGTTATTATGATCATGCTGGAATTTTAGGCAGAGCCATCAGGTTTTTCGTTGGGCAAGGTTTTCATGTACTAACCTTTGATCTGCCGGGACATGGATTGTCGAGTGGTAAACGGGCAATAATTACAGATTTCTCCTTCTATAGGGACAGTGTCCGGGAAATCGTGCACAAGCATCTATCCCCAAGCCCTTTTCCGGTTTACTCCGTTTCGCACAGCACTGGGGCAGGTGCTGTTATCGATCACCTGCTAAACAGCGAGGACAGATCCCCTATTGAAAAAGCAGCCTTCATAGGACCGCTTATCCGTTCCTATCGATGGGAGGTTACGACCTTCGGAATGAAGCCATTAAAGATGGTTACCCCAGAATTAAGAAGAGTTTTTCGAAGTAATTCATCAGATACTGATTTCTTGCGTTTTATAAAGCAGGACCCGTTGCAGCATAATAAAGTCCCGCTTTGCTGGCTGGAAGCATTAATGAAATGGAATGAATCACTAAAGGAAAGAACGCCTAGCCTGACCCCCATTCTTGTGATCCAAGGAAAAAAGGATACCACCGTGGATTGGCGCTATAATATCGCACTTTTGCAGGAAAAGTTCCCAAATATCGACGTACAGCTTATAAAAAATGGGAAGCATCATTTATTGAATGAGAAAGAGCCAATCAGAGATCAAGTGTTCTCTTCCATTCATAAATTTTTTGAAAAGGTCTAAAGGCCGATAAGCATTAAGCATACCCATCAGTCTTATAGAACCTTTCATTATGTTTTTTTCAAGACTCATTTATTGGTGCTGCTGAGCGGGCTTGGTCCAAAAAAACAAAAAGCAGAGCGGTTCTCTGCTTTTTACTCTTTCCTATTTTAGGAACCTTTCTCAATCCAACCAAGCCTAATGAATCCTAGATTTGTTCGTTTGACAGGATAGCTGTTACCTGGCTTGAAAGTGTTCCGCCGTTGCCGTGGACAAGTGCAATATCGCATTTTGACAATTGGCGCTCTCCGGCCTCACCGCGTAGTTGTCTTACTGCCTCCGTTATTAAGAAAATTCCCAGCATTCCCGGGTGCCCACTTGAGAGGCCACCGCCATTTGTATTCACAGCTAACTCTCCGCCTGGAGCGATACGGCCATTAGAAATAAAAGCGCCTCCCTCCCCTTTTGGACAAAATCCTAAATCCTCAAGGAATAAAATGACATTGATTGTAAACGCGTCATATAACATTAATAAATCAATATCAGATTGTTTAACACCTGCCATCTTAAAAGCACTTTCACCTGAAAACTTAGCCGACGTTTCAGTAAGATCAGGCATCTCGCTGATTACTCGATGGGAATGAGATTCCCCCGCGCCGCTTAGATAAACGGGTTTTTGTTTTAAAGAGCGGGCACGTTCAGCCGATGTTAATACAACCGCTCCCCCGCCATCGGTCACAAGGCAGCAGTCTAGTTTATGAAGCGGTGAACTGATCATTGAAGAATTTAATACATCTTGGATAGTGAGAGGCTCTCTTTTTGAAGCCTTTGGATTTTTCATCGCCCACTGTCTCGCTGCTACAGCAACTTCTGCTAGCTGTTCACTTGTTGTTCCATACTGCATCATATGGCGTCTTGCAGCGAGCGCATAAGAACTTATTGGATACATAGCACCAAATGGTTCCTCAAACGGGTTCTTTTCTGACATGCTCACTAATTTTCCAGCATCGCTTCGCTGGGAGCTTCCATAACAAATCAGTGCAACATTACATAGTCCCGCCGAGATGGCTGCTGCGGCATGCAATAAATGAGAAACAAAGGAAGATCCTCCAATCGTAGACGAATCAGTATAAGTTGGAACGATCCCAAGGTATTCCCCTAAAGAAAGCGTTGGCAAATAATAATAAGCAGAAGAAGAAAAAAGTCCATCTACCTCTGATTTATCAATTCCAGCTTCATCCAATGCACGTTTAGCAGTGATCGCCATCATGTCCAATGGAGACAGTTCCGGAGTATACCAGCTATCTGTTTCAGCAATCCCAACAATAGCTACTTTCCCTTTAATACTCATAATGTTTTTTCCCCCTCTATGACACGAAAAACTGGAAAGGTGAATTCTTCTGTAACCTTTTTAAATTCCACTTTTACGGGTTGATTCATCGCCAGGTTCTCTGGATCTTCGGTTCCTACGATATTTCCCATTACCCGAATCCCCTCGGCCAAATCTATTAAACCAACGACGTATGGTACATCATTTTTAAATACGGGATTAGTCGTTCGATAAACGACAGTAAAGGAATAAATCTCTCCCTCTCCTGATGCCTCATGCCAGGTAAGATTTTCCGACATACACTTGGGACAAACCACTCTGGGATAAAAAATGGATGACTGACAATCGCCGCATTTTTGAAAAATAAACTTTTCCTCATTTAAAGCCTGCCAATATTTTTGTGAAACCTCACCTTTTACCTGTGGCAATGGTTTATTATATTCCATTAAGCACACTCCTTTTTTAGTTAAGAAACGATACATATTCCTGAAATAAGACCAGCCTACCTATAATTATTAAAACATCTTAATTGAATAAGAATCAATACATTTCACTGAATATATAGAATATTTAATATTTTATCTTGGCATTAAAAAAGCATTATCATCATTCTATTTCCTGCTATAATCAACAAAAGAGCAAAAGCTATCGAACCGTACCATTCAATTTTTGCCATATATAGACTTTGAGTACTGGAGAAGATAAGTATGAAACGTGTTTTACAAAATTTTATAAAAGGAATTCTGACGAGTGTCCCAATCATCTTAGTCGTTTACGTCGTTTATCAGCTATTTATGTTTTTAGATGGGTTACTGGGTCATTATTTAAGAGCTTATTTTAAAGAAGATTACATTCCCGGAATTGGTTTGCTGCTCAGTTTGATCCTAATCACCATTTTAGGCTGGTTATCGAACAAAGTATTCACGGGAACTATATTTCGGATCATTGACAGATTACTAGAAAAAATTCCGCTCATTAAAACACTTTATTCAGTGAGCAAAGATACGATCTATTCATTTCTAGGCGAGAAAAAATCCTTTTCAAAAGTGGCATTGGTTACCATTCCCGGAACGGATATGAAATGCATTGGATTTATTACAGCCGAGGATTTAGAGGGATTTTACAATCCGCTAAAGGACCATGTTGCTGTCTATATCCAACAAACCTTTCAAATCGCTGGGCTTACGCTGCTCATACCGAAGGAGCAAGTTGAAATGATCGATGTAAAGCCGGAAGACGCAATGAAATTTGTTGTGTCAGGCGGTATGACCTCCAAAGAGGGATCAGCAACAAACCAAAGAGCTGTATCACCTGATTAAAGGGAACAGCATTGAGCATGTATTTGATCCACTGGTACTGGTAGTATCCAAACAGGTATTTAGAAAAAACAAAAAGCAGAGGCCATCTCTGCTTTTTGTCTTCCCTAGTTTAATTGCTTAATAAACTCCCTCATAAATCCTGGCAAATCTGGCCATGCATGACCGGATACGAGGTTTCCTTCTACATGCAATGGGTTTTCAATATAGGTCGCCCCTGCTGCTTCGACGTCCGGTTTGCATGCGATGTACGCAGTCATCTCTCGTCCTTCTAAATATTGACGAACTGTTGTCAGTACTAGGCTCGCATGACAAATGGCTCCAACCGGTTTGTTCTTTTCAAAGAAATGTGCAACAATCCGCGGAACGTTCTCATTTAGACGAATGTATTCCGGCGCTCTTCCTCCAGGAATTATTAGGCCATCAAATTCTTCTGGATTCACATCCTCGAAGGCTACCTGAGAATCAATTAGGTATCCTTTGCTTTCTGTATACGTATCCCAGCCTATGAAATCATGGACAACGGTTTGCAGCTTCTTTTTGGAAGGTGCAGCAATGGTGACCTCATACCCTTCTTCAAGGCAGCGAAAATATGGATAATAAATTTCCAATGCTTCTACGGCATCACCAGCAATAATTAGTACCTTTTTAGACATATGTAATTCCTCCTTTCAAAATTGGCAAAAATGCCCTTATTTATATATTCTTGAAGGTTTCTAAAATTCCTTTGATTTTAAAAAAGTTGCCAGTATGGACAAGCAAACAAGCAGAAACAACAAACTTTAATATATCTATATTAATTTTATAAAATAGGGGGTGATTATTTGATTGATAATCGTATTGTTAATGGCGGATTTGAGACGGGAATGATCTCACCTTTTACAGGTAACAGAATCGCTATTGAAAGCTCATCAAGCCATTCTGGTCCTTTCAGTGCGAGATTAGTAGGCGGAACAAGCACCAGTTTTCTTTCACAGCTGGTCCCTGTATCTCCAGGTGAAAACTTTGAATTCTTCGTATCCCTCGCTAAACTCGGAACGAATACCAGTGCTTCCATTTCCATTGTCATTTCATACCTGGATAGCAGGTCTAATATATTAGCAACCCCATTAATGATCAATATTCCGAGCGGCCGTCTTACAAATGATTGGATTGAAATCTATCGGACAACTACTCTTGCACCCGATTCCACTACACATGCACGAGTAGTGATTACAAAGAATTCTGCCTCATTTAATAGTGCAAGTGTTCTTGTTGATGATGTAGCGCTTCTGGCTGTTTCCGCATCCGTATCAGGCGGTGATTTAACGGTGGGCGGCAACGCAACTGTACATGGAAACCTAATGGTGGAAGGAACAACTCAATTAGGGAATGAATCATTTAGAGATACAGTAAAAGTAGTTGGAAATCTGGAGACACTATCGAATACCAGCTTTTTCGGACCAAATAATGTATTCACTGGCTCCATTTTCCTTTCCAATAATTTAGAAGTCGGAAGTGAAATCATCGGCAGCGGGAAAATCACTGCCTTCACTTTGGATTTATTCGGAAGCGAATCAACTACTGATACTTTGGTCGTCCGCTATGGTGACCTTATCGTATCGGGGTCAGGATTTGGTGTTGTACTAAGAGCACCGAATGAATCCCTTTGGAGATTAACAGTTGATAACAGCGGCAACCTTTGAACAGAACCTTTTAATTAAGAATACTTTCATCAGTCATAAGTATATTTTTTAAAGCAAAAAAGGATAGATAAGGTCATATAACTCTTTATCTATCCTTCCCAATTATCTTATTATTTTAATATTTCCATGCTGAATTCTTTTTCTAATAAAATTCATCATAAATAATTTAAAACCTTTTCTTGTCGGCGGGAAAAGCAGCAAAAAGCCCGTAATATCAGTAATGAAACCAGGTGTTAATAATAGAATTCCGCCTATTAAGATGCATATTCCATCCAAAACGGCACTGCCTGGGATTTGTCCCAGCCGCATTTGGTCCTGAGCCTTCTGAAGTGTTTGCAATCCTTCTCTTTTTGCTAAATAAGCACCGATGATTCCAGTTGCTAAAATGACTAGTATTGTCGGCCAAATTCCAATGGTTTTTCCGGATAAAAGCAGCATGGCTATTTCTGCCGCAGGAACAATAACAATAAATAAAAATAAATACCGCATAATGGACTCCTTCCAATCGGGTTAATTCTATTATAGTATGAACGGCGATCCACCCCAAGTTTTTAAACTGGTTAAAACAACTCAAACGAAAATTCCCGCGAATATCTAATATCAGACAAATTGTGCTAAATTTTGACGGCAAAAGCAGGAAATGTCTGATTTTGCGCTTTCCCAAGAAATAAAGAATAAATATTTCGCCATTATTACTCACAAATATGCTCTATTCCCTTATTTTCCCCACCGTTTTTTTTGAAAATTAACATTTCCAAGGGCCGAGAAACCGCCTCTTATCTGAATAATTTTCGCCTCATAGAACATACTTCAAAAAAAAGAGTGCGTTTAGGAGGCAGGACTTTTGAAACATGAAAACCCTTTAAGTTCCTCGGAGCTTGGCACGCTGTGGATTACATACCAGGAAAAGACCATGATTCTTCGCATATTGGAATACTTCATAAAAAGGTCAGATGACCAGGAAGCAAAGAATATCATGGGAATGTTATGGCAAGAAGTTGATTATTATGTTGCGCTTATTAGAAAAGTTTTTGAAAGTGAAGGGGCAGCCATACCGATCGGGTTCACACAGGAAGATGTTCATTTAGACGCTCCTAATTTATATGACAATGGTTTTGATATCATGTTTATTCGAATTTTAAAGGAAATAAGCATGGGAATGTACACAATTAATATGAACATGGCCTACCGAGTTGACGTGATGACAATTTATGAAGGATTGACCACCGTAACCCATAAGGCATATAAATTAGCTACCCTTTATTTATTAAAAAAAGGAATTCTGACTCGTCCGCCAAATATTACCATGCCAAAAACAACGGAAATCATTAAAAGCAAAAAATATATGAGCGGATATAATCCATTCAGTGAAAAGCGGGCGTTAAATGCGATAGAAATTGGCTTTCTTCATCATGGCATTGAAGCAAATAACATTGGTATACAGCTAATTACCGGTTTCGCCCAGAGCGCCAAGAATAAAGAGGTTAGACAATATTTTGAAAAAGGAAAAGAACTGGCCAAAAAGAATATAAAAACGTTTCAAAACTTGCTTTTAGAAAGTGACATTCAATTTTCGGCCACTTCAGGCAGTACTGTAACCGATTCAACGATTGCACCATTTTCTGATAAGCTAATGATGTACTGCGTTGATTATCTCAATGGATACAGTATTGTTGGAAATAGCTTTGGGACATTTTTCACATTAAGAAATGATATTTCCCTAAAAGTAACATTAATAGCGAAGGATATCTTTTTCTACGGCCAAGAAGGGCTAGAAATTATGTTTAAGCATGGCTGGTACGAAGAGCCCCCTCAATCTGAGGATCGAAATACCCTAATAAATGGAACACAATAATCAGTGCCTTTTGTACAAAATAGTAATAGTGTTATTTTTAACACTAAAATTCAATGTGGAGGGATCGCTTTGAATACACTTATTAAGCTAGTATCTACCTTAATCACGCTAATTATTAATGGTACATTCTTACTTGAAAATATAAGTTCACGTTTAAAATCCTCATTAAGGATGACAATTTTCGCGTAAGAGTACAGTATTCTTGTCTTTCTAATCCCACATTGTATGCCATAAAAGGTAAGCGATCCTCATTTTGCTTACCTTTTTTTGTTTTCAAAGAACTATTAAAACATGAACCAAACCTCAATTTCCGTAACTTTTTTCACAAAAACACGAACATTTATATATAATACATAAAAAATATTCGTAAATATCATTGACATCACATTTATTACATTGGTATAGTGTTCATGTAATATTCGACATCATCGTTCGGGAGGAAAAGTTTCGTGAATTCATTTGGATTGTCAATGATCGTGTTTAGCCTGCTCCTTATGGCAGCAGTCACTTATTTTGGATATGTTTTTAGCAAGAGGACCTTAAAAAACAATGACTCGTATTTTACAGCAGGCCGTAATATTACAACGGCGTTTATGACAGCTACCTTTATTGCCTATGCGGTTGGGACAGGCTTGATTTTCTCACCTGCAGAATCTGCTTATTTAGATGGTGTTACAGCCATGATCGGCTATGCTTTAGCCCTTTCTATTGCTTATTTCGTATTTATTCCTGTAGCACGAAGAATAAAGTCGTTGATTCCTCAAGGAAATACCATCGGGGAATATGTAAAAGTGCGTTATGGAAACACCATGTTTGTTGTGGTTTTATTTGTTATTATTGTGTACCTATTTTGTCTGTTAGCTTCAAATTTTATTGGCGCAGGTATCGCGTTTCAATATTTAGGAGATATTCCTATTTATCTAGGAGTCTTAATCATTGGTGTACCGGTTATTTTTTATACAACTTACGGCGGACTTGGTGCTGCTATTTTCACAAATGCCATACAGGCTTTGCTTCTAACCCCTCTGCTATTTGTAACAGCTTGGATTGCCTTTACAAACTCAGGTGGCACAACGAAAATCTATCAAGGCATTATGAAGAATTCTCCGGAATTTCTAAACGTTTTTAACCCTTCTGGTGTTAAATTTGCTGTAATGATTATTATTGCTGTATCCGCAGCGGAACTTTTAAACCAGGCCCTCTGGCAGCGTGTCTACTCGGCGAAAGATTTTCGTGTGATTAAAAAAGGGTTAATTAATGCCTCTATCATGACATTCCCAATGGCCATTATTGCTGCTGCATTCGGACTTATTGCTATTGCGATGAATATGGATCTGCCGCATCCATCAATTGGAACGGCTCTTGTCGCACATGCTTTATTACCTGAATGGGCATCCATGTTATTTGTGATGGTCATTGTCCTTGCTGTTACATCAACAGGATCTGATTCTCTTTCTGCCTTTGCATCTACAGCTTCTCTGGATATCATGAAAAGCTTTTTCCCAAATATGTCATCGAAAAATGCGGTTAAAGCTGGACGTATTGCTACAATCATTTTCGGTGTTGGTGCGATGCTTGTCGCATTTAAAGCACCCTCAATCTTACAGTTACTGTTACTGGCGGACTTAGTTGCTTCAGCAGCAGTGGTTCCTGTTATTGCAGGGTTGTTCCATTCTAAAATTACTGGTGGTATGGCAACAGCCGGCACTATTTTAGGAATGATCGTTGGACTTCCGCTCTTCTTAATGGGAGAGAGTCTGTACAGCTTCTTGGCCGCTATTATTGTGTCTTCGCTGATTGTCTTTATCGGTGGAGGCCTATCTAAAAAAACCTACAATTTTGATAGATTAAAAGAACAAATTAAAAATCTTGAATAAGAAAGGAACGAACCAACATGATCTATTCATTAGGCTTTTTCAATACCCTACTTTGGATTTCATTGATTGGCTTAGTTGTGGTCTTTGGATTTCAAATATGGTACTACGCCGCAGAATTCAAAAATAAAAATTAAGTAATGAAGGAGAGTTTTAACGTGAAAATAAGCAGTGAACAAGCTAGAAAACAAATTTGGGAGCAATTAAAAATCGTCGGCAAGCCAGACTCCCGTTTTCACTGGGACTTTGCCGAATTTATTGCAGATTATGAAGACAGTGATCAAAATGCCGAACTAATTCGCGAAATGGATGAATATAAAAACGCCAATATTCTCTTCATTACCCCTGATAACAATATGAGAAAACTAAGAGAGTTTGCTTTGCTTGATCAAAAAGTCATTCTTATGACAACTTATGGGATCAACCGCGGTTTCCAAGTGATTCGCCCGGGAGCGGTACCTGAAGGAAAAGAAGAATTTGCTTCCACTCTAGATGGAATTGAATTATATATGACACCAATCACCTTACAGGAAATCAAAGAAGAATTTAATCATGTGGAGCTTCTCTTTACAGGGGCTTCAGCTATGACTCCTAGCGGCATTCGCTTCGGAAAAGGACACGGCTATTTTGATTTAGAATGGGCGATGATGTGGTCAATGGGACTTGTCGACCTATCTTCCGTTGTAATTGGCATGGGTCATGACTGCCAGGTTGTCGATGCAGATGTACAGCCTGCCCCATATGACACAATCGTTGATTACATTGTCACAACAACAAAAGTGATTAAAACAGAAAAAACCCAAGAAAAGCCGACACTCGGCATTTTATGGGACAAGCTCGAAAAAGGCATGTTCGAAAACATCCCGCCATTACAAGAAGTTTATCAAGCAACAAAAGCATAAAAATGCAGACGGCGGGACAAAGGCTTGTCCTTTTCCACGCGGACACAGGGACAGGTTCATCGTCCTTTTCTGCGCGGACATAGGTTCCTTGTCCCGCGTTCTGTTACCAAGCGCTGAATGATCTTCGAGCATTTCAACAATTTCTACTTAATAAATCCACTTAGGTATTGATATAGTTCTTCTAACTCTTGCTCTTTTGCTACAATACAATTCGGGTACTGTTTAATCTCAGCTATACTTGATATCTTAAAATCATTTGGGGTAGGAAGCCCAGATGCACAAATTACCAAATAGTCTGCATTGAAAATTATTCCGGTCATTGCTGAAGTTTTAATAGACATTTGCCCCATCGTTCTTCCCGCAAATAATCCTTTTACTGCACTTTTTCCACCCGTTCTTTCAATGATAATTTTACTCTCATCAACCATTACCTTTGTTCCTGATTTTAATTCGAATGTTTTCACACCTCATACCTCCCAATGATATGTCCTTTGGTGTCTTTCCTATAGCAAAAAATAGGCGGGACTTAGGGTTTCTCATCTTTTTCCGGCAGACACAGCAACTGCCCTGGTCCCGCTTCTGAATGGATGATTTTTTTTATTCAGGAATATAAGGCAGCTCTAAGTTTTTCGGAATATTGATCACATGTGTTTCTACATATGATTGCAGTCCTTCTTTGCCGTATTCACGCCCCACGCCTGACTGCTTCACACCCCCAAATGGAAAACGGACATCCAGGCCTTGAACAGCAGCTGTATTGATCATGGTTGTACCCGCTTCAATCCGGCGGGCAACTTTTATGGCATGCTCTTCTTCTCCCCAAACCGAACTAGTCAATCCATAAATGCTTTCATTATGCAATTCGATGACTTGTTCTTCATCATCAAATGGCAAAATTGGCACTGTTGGTCCAAACTGTTCTTCAACCACAATCGGATCATGGAAATCAGCCCCTAACACTAAGGTCGGCTGTAAGAAATATCCATTATCCATAAGCTCAGGATTGAGAATTTTCCCCAGTTTAATCACTTTCGCCCCTTTGCTTTCTGCGTCTTTCACAAGACCTTGGACATACTTTACCTGATTTTTATTATTTACAGGACCTACTGTTACATCTGGATGAAATGGATCGCCTACCCTAATCCATTTATTTGCTGCTTCAATATATTTTTCGACGAATGCATCATAGATAGAGCGATGTACATAAATCCGCTTGGCAATCATACAAATTTGTCCGGCAGTCAGAAAGTTGGAGATGACCATTCTTCGCAGCGCCCGTTCATCATTCACATCAAAGTCATCAAGAACAATAGCGGCATCATTCCCGCCAAGCTCCAAAGTCATTTTCTTAATGGTTTCAGAAGCTGCTTTCATAATACTTTTGGCTGTCTTGGTTCCGCCGGTAAAGGCTATTTTTGCCACCTTCGGATTAGAAGTAAGCTCAACCCCCACATCCGCTTCCCCGTGAACAAGATTAAGCACGCCAGGCGGAAATTCATTGGCAATGATTTCGATGACACGGCTGACCGCTAGCGGAGCAAATGGGCTCGGTTTGAGTACCATTGTATTTCCAGTCAGCAAAGCCGGCGCAACCTTAATCGTCGACAGCGATATCGGATAATTCCAAGGGGTAATCGCTGAAACGACTCCTATCGGGTCATATGTAATGATGGTTCTCCCGTTGTCGTGCTCTTTTATTTGCGGCGTAACAACGTCCTTAACTGTATTACATGCAAACTCCATCCACATAATCGATATGGCTATTTCGCCCTCAGCATCGTATAAGGCTTTCCCGTGTTCTCGCGATAATAACCTGGCTATTTCAGGAGTTGCATCCTTTAATTTTTGAATGGCACGCTGCATTCTATTAATTCGATCATCTACATCACTCCAAGCCCAATCTTTTTGCACTGTGTATGCTGCATCAATCGCCTGTACAGCTTCTTCTTTCGTATTGATTGGTGCATATCCCACCACCTCATCAGGATGAGTTGGATTTTCACGGGGAAAATTATTTTCGGTTTTTACTTGTTTCCCATTGATTATGGCATGTACTGTAATAGGTTCATTGTTCATAATAAAGTGCCCCCAGCATATTATTTTCTACTTAGCTTAGTATGGTGCTGGAGACACGCCGGTATTCTTTGAACCAAGATCTATCTTCTTTTTAATAACCCTTAAAATCCGGGACTCTTTTTTCAGCAAAAGCAGATAGGCCTTCTTTAAAATCATGCGACCGGGTATGGTTTTTGATTGCTAACAGTTCTTGTCTTAATGCGATATCTAACGGCTGTTCTAAGCCATCATAGGCTAATCGCTTCATTTCTCTTAAGACCAATGGGCTTTTTAGAGAAATTTTATCAGTGATTGCCTGTACAGCCTCCTCCAGTTTTTCAGGCTCTGCCACTTCATGCACTAGCCCATATTCCATCATCTTTTGGGCAGAAATAAAATCACCGGTGAATAATAGGTACATCGCCCTGTTCAGCCCTATTTTCCGCGGCAAGCGTACAGCTCCGCCTCCTCCAGGAATGACGCCGAAGTTGGAATGGGCATCTCCTATCTTTGCTTTTTCAGATGCAATAACGATATCAGCCGTCATGGCAAGCTCCAGCCCGCCTGCTAATGTATATCCGTTTAAAGCAGCAATTAGCGGCTTAGATAAATGGTTTAGCGTTGTAAATAGTTCCTCTACCATGTCTAGCAGCCCTTTTTGTCCATCCGGTTCTTTTTCCGTATCTGCCAGCAGCTCTTTTAGATCAGCCCCAGCACAAAACGCCCGGCCTTTTCCAGTCAAAACAGCTGCTCTCACTGATGGATCCTGATCAATCTCTTGAAAAGCGTGAATAAGCTCTTTCATTAAATTACATGATAAAGCATTCATATCCTCCGGCCGATTTAAATAGATCCAAGCCGTTTGGTTTCTTTTTTCGCAGATGATATGTTGATAGGTCATGATTAAACCCCTCTCATATTAATAGATATTTTTTAACTATTATGACAAATTTCTAGGGCTTATTACAGACTATATCTGATTTAATCCATTTTTTTATCAACTCTATCATTTTATATTATCTAATTAAAAATAAGGCTCTGTTAAATTTGACCGTTGATTTCCGATCACAGTGAAACAGTTATAACAAAGGCAAAAATTAAACATCTAATCTGTAACCAGGCCTTATTCTGTAAATTCCCAAGCTGGGTTCCAAACTACTTCCCACAAATGTCCGTCTGGGTCCTGGAAGTATCCAGAGTATCCTCCCCAAAAGGTATCGTGTGCTGGAACTGAAATAATTGCACCTGCCTTCTCTGCTTGTACCATTACCATATCGACCTCTTCTTTACTCCTCACATTATGACCAATCGTAAATTCCGTTGGACTTTTTGGCGTTTGGTTAATGCTTGTGTCATGTGCTATATCTTTTCGATTCCAAATGGCGAGTTTTAATCCTGATTGTAAATCAAAGAAGGCAACAGCACCATGCTCAAATTCTTGACCTACTATTCCTTCTGTTGGCAGCCCAAGTCCATCCTTGTAAAATTTTAAAGACCTCTCCAAGTCATCTACACCCAAGGTTATGACTGAAATTCGCGGTTTCATCTAATACCTCCTAAAGTTTACTCTTTATTTTAATATATTGGGGCTATATACCGATTTATTGAAGATGAATACTATCTTCCTTGGAATTTCTAGAATCAAATTTAGGGCACTTCCTAAAATGGGAAGCACCCTTTAAATATTTTCCTTTTTAATTCTTACTTCTTTACTACAGGAATCCACATCTCACCAAATACTAAGCCGTTTCGCTGTCCCATCTCAACCGAAGCATTCGGCCCGCCAACATAGGCAAAATTCTTTTCCTGTGGTAAGGCTTGACCAAAGGCAATCCCAGTAAGCATATTACTCAACTCTTCAGCCGAATTCGCTTCTCCTTTAACAACCAGGTATTCTCCCTTAGGAAATTGGATCACTCTTGATTCTTCTTCTGGTAATGTCGCCTTTGTCATCACGCCAGCATAATGCATCATCTTGTTATTCACCGCTTCGTTCACTGCAAAAATATAGTCATTTTCAGCCAGGGCTTTTAATGTGTCAAGCCTTCCATCTTGTTTCACAGCTTGCCAAAAGTCTGACTTTTCTTTGTTTATCCCAGCATAGTCCGTATAATCGCTCTTAAGTTCAATTCCCAAGCCTAAAACGGTAAAACTGTCTTTTACTTCTATTGTATAATCTGCCATATTCAAAACCTTCCTTTTTTAAAAAATTAATCAAATGATTTGTCTTTTCACTTGATAGATTTATAATAGCCTTAAATCATGTCAAAAAATGATACTGTTTTGGAGACCACGATGAAAAAAGTTGAACGGATTAATATCATCATGCGGTATATCAATAACCGCGCCCACTTTACAATTTCTGAAATCATGCGTGAATTTAATATTTCTCGTTCAACAGCAATTAGAGATATTAGAGAAATTGAAGCCATGGGGATGCCGCTTGTCGCTGAAGTTGGAAGGGATGGGGGTTATTTTGTCATGAACAATTCTGTCCTTCCCACTGTCCGTTTTACCGATAATGAGATTAAAGCTCTTTTTATTGCCTTTATGGCCACTAGAAATCAGCAGCTCCCTTTTTTAAAAAGCCGCCAGTCTTTAGCTGAAAAATTATTAGGCCTCATCTCAGAAAACCAGCAAGAGGACCTTGTCCTTTTGAATCAACTCTTGCTTTTTGAAGGGACCAATCCTAATAATCCCGATCTGCTAGATCTTTCAGACCTTCCTCATCCCATGTTAGAAAAACTCATCCAACTTCTGCTTTTGGATCGCTTTTTATTGATTACCATTAAAGAAGACAAGGAAATTAAGGCTTATCCCATTTATCTTTTGCACCTTTATCGTGAAAAAAGCCTGTGGCTAATCGAGGGATTTGACCTAAAGGAGGAAAAGAAGAAGATCTTTCCTGTCGACCACCTCACCAATATTGAGCCATATCTTACGGAAAAAAGCGTAAGCAGGAAAAAGATTTTAGAAAAGATCAGTAAGCAGGAAGAAGAAATCAACCTAGTCATTGAATTTGGTCCAAAGGCCATTGCCCAGTTCAAAAAATACCATCCTTTAAAATTTTCCATTTCCTATACAAGTCCTTACCAAACCACAGCCATCCTAAAGACATTTATCAATGTTAATATGCCCGAAGAATTGACCGAAATTACAAATTGGCTGCTTTTTCTAGGTGAGGATATCATGTTAAGGGAAGTTCCAGAAGAGGTTTTAAAAAGTTTGCAAAAGAGATTAAACTTATACTGCCAATAAGCTTTAAATATATATTATTTCTTAACACAAGCTCTAATAAAAGAGAACCATCCGAAAATGGTTCTTTTAAAATGCGGTTGTTTATTATGCGGTATATCCACCGTCAACAAGTATAGTCGCTCCTGTTGTGAAGTCATTTTCAGCTAAGAAAACAAAAGCATGAGCGATCTCTTCAGGTTTCCCAAGTCTTTTGATGGGGTGTCTCGCTACAAGTCCATCATAGAACCCACCTAAGGCTTCTTTGTTGACAAGAGCCGTTTCAATATAACCAGGAGCTACAGCGTTCACTCGCTAAAGTATTCTTGGATATCTTTCCACTTTCATAGGCTTCTTTATCCATTGCATAGAGTATAGCTTTAAACAGTAATTGAGTTGAGAGGTTGGGAATCATGCTTAAACCTATTAATATCCCCCTAATTTTTTTCTTGATAATTTAGCATCATTTATTTCTTGGATCATTTTTTCTCGGTCTGTAGTTGTCATTTTCAGCCTCCAAATCAAAGTGGAAATTAAATGTTAAAGTTATTTCTTTAATGAGCCTTTCAACATAGATAATTTTCCAATCTTATATTTATGTAGTTACCAGATTGCACGACCACATGTATGAGCTGTTTGAGCATGAGTCTCTTCATCTACTAACTGCAAAACACGCGGTTCTTCATGATGATGCCAAGTATATCCTTCTGGTGTTTGTCCATTTGCAAGAGCCTGAATATCACTTTGGGATAAGCCTAATTCTTGTGCAAGAATTGCATCTGCTTGAATGGCTTGATACAGCGTATCATTAGCTATATTAAAATGAACAGCATCACTTTCTAAATACAACTCTTCTGCAATAAAGACTTTAAACATAAAAATGGGATCATTAGAACCACCCGTGAAAACGGGTGGTTTGATCAACGATTTATATCGCACAAACTTTGCTTTTCTATATAGCAGTCCATCCTCCATCAACTTTGATGGTTTCACCTGTGACGAAATTGGCAAGGTCGGAAGCCAAATATAACACAGCACCTGATATATCTTTTGGTTTTGGCATCCCATCCAAAAGAATCCTGCTTTTTACGTCTTTCAGAAACTCTTCATCTTCAAACATTTTGGCAGTCAGATCTGTTTCAACAAATGTTGGAGCGACAGCGTTCACATTTATATGATATTTAGCCCACTCAACAGCTAGCGCCTTTGTCATCTGTACAACTCCCCCTTTGCTTGAGCAATAGGCGGATCTATTTATGTAGCCGACAAATGACATTTGCGAAGCTATATTAATAATTTTCCCCTTATTTTGCTTTACCATATATTTAGCAGCAGCTTGGCTGAAGAAAAAGGACGCTTTTAAATTCGTGTCAAGAATTGTATCCCAATCTTCTTCTGTCACTTCAAGTGCAGGCTTTGGAATATTTACACCTGCATTATTGACCAGCACGTCAATGGTACCGTATTCTCGAACTACTCTATCGGTTAATTCCCTAACTTGATTAATGTGATTCACATCTGCTTGAAATGCTTTATTATTGCTATGGATCGCGTTGAGCTCGGACAGAGTATCATCTAAAGCCTCTTTATTTCGCCCAATAATAATGACGTTAGCTCCTAATCTTGCAAAGGATAAAGCAATATCCTTCCCAATTCCCTTGCTGCCGCCTGTCACAATGATTGTTTTATTTTTCAACTCGGAGAAATACATTTCCATCACCATCCTCGTTATTTGTTTTTATCATTATTTTTTAAAAAGTAAATGAGTGTTTGTTCACGTTCCTTGTTGAGTTTTTCGGAAGTTTCTTTATCCCATTCATAGAATCCTTCCCCGCTTTTATCCCCTAGCTTTCCCTCATCAACTAAACCAGTTAATATTCTTCCGGATCTTTTAGCAGTACTTAGATCTTCAAACAAGTAATTTGAAATAGCTGAAAATACATCCAGTCCACCCATATCTGCTGTCATTAGCGGACCCGTAATTGGCAATCTGCGTCCGATACTATATGTAACCGCTGCATCGATATCTTCTTTTGAAGCCACACCAGTATCGAGTAAAGACTGCGCTTCACGGAACAGCGCATACTGAAGGCGGTTTCCAATGAAGCCTGGAATTTCCTTGTGGATAAGAATTGGCTTTTTATTCATTTGTTTCATTAATTCCATTGAACGATTAACTATCTCTTGATCGGTCTTTTCCCCTTTTACCACTTCAACTAGAGGGATCAAATGTGCTGGGTTCCAAAAATGGGTGACGATAAAACGATTGGGACGAATAGCTCCCTCTGCTAATGATGTTGGAGTAAACCCTGAAGTATTACTTGCTACAATTACCTGATCATCAATTAATGGTTCAAGCTCTTTATACAAATCATGCTTCATGTCAATATCTTCAGGAATCGCTTCGATTATATATGTAGCATCGCTAACAACCTTTTGAAGAGAGGTTTGCAGCGTTATTCGTTCCCGAATTTCCTTTCCTTCAGCTTCATCAAATAAACCATTAGCAGCCATTACGTTTATTTTATTCTTTAATCCAGCGTCCGCATGATCAATATCCCGTGTGGTTACTCCTGACACTTTTACAGATATACCTGCCCAAGCAGCAGATAAAGCAATGGAGTGGCCCATTGTACCACAGCCGATAATTGATAACTTTTCCATTGGTAATCACCCTTTCATTTACCTTTTTTCTGAAAAATTTATATGAAAAATCCCAACAAACGAAAACGAGTTTGTTGGGAAATATCGACTTATAAACCTAAGCCAATTGAAAAAAGAATAACTGCCAAGATTGTACCAAGAGCTGGAACTACTACTGTTAATGCACCAAACATTGGATATGCATCCTTATGTGTTTCTCCAGCAATAGAACGAATCGTAGTTACAACATATCCGCCTTGCGGCATTGAATCAAGAGATCCTGAAGCGATGGCCACAGAACGGTGCAAGGCTTCTGGATTTACACCTAAATCTAGATAGTGTGGAGCAAGCAGTGGCAATGCAATAGCTTGTCCACCTGAAGATGAACCAGTTAATCCCGCAATGACCGCTACGGCGAGGGCCCCGCCAATCAATGGGCTTCCAGGAATATTCGTCATAAAGGCAACAGCTTGTTCAAAGGCAGGTGTGGCTTTTACAACCCCGCCAAAACCAACAACCGCTGATGTATTGGCAATCGCAATAATAGCTCCAACGGTTCCTTCTGAAATCGCTTTCCCGAAGCTCCTGAAATATTTACGATTAATAAGATAAGTAGCAATAATACCACTTGTTAAAGCAATAATTAAGGCAGATGTTCCTAATGAATTATGGAAAATAAATGAAATTACTAATACACAGGCTAATGGGATAAGACTTAGCATTGGATTAGGCAAATCCGCACGTTCTTCAAAATGATCGGATTCTCTTGCAACGAACTTTTCACCATTACTTACAGCTTTCTTAATCACTTTTGTTATCCACCAGTAACCGAAGATCATCATAAATACAGCTACAATTAAACTAACTTCCCAGCCAGCATACGCATTTGTTCCTAAAAATTCAATTGGAATCCAGTTTTGAATTTCCGGTGATCCAGCTGATGTCATCGTAAACGTTGTTGAACCAAAGCCTAATGCTGCTGGAATAAAGCGTCTTGGCAAATTAGCTTCTTTAAATAAGCTTACAGCCATTGGATAAACAGAGAATGCTACAACAAACAAACTTACACCGCCGTATGTCAGCACAGCACAAGCAAGGATAACAGCCAGAACAGCACGCTTCATCCCAAGCTTTCCAACAATCCACTTGGATACGCTGTCGGCAGCTCCACTATCTTCCATTACCTTACCAAAGATAGCTCCAGTTAAAAACATTAAATACCATGAAGCAATAAACCCTGAAAAACCTGTCATATAGTTGGTTAAAAAGTTTGGCGCACCCTCAGCGGCTAACTGTGGAAGCAAAGGCAAACCGCTCAAAACTGCAACGAATAAGGCCGAAAGCGGTGCTGCAATAAGCAAATCCATACCACGCATTGTCAGGTAGATTAGCAATGCTAACCCACCAAACAAGCCTATAAATCCCAGAACCATACCATCACCTTTCCTTTCATGTTTAATTTAGTTATTGTTTATTGCCATATCTGCGAACACGTAAATTAGCTTGTTCCGCATGTCCAGCGAAGTTTTCTAGCATACAAAGGCGAGATGCGTATTCACCCATATGTGCACTTGCCTCAGGAGTAACTATTTTTTGGTAAGTGACTGTTTTGATGAATTTACCAACCCAAAGCCCTCCAGTATAACGAGCAGCACCTTTTGTAGGTAATGTATGGTTTGTACCAATTACTTTGTCTCCATAAGCAACGTTTGTTTCAGGTCCTAAGAATAAGCATCCGTAGTTTGTCATGTTTTGCAGGAAGTAATCAGGATCTTCTGTTAAAACTTCCACATGCTCAAAAGCAAGGCGATCAGCTTCCACAACAGCCTCTTCAATGCTATCTACTAATAAAATTTGACCGTAATCTCTCCAAGATACGCTTGCAACATCTGCAGTAGGCAATACTTCTAGTTGTCTAGCAATCTCGTCAATTGTTTCATGAGCAAGTTTTTCAGAAGTTGTAATTAAAGCACCTGGTGAAGTAGGACCATGTTCTCCCTGGCCTAAAAGGTCAGTTGCAATCATTTCCGCATCTGCCGTTTCATCAGCAATTACTAATGTTTCAGTTGGTCCAGCAAATAAATCGATACCAACACGTCCGTATAATTGGCGTTTCGTTTCAGCAACAAAGGCATTACCAGGTCCAACGATCATATCCACGGAGTCAATGGTTTCCGTACCAATTGCCATGGCAGCCATTGCCTGAATGCCTCCTAGAAGATAAATTTCGTCAGCACCGGCTAAATACATTGCAGCAACCGTTGCATTCGGTACCTCTCCTCTAATTGGCGGGGTGCATGCGATTACACGTTTAACCCCAGCAACTTTTGCAGTTAACACACTCATATGTGCTGATGCAACCATTGGGTAGCGTCCACCTGGAATATAACATCCAACACTATTAACTGGGATATTTTTATGTCCTAGAATTACACCAGGGCTGTTTTCAACTTCTACATCATGCAAGGAAGCAAGCTGTGCTTCTGCAAATCTGCGAATATTTGCTTGTGCAAATTTAATATCCTCAATCACTTCTGCTGGAACATTGGAAACGATTTCTTTTATTTGCTCTTCAGATAAGCGAAAAGATTTTGGCGACCACTTATCAAATTTCTCTGAGAATTCTCGAACTGCTGCATCTCCTCGGGTTTCTATATCCTTAATTGCCTCTGAAACTATTTTTGATACTTCTAAGTCGTTCTTCGATACCTCTTCTTTTGATTTACCTGCTTTAATAACTTTAGCCATTCTTTTTTCCTCCTATGATTGCATACGTATGCAGAAAATAATAAAAAAATAAAAATGAATACGTATGCAGAAAAATTGAAAATAAAATCTATCGTTGAATACGTATGCAAAAAATGTTAAAAATAATAACTTTCATTGAATACGCTTTCAAGATAGTTGGTGAGTATAGAATATTCTAATAAGTATTAAAAGTCAAGTGGTTTTTCTCTCAATTAATTTTCCTTCAATTTCAATATTATCCACTCTGCCTGTGTATTCCTCAACTTCAGCCATAATATATTTTACTGTTTCGGCAACCATTTCCTTGATTGGCTGTTCCCATGTAGTTAAATTATAAGTTGGCCATGCTGACATGACGATATTATCAAATCCAATTACTTTCGTTTGTAAAGGAACATGAATATTATACTCACGCAAGGCATCTAAAACTCCTAAAGCCATGATGTCGTTTGCAGCAAAAAACGCGTGAGGAATATTATTATTATTATTTTTTATAATATCCTTTGCTGTATGATAGCCTCCCTCATAAGAGAAGTCTGAGACATACTTTCTATATGGAATTTGATGCTCCTTTAACACATCGATAAACCCTTTTTCGCGTTCTTTGTTCGTTGAAGTATCGCTGTTTCCTGATATATATGCCATGTTCGAACAGCCTTTTTCTAATAAAAACTGCGCAATATGACGGCTTGCCTTTAGATTATTTGTGCTTACAGAAAATAATTCTTTTTTTTCCAGTTTACGATTAAATAAAACTAGCGGTATGTGATTCTTTCTAAAATCTTCTGATACCTTTAAAGAAAGGGAAGCATCAGTAATAACGACACCAGCTACATTGTAGTTTAACAAAGTTTCAATATCATCTTTTTGAATTTCGTCATTATTTGTATGAACGAATAAAATACTATATCCAAGCTTTTTAAAAGATGAAGTAAATTCCTTTAGAACTTGAGGATAGAACGGGTTATCCACTCTTTTCATGACTAGACCAATAATTTTTGTTTTATTTGTAATTAAACTGCGCGCAAACTCATTTGGCCTGTATCCAATCTGCTTAGCAGCGTTTAAAACCTTCTCTCTTGTTTTTTCGGAGACTCCTGCGCCGCCGAAGAATACTCTTGAAACGGAGGATTGGGAAACTCCCGCCAATTTTGCCACGTCTTTTGCATTTACTCCATTACTCATAATCCACACAACCTTTTTTAAACAATTATCCTAAATATTACTATACATTTGTTCTGCAAATATTGGAATAGCAAGAGAAACCTCTCAGCTTATATTTAAATAATAGGTAATAACCATCCTTGGTTAAATTAGTATGAACAGATAGTGGTGATCTTCCCTATTTTTGCAGGAAGAAATCCTTGTCCTATCTATATTAAAATAATATAATAGACATATTGATACGGGGCCGAGTGGGGTACTGGTGTCCTCCACGGTCTTCAAAACCGCTCGTGACCTGCGTGCCAGGTCAGCTGGGTTCGATTCCCAGGCGGTCCCGCCAAATTTATTATTAATCCGCACGGTCATGCCGTGGGGTTTTTTTAGTCTGTGACCTCGACGTTAATCTTGTCTCTTTTCCCCCAATTCCTTATAATAATGGATGAATGGAATATTGATTTGTAGGTGAGAGAATTGCTTCAAGGCTGGTTTTTATGGTTTATCCTGTTTTGGGTTGTGGTACTTGTAACATTGATGTTTATTGGCGGTTTCTTTATGTTTCGGAAGTTCCTTAAGAAGATGCCGAAAGAAGACGGAAAGTCGGATATGGATTGGGAAGAGTATTATGTTGACCAAACCAAGCATCTTTGGCAACAGGAGGAAAAGGATCTTCTGGAGGATTTAGTTAGCCCGGTACCTGAATTGTTTCGGGATGTGGCGCGCCAAAAGATTGCCGGAAAGATTGGCGAGCTTGCGGTAAAGGAAAAAGCTGCTGCCATTACTCAGGATTTGCTAATTCGCGGATATATCCTTGCAACGCCGAAAAGAGATCATAAATTTTTAAGAAAAAAATTAGAACAAAAAGAAATTAGTGCCGCTCCATATGAGCATTTATTTTAAACCATTCCTGCTTTTTTGGAATGGTTTTTTTATTAGGCGGTGTTAATGTTAAAAAACAAAATAAGGCTGCACCACGGCAGCCTTATAATTAACGTGTTTATGCTGTTTTTTGAAGCTCGTTTTCCAATTTACGAAAGTTCATATACATGGCCACACGCCATGGAACAATCATTGCAAAAGCCAAGAGCCAGAACATGCCGCTCAGCTGGCCAACATCTATCGATGAACTTAAAACAAGCTTGGCAGCTATTCTTATTACAAGCAAGCCAATTAGGATAAATACGAATGCTTTTGAGCGCTTTAGATAGATCTGCTGATCCTTAATTTCGAACTTGGAAGTTTTAATTAACAGGATTGAAAAAAGCATTCCAACAATAATCGCTTCAATAATTTCTAAAGGTGTCAGCCGAAAATATGGGGATACAAACATGAGTGCACCCGTGCTCATAAAAACTGGCGGCAAGATGATCTTTTTTGCATTTGCCGGCTTTTTAGAAGCCTTCATACGGAGGAACATGGCAAATATCGCCATACAAATAGCACCGATGGATGAAGCTATAACTAGGTTCATAACGGTTCAATCCTTTTTTCTAGAATTTTCACATCCATCATTATATATGAAAATAATAAATTTAGAAATGATGATTGTTGGAAAAAATACTAATCTTAACTTAATACCCTATTCACTGCTTCAAGGACGCGCACTTCATCAAAGGGCTTTACAATAAAATCCTTTGCGCCCATTTCGATCGCTTCTAGCACCATCTTCTGCTGCCCCATCGCAGAACACATAATAATCTTTGCATCGGGGTATTTCTTTTTGATTTCTTTTACCGCATCTAGCCCGTTCATTTCAGGCATCGTTATATCCATTGTCACTAAATCAGGCTGAAGCTGTTCATATAACTGAACAGCCTCCAGCCCATTCTCGCCTTCACCGACAATGTCATGTTCTTTTTTTAATATACTGGTTAAGGTAACTCTCATAAACTTTGCATCATCAATAATTAAAATTCTTGCCATATTATTACCTCCAAAAAGCAACAACCTCTGAGCTAAATCAAATTAGAAGCCAGTAAATCCGCCAAATAATGGCGATAGAATAGCAATAATTTTTGTCATCCAGTCAAAGAAGAGCACTACACCCATGACCATCATAATATAGCCGCCAATTTTCATAATTTTTCCGCTGTTTTTGCGGATCCATTTTAATTTTCCAATGAAGAAAGACAAGATAAAGAACGGTACGGCAAACCCAATAATATAGGCGATCATATAAACCATTGCGGAATTTGGGTTAGATACCGCTAGAGAAAATACAGCACCCAGAATTGGACCAGTGCATGGCGTCCACCCCGCAGCAAAGGCCATTCCGATTAAACCAGATCCTAAAAATCCTGACGGACGGTTTTTAAACTCAAATCTTCTTTCTTTCATTAAAAATTCGGGCTTAAGAAACCCAACTACAACTAATCCAAACGCAAAAATAAAAATGGCACCAATCTGCCTAATTAAGTCCTGATAATCCATAAAAAAGTTTCCCAGGAGTGTTGAACCAAACCCTAGGGCGATAAATATGAGTGAGAAGCCTATGAGAAAGAATAAAGTATGCAGCATGCTTCTTTTTTGCAGCATGGCATTCTCTTCTTTCAATTCCCCGACAGACATCCCTGTAATATAAGATAAAAATGCAGGATACAACGGTAAACAGCAAGGAGAGATAAAGCTCAAGAATCCGGCTCCTAATGCTAGGAATACATTTAAATCAGTCATTTTTGCCAACTCCTGTTCAGCGCGATTCACCCTTCATTCTAACAAAGCTTGGATAAAAATGATAATAAATTGTTATGAACACTTTGTGTCTGTTCGATGACAAAACACAACCGGAATCAGAAATAACCTCTGTTAAAAAATTTTTTCCATTAATCGGAATTAGGTAGAAAAACTTAACATTTTTTGATATAATCGTAAAATGTTTTACATTTACTATTTTTGGGTAAACAATATAGTAAATACAGAAATCTGAAAGGGTTACTTGGCTGTGACTAAAAAGGATCTGCTAACATTAATAGAACAGAAAAGGCTAGAATTGATTGAAATAGCTATGAAAAATGGATTATCCTCCTCATCAGCCGTAAAATACAGCCAGGAATTGGATAATTTATTAAATGAGTACCATAATCGTAAAAAAACTAAAAATAAAATAGCTCCATAATCACACCAGCAGGGGTTCTTCCCTGCTGGTATTTTTTTTAATCAGCTGCTCACAGCATCTTCAGCTTTCTCAGCAGCGTTATTTTGCAATAGATACATTTTATGGTAAAGGCCGCGTGCAGCAAGCAATTCTTGATGACTGCCTCTTTCAACAATTTCACCTTGATGGAGGACGAGAATTAATTCCGCATCCTGAATGGTTGACAATCGGTGGGCAATCGCGATCGTTGTTCTCCCTTTGCGCATTTTCTCCAATGCGATTTGGATAGCCTCTTCTGTTTGGGTATCAATGTTAGCTGTTGCTTCATCAAGGACCAATATTTTTGGATTGGCTGCAATCGTCCGGGCAAAGGCGATCAGCTGTCTCTGGCCGCTAGAGAAGGTAGACCCCCTCTCTACCACTTGATGACTGTACCCATCCTCTAATTTATCAATAAAAACATGTGCCTGGACAAATTCAGCAGCCTCTTGAATTTCTTTATCTGTTAACTCCTCATTAAAAAGACGGATATTGTCTTTAATGGTTCCATAAAACAGGAAAGGATCCTGCAGAACCAAGCCCATCTTTCTCCTTAGCTCTTCCTTTGGATAATCTTTAATAGATTTCCCGTCAATGAAAATATCCCCGCGATCAAACTCATAAAAACGCATCATTAGGTTAATAATGGAGCTTTTTCCGCTTCCCGTATGGCCGACAAGGGCTACTGTTTCACCCGGCTTTGCTGTAAAAGAGATGGTTTTCAGCACATCTCTCTTGCCGTCATAAGAAAAACTTACATTTCTAAACTCAATTTCTCCATTATTGATGATAATGTTATCAGCTTCTTTTTGAGAAGGAGCAAGCTCTGTTTCATCCAGCAATTTAAATGCTCTTGAAGCAGCCACAATAGCCTGCTGGTACATCGATAGCCTCATCATAATTTGTGCAATCGGTTCAAATAGGCGATCTAAATAATTTACAAATGCGTAAATGACACCAATTTCGATTGGACTATTAAATGAATGGATTCCAAAAAAGCTAAGCACGATGAGTAAGGCAAAAACATAAACAAGATCAATTGCTGGCCGTAATAGCAGGCCATCCATTTTGATATTCCGCATCCCCGCTTTATAATGCCTATCATTTATATCTTCAAATTCTTTTCTTAGCCGCTTTTCCTGACGAAATACTTGGATAATCGCCATCCCCTGGAGTGATTCACTTAACTTTGCATTGAGCTGGCTAAGCCGTTCTCTTAAGTCCTGATAAAAAATCGAACTATATTTCCGATAGATAGACATGATCATTACGAGCAATGGCAATATAAGCAAGCAAAATAAGGCCAGTTTCACATTAAGGATAAACATGGCAATGAAAATACCAATAAGCAAAAACGCCCCCTGGATAAACGTTGCCAGCACACTGACAAACATGTCCTTAATGGCCTCGGTATCATTCGTCACCCTTGAGACAATGCTCCCAGCAGGTGTCTGATCAAAATACCTAAGTCCCAGAGCCTGTACTTTGGTAAAAACATCAACCCGGAGCTGCTGAATAATCTTTAAAGCAATTTCCTGAAATTTAAGCAGCTGAAAGTAGGAGACAAGCATATTCATAATCTGAATGCCAAGATAGGCTGCTCCCAATGCAAATAATGGCTCAAATAACAGATTTCTAGGTGTCAAATAATCGTCGATAAAAATTTTAATCAAAATTGGCCCAAGTATATCGCCAATCGTAGTTAACAGCAGCAAACTAAACGCCAGCACAATCGTTTTCAAATGCGGTTTTGTATAGGATAGCAGACGAAAAAGAATCTTACGCTGTTCTTTTCCTTTAATGACCTGATTCTTCTCCATCATTCTATCCCCCCTGCTCCACCAATTCTTCAAGCTGCTGTTGTACATACATTTTCCTATACCAGCCAGCTTCCTTCATTAACTGTTCATGGGTACCCCGCTGAATAATTCTTCCTTCATCCAGAACAATAATGAGATTTGCGTGCTGAATCGCACTAAGGCGATGTGCTGTTATGATGGTCGATTTTCCGATGCGATTTTCTCTTAATGAAGCTAAGATTTCTTCCTCTGTTTTTGCATCAACCGCAGAAAGCGAATCGTCTAAAATTAATAATTCAGGATCCATTAATAAGGCTCGGGCAATGGAAATCCGCTGCTTTTGCCCGCCTGAAAGCGAAACTCCTCTTTCGCCAACAACCGTTTGATAGGCGTCCGTGAACTGCAGAATGTCTTCGTGGATGCTCGCCAATTTTGCTGCAGCATAAATATCCTCCGTTTTCGCATCAGCCTTGGCAAAAGCAATATTCTCTGCCACTGTTGCCGAAAATAAAAAGTGATCCTGCGGCACATACCCAATCGCTTCTCTTAATCTTTCAATCTTGTATTGTGTGATGGGTCTGCCGGCAAATAAAATATCCCCTTTATACCCTTCAAATTCACGTATCATCAGTTTTAAAAGCGTTGTTTTTCCCGCACCAGTCTTCCCGACAATGCCAAGAGTTTCCCCTCTTTTTAGGGTAAAATAAATATCCTTTAAGAGAGGGTTCAAATCCCCCGGATAGGTAAAATTTGAGATTTTATACTGTATTTCTCCGCTGGGAATGGTATCAAGGGCATCTGGCGAATCTGTAATTTCAGCTTTTTCTGCTAAAAGCGCTGTTACACGGTCATTCGAGGCGCGCCCGCGTTCCATAATATTAAACAGCCAGCCAAAGGCAAGCATCGGCCAAATGAGAAGTCCTAAATAAGCGGTAAAGGAGACGAGCTGACCAATCGTTAATTCCCCGCTGATGACATATTTCGCCCCAAAGGCAATCGATAAAAAATAGGAAATCCCCACAATAATGGAAATGGTCGGATCAAACAGAGAATCAACCTTGGCAACGGTTACATTTTTCTTCACTACATCCTCAGACAGTTTTCTAAAATCCTCAATATCCTCTTTTTCCTGGCCAAATGTTTTGATTACTTTAATTCCTGTCACACTTTCCTGTGTCTTATCATTCAGTGAGGAAAAAGCTTCCTGTGCCGTATAAAATCGTTTATGAAGCATTGTTCCATACCAGCTGGTCAGGAGCGCCATCAATGGCATCGGAATCAGTGCGATCAGTGTAAGCTTCCAGCTAATAGTAACTGCCATTGTAATAATAACGAAGCCGCCAGTGGCAAGCGAATCGACAAAGGTCAGAACCCCCTGGCCTGCTGTTTGCTGAATAGCCTGCAAATCATTCGTTGCATGTGCCATCAAGTCACCGACACGTTTTTTCTGGTAGAAAGAGGGCGACATATTGGTAAAGTGCTGATATAGCTTCGATCGGAGCTCTCTGGAAAGCTTGACGGCTGAGCCGAAAATCATAATCCGCCAATAATAGCGAAGGATATACATCAATAAAGCAGCAGCTATGATCATTCCAAGCCATTGCAGCATAATCCCCGTGGTTAAGGTATTGTTTTTGATATGATCGACAAAGACCCCAACTGCCTTCGGCGGAATCAGCTGCAGCAAGGCAACTAGAAGCAAAATCAGTATCCCGCCCAGATAAGCCTTTTTCTCTTTCTTAAAAAACCACATTAAATCTAAAAATACCTTCATTAAAAATATCCCCCATGACAGTCATCACAGCCACATTAGTTTATCAAAAATTTCAAAAATAAGGAAGATATTTCTAAAGACAATCACACTAATGTGAAACCTTATTAGTTCTTTGCAAAAATATTATAATATCTCAAGGATCTTAGCTTTTTTAAGCTTCCATATCATTTAAATGTTTCAATCCTATTATAAATAAATTAAAAAAGGCTTATTATTTTTCTTTTCGGTTAGATTTCCTTTATAATGCCACTATGTGAGATTATACTTTTAGTCTCAGGAAGGAGATCGATTATGAAAAAATTAATGCTTATATTTTTAACTGGTATAATGGCCGTTGTTTTAACGGCATGCGGGGGAAATGAAGAAAGTAAAGATGCTAAAAATGATCAAAAAGCAAAAACAGCCCAAACTGATCAGCAGAAGGAACAGCAAAAGCAAATGGAAGAAATACAGAAGAAATTGGACGCTCAGAAAATAGATGAAAAGAAGACTGTTGTCATAGTCAATGATAAAGAAATTGCAGGCAAAGACTATAATAATGTTTTAGCATCTATTCAAGGACAAATGCAGCAAATGGGACAAGATCCTGCTTCTAAAGAAGGGGCTGAGCAGGTGAAAAACCAAACAATTGATATCTTAGTCGGACAAACTCTTCTTCTTCAAGAGGCGGATAAAAAAGGCTATAAAGCTTCAGAGGCAGATATTAATAAGCAGCTTGACGATATGAAAAAACAATTTAAATCAGAAAAAGAATTAAAAGATGCTCTAAAACAAGCGGGCATTGATATCAAAACACTTGAGACTCAAATAGCTGACGATATTAAACTTAATCAGTACATTGAGAAAGAAGTGCCGGTTGATAAAATAACCGATAAGGAAATTCAAAGCATGTATGATCAATATGCTGAACAAGGAAAAAGTTCTGGACAAGAAGTGCCAAAGCTTGACGAAGTGAAATCGCAAATCGAACAATCTCTTCAACAGCAAAAACAGCAGGAAAAACTCGTACAGAAGGTTGATGAATTAAAGAAAAATGCAAAGATTGATATCAAGATTTAAGATATTTCACATAAAAAAGGTCAGCCGGTTTTTACAGGCTGACCTTTTTTCATTAGGCTGATGATGGACAGTCCTAATTAGGACGCCATTCTGACTGGATGAGCTAGGTTTCCCTCTCTCTTGTCAGAATCATAGCGCCATTCTGACTAGATGAACTGGATTCTCCCTTCTCCTGTCAGAATCATAGGGCCATTCTGACTAGATGAACTGAATTCTCCCTTCTCCTGTCAAAATCAAACCGCCTTTTCTGACTAGATAAACTGAATTCTCCCCTCTCCTGTCAGAATCAGACCTCCATTCTGACTGGATGAGCTAGGTTCCCCCATCTCCTGTCAGAATCAATTTTAATTAGCTAGGGCAATAAGATCGTATCATTTATATCAAGGGACAATTTCAAAAATCGTGCCTTGGTTTAAATCAGTCACTTTCATAGAGCCATAAACCCCTAAAAATAGTCTTGTTTGATCCAGATTTGTTCCCAAACTAACATAATAAGCTAATTGGGACCCAAAATCATAATCGGTTTCAATCACACTAAAATCATTTAGTTTACCATCTGTTCTTACCCTTGTGTAAGCCAAAACCCCTTTAACCGGCGTTTGTGATTCCTTTCGGGCAAGATCGGTAAACAAAACGCTTCCCGTTAAAGCGGGGATTCCTTTCCCCATATAGGCTTGCACTCCCGTAAGTGCCGTTCCTCCAAACTTATCGGGTCGAGGATCTTTATGAAAATAACTAGTTAAAGGGTGAATCCGCTTCACTGAAGAACTTATCGCTTCATTGTAATAAGCGATTGTCTTCTCATCTAAAGATGGATTTGCATCGCATCTCCTAATAAAAGAAGTAGGAAAAACACCTTCCCACCCTCGCCAGCCAAAGTTAATAAATCCTTCTTGGTTAGGTTCGGTATTCATTGAAAAGGCTTGAACTAGCCTGGTAACCGGAATTGGCTGATAATGTACGAAAGAAAAAATTGACTCTGCTACGTCCTGTCCGACATTTCCCACATATTTAATATACCCATTATTAAACCTTTGAAATGAAATGCCTGTTATATTGCGAACCCCTTTGGCCATTACCGTAAGCGTTTCTTGAATAGATGCGGAAAGTTCATTAAAACGTGTGACGACGGGTGGATGATTGATAAATGTATTTTTATCTATATCGATTTCAATTATTTTACCGGCGATTTCCATATCATCCTGGCTTAAATTAAATGGATCATAACCAGCTCCGCCATCTCCTGTTGTTAAAATAAGTTTCCCGGTTTCAGGGGAAAAGTTTAAGCTGTTAACACCATTATGATTAAAAAATGGCCTTCTTATGTTAAGCAATGTTCGCCGTTTTTGCGGCTGACCATTTGCCTGTAAAATCCATTCTTCAACGGTATCGATATGATCATATTGAGTTTCTCTATTTCCCCATTTTAGATTTAAAGTTTTGGGATTACACGGTTCAGGGGAAAAAGGTTCAGAAAGGGCACCTGGGCCTTGTGTTCCAGCTGCTGAATAATGAAGATAAAACAGACCGTTATAATAAAACCGGGGATGAAACGCTAGTCCAATCAAACCTCTTTCGTCATATCCGCCTCTAGAAACGCCTGGCTCAGAAGTACCCAGCTTTAAGATTTGGGGACGAATATCCAAAAAAGTTCTTATATATCCGTTTCCTATGTAAAAAATCTCTCCTGCCTGGGTAGCAATAAATAATCTTTCTACGGAGTCTCCCGGAAGTATCGCTGTTTTCAAAACAGTGGGTAAATTTATTTTACTTACAATGGGCAGTAAACGAACCTTAACGTTTGCCAACTAACTTCACACCCCTTTTCATTCTTTTCTTTTATAACAATATGATTAAAAGTGTGCTATTAGTATTCAATTAGGTCCAGAGGTTACGCCCATCCTCTGGGACTGTTATTCCAACTCCTTTGTTATGAAAAAGTATAGATTTTTCTTAATGGTTAAAAATACATAAAAACACATTCATTTAGGGGTGTCTTTATGGAACTCTTTCCAACCATACATACTAATTTTTGGGATGCCGTCATTGCTGTCCCTGTTGTCATGATCCTTACGCAGCTGTTAAAAAAGTTCTTCCACATTAAACCTGTTTGGGTTCCCACAATAGCTTTATTTCTCGGTTTGCTTATTTCTGTTTTTATTAGTCACAAAGGCCATTTACTTGCTGGTTTATTTATGGGATGGTTTTACGGATATGCGGCCATCGGAAGTTTTGCATCTTTAAAAACCACAATTATTGCTTACAAAAAAAGAAAAGCCAAGAAAGGGAAGACTTAATTTCCTTTATTCTCTTTTTCCTAAAATTAGCCTCTCCCCCTAAATCGTAATTATCAATCAAATCAATCAAACCAATCGATATAATTCGTTTTATAGTTTTTGAGTCGTATTATAAAATAGTAATTAGTAAATAACAATCAACTATAAAACGGAGGAATGACTGATGACCATTGCAGTAATTTACGGCGGAACCCGTCCAGACGGGAATACGGAAGCGCTAACAAAGGCAGCGACTCAGGGATTAGTGGCGAAAGAGATATATCTGAAGGATTATTCCATTGAACCTATCTTAGATAAACGGCATGCGGAGGAGGGATTTTCTGAAGTCAATGATGATTATAACCAGATCATTGATCGTATTCTTCCACATGATGTTCTTATTTTTTCTACACCGATTTATTGGTATAGCATGACAGGAATCATGAAAAATTTTATTGATCGTTGGTCCCAGACTTTACGAGACTCAAAGTATCCCGATTTTAAAAAGCAAATATCTCAAAAAAGAGCATATGTGATTGCTGTGGGCGGAGATAATCCATACACGAAAGGTTTACCAATGATTCAGCAGTTTCAGCATATCTTTGACTTTGTAGGGATCACATTTGAAGGATATATTATTGGAGAAGGAAACAGACCGGGTGATATAGATAAAGACTTGAAAGCACTGTTTGCAGCTGAGCAACTTCGAAAAAAATTACAATAAACCATTGTTGAAATAAATCGTTTCACATTCAAATGAACCAGGAATAGCCGAATACATGATGTATCGGCTATTTCTAATTTCAATAGTCCTCACAGTTTTGAAACTTGTTCTTTTGTTTTTCAAAATCCTTGCTGGGATCACTGAAAAATATCTGCATGAAAACAAGTTACCAAACTTTTGCCTACACATACGCTGAATTAAAGTTAAAAATAGCGAGGTTGATTTCATATGAGCAATTTTAATACACTTTGTCAGCAGTATGCTCAGGTGTTCAATAAAAAACCGAAAATGAAAAACGGCGTTTGTTCTGTTGAAATAAGACGCAATCTTCAGGTTACTATTCAAGGGCGCCCGAGTCATGGCGAACTTCATGCTGAATTAATGTTTGAATCACTGGATCATTTAGGTAACGCACTAAATTTGGGAGAAACTGTCCTTCTTGAAGAAGAAGTCCCTTTATTTACAAAGGCTCTTCTCAACAATGGAATAATAGTAAGTGCTGTGCATAATCACTGGCTTTACACGAATCCTACTATCCTATATGTTCATTTTCAATCTATTGAACCCCCGCTAGCATTTGCAAATAAAGTAGCAAACGCTTTTAGATTATTAAAAGAATAGAGTTTTAGTCATTTATATATTTTTGTAAAGGTCAATTTCATCTTTTAAAGAAGGAACTTTATTAACACTGACATAAATGTAAAAAGAACAAATATCGTTGCAGTAAAAATTACAGCCCCGTTAATATTCTCTTTCTTTTGAAGCATTTTATATTCTTTATAAGTGATTTCTCTTTTTGCAAACCTTAGTCCATTATCATTCGGTTCTACAGAATAAAGTTTTCCTTCTGAACTTTCCAAAACGATCTTTGTAATTAAGACAGTCGTATGAGCCATTTCTTTGTTAAAACTATCCCAGTAATTCGGCTGGTTTTTGAGATCAAGACTGGTGCCACCTGCGAATTCAAGCTTAATTGGTTTGTATGCGGAATTTTCCCATATCCTTTTGGACATTTCATAAGCATGTTGTTCAATATAATTATGGGAAGAACACAAAATGTTTCACCCCTTTTTCCATTTGTATTATTTATATTTCTGATATCCCCAAAATTTCTTTTTCAAAAATTTAGTTCTCCTTTATCATATGAAAATATTTTAAACTGTTAATTAATTTATGCTGATAAGGCTAAAAACAGGATATTTAGTGTACTTTGCCGTCAAGTTCGTGGTACATTCAAAGGAAGAATGATAATAAAATATAAATTTTGGAATAAGGCTTCCTTAACAGTATTAAAAAGAGGGAAAAAATGAAGAATTACGATATTATCTTTTTTGATATAGATGACACACTTTTTGATTTTACTAAAGCAGAGCAAGTGGCTTTTAATAAAGTCTTTGATCAATATCATTTATTTAATAGCTTGAAGCTATATAAAAAGAGTTACCAAGAAATTAGCAAAGGGTTATGGACAGATTTAGAAAATGGAAAAATGAACCTAGATGAACTTGGTTCAGAGAGGTTTAGGAGATTATTTTTAAAACATGAGCTTAAACTTGACGCCGTTGTATTCAATGAGGATTATTTAGGCTTTCTTGGAGAGCAAACTCACCTCGTTCAAGGAGCTGAAAAAGTCATTAGTGATCTTTCGCATAAACGCTTAGCCATTATAACGAACGGCTACACAGACGTACAAACAGCACGAATTAATAATTCCCCGTTAGAAGGTATATTTGAACATATTATTATCTCTGAATCTACTGGATTCCAAAAACCACACACAGGAATTTTTGATTATGCTTTTGATAAGCTGCAGATTAAAGATAAATCCACCGTACTAATGGTGGGCGATTCGTTGACTTCTGATATTCAGGGCGGAAATAACTATGGTATTGATACATGCTGGTTCAATCCCAAATACAAGGAGAATAATACATCTTTAAAACCTACTTACGAAATAAGTAAATTAGAAAGCCTGTTAGAGATTATAGAATAAGTGCATGATTCCTTTTTTCCAATTCACTATCGGATAAATAAATTATTGAAGTAAAATTATGAAGTATTTTGGGTTGATGCATTTGCAGAAAAAGTGTTTGAAAGGAATTCTGCTGGAGTTTGCATTATGACTGAATGGCTGGAAAAGCAGCACTCAACTTAATAGGAGTTATTTAGTGACAAGAAAAAGAAAAGCTTGCAATCGATGGAGACACATGATACTGCTCTAAGAAGACAAAATTCGGTACAAATAGCACTCTAATCCACAGTGGAAATCGCACGCTAAATTACGAATAAAACACATATAAAGTTATAGTCCTCTGAGCGTTTTTAATTATTTATTAAATATTTGGTAATCATCAATATAGAAAGCTACATTCCCGCAATTTGGACATACAGCTGCTTTAGTCTTTGCAGAAACATTTTTGAAAAGTCCTTTACGCTTTTGACTAATCGTAATTCCAGACAGGTCATATTCAACATGAACTTTACAATCTTTTATCATTTCAGTTTGGCATTGATTACAAATCCTTTTCATTATATAGCCCCCTTTTAACTTGCATGCCACGAAATATTCAGCAGAAATAGAAATGATTTGCAGTGGTCAAGCTACACAACAAATAGAGAACGTCACCCACATTCTCTTTTGCTGTGTAACAGGCCACAATATGTTACAGCATCTTTTCGTATACTTTTAAATTTTGATAAATAACTTTTAAGATTGGTGCTTCTATTTGAAATTGCTTTGCTAATTCCAACAAATTTCCTTGTAAATGCTCCCCTTCAATAAGTAAACCTTTTTCCATATCCCGCTGCATAGAAGTTTTAAAATCATATGATAGTTTATCTATTGACTTCATTTGTTCTTCTTCAATATTATCAGCAATTGGAGCATTGCACGCTCTCATAATCTTTGTTGCTTCAGTATACAAATCTCTAATAAAGGCTCTGCCGCCCTCGCTATCACGAATCGGTCCCATTGGTGCACGCATAAGTGTCGTAACACCTGACATAACGGTAATAAATAAATATTTATGCCACATGTCTTGCATAATTTTATTACTCAAAACAAATCTGGCTTTTGTTCCACTGAATGTATCAGCAATTTGATGTATTCGATCTGTTTCTTGATGTTCAAGTTCACCAAATACAAGCTGATCAAAAGCACTCGACTGCACAACTTCGCCTGAATTATTTAATGTTGTTTCTATAGTACATAAGCCGCCAATCACTTTTTTACCAAATGCCTCTTTTAGTGGAGAAAGGTGAGATACACCATTTAATAATGGAATAATGACCGTGTTATCACCGACAAATGGGCCCAAATCGTTTATTGCTTCTTCTAAATGATAAGCTTTTGTTGAAAGTAACACGATATCAAATGGATCGGTTTTATCCGATTTTGTTATTAATTTTGGTACAAAAGAGAAATCACCCTTGACACTGTGAATAACTAAACCAGTTTTTTCAAGCTGCTGTTTTCGTTTCGAACGAACGAGAAAAGTAACGTCTTCTCCTTTTTCTGCTAAACGGCCGCCAAAATAGCCGCCAATTCCTCCCGCTCCTAAAACCAAAATACGCATAGACAAAACTCCTCTTAACAGAATTTTAACAATATTATATCACTATTAAATAGTTCTTGGCGGCCATTTCGGACTTGCATGATCAATTAAATGAAATTATTACAAAATGTAAATAGATTAACAATCAGATTAAGGTCAGGTTAATATTTACATAGTCGACAATTTTTTCAAAATAGCTTGTATATAATAGTTTTAGATTTGAAAGGAAGGAGTTGAAAATACTCTCTGTCGTGATCTTAGATGGCGATTCAAAACATATGAAGGAGGAATAGAAATGAATTTTAAAACGATTTTGATCCCAGCGGTTTCAGTACTTTCCCTAATGCTTTTTTCTGCTTGTGGCAATGGTCAAGAGATGAACCCTGAAGAGGAACCGGCAAATATGGAAATGACTCCTGAAGATGAACCAGTGAATAGTGATATGACGCCTGAGGAAGAGCCCATGGATGAAATGAGTCCTGAAGAACCGGCAGATAGTGAAATGACTCCCGAGGAAGAGCCAATGGATGAAATGACTCCCGAAGAACCAGCAGAAAGTGAAATGGCGCCTGATGATGATCCGGCAAGCGGCGATGAGGATACAGAGGAATCTAGTAAATAATATTCAGCTTAACAGGATGTTCAAGTGTACAATCTAAATAAAGATGTTAATTATAAAGGACCTTCACCTAAAAATCGGGTAAAGGTTCTTTATGTTATTTTATCTTGCAGAAACACCTCTTTCTGATTCCCAATAAACTTTACTTAATCTATACACTAAGTTTACTGGTGATTAATATTAAGATGATAGGATTGGGTTAGGCAACAAAAGAGGAGGCAGAATTAATGAATGTGCGTGCAATGTTTATTGATATGGATGGTACACTGTTAAAAGCTTCAAACTCCATTTCCCGCAGAAATATCGTGGCCATTCAAAGACTCATGAATCAAGGTGTTAAGGTTTTTCTAGCCACTGGCCGACACTATGAAGTAACCGCTCCTTACCATAAAGAAATTGGTTTACGAACCCCGATGATCTGTTTGAATGGTGCTGCCATTCACGAAGCAGGGTCAGGAAGACTGTTGCAAATGAAAACCGTCCAAGTAAATGAAGAGCGATTTCATCATCTAACCACTAAAAGTCGTTGTAATGTTTTGATCCATACAGCTAATGGGCTCTATTGTAAGGAAACAAATGAAGAAATTGATTATTGGACAAAAGTTGGGAAAATTCCGCCACGGTATATTGGCGATTTAAGACATGCAAATTATCAAGATGTACTTAAATATAGTGTTCGAACAGGTGTACCAAGCCCTAAACTGTCTGCAATGTTTAAAAAGGAAGCAGAAGTCATCGATTGGGAGGATGGATTTGAGCTAGTTGCACCTTATGTTTCTAAATGGTCTGCCATACAAGGCTTGCTTACCGATATTCGAATGAGTCCTAAAGAAGTCGCAGCCATTGGCGACGGACCTAATGATATAGAGATGCTTCATCATGTCGGTATAGGTGTCGCAATGGGGAACGCCAGCGAAAAGATAAAGGCAGCAGCTGATTTTGTTACAGGACACCACGAAAATGATGGATTAGCTGAGTTTATAGAACGTTATCTTCTTAAATCATATGAATCAAAAGTTATTTAAAGGTTTTTTTATAAACCGATAACAAAAAATAGAAGTTGAAATTATTAAAAGAGTTATTTTAAAACGTTTATTTCTCATTTTTTTCGTTCTTCGTTATAAAGATTTTCTTCTCCTTCTATAATATATTACAAATTAATCAACTAGTATTTTTATTAAATCCCAAGTCAATTAAAATGCAAAAATCCCCTGCTTTCTCTCCTAAAGCTGGGGATATTTTGAGTAAGAAAGAACCTATTGGCCTCTGATTGCTATTTGACGATTACTTTTCCAACCATTCCTTCTTGGTAATGGTACTTGCATATCAGTTCATATGTTCCGGGCTGTTTTGGTTCCACCGTAATAATTTTTTCTTTTCCTGGCTGAACCTCGGTGTCAATTCCCAGCTTACTCACTGTGAAGGTGTGGACTTTCACCCCTTTGTTTTTCAATATCAGCTTTGTAGTTGTTCCAGCCGGGATCGTTATGTCTTTCGGATTAAAGTAATCATCGTTTAATTCAACCTCCGTCGATTTCACCGTCTCCATAGGCGCAGTGACAGCGCCGGATTCAGCAAAGACGTCTAGTGAGCCTGCCGTGCTCACAAATACAATCATCGCTAGAAAAACTGCCAATCCTGTTAAACACTTTTTCACAAACAATCGTAATCCCTCCTTTCTTATACTTTATTTTTTCCAATTCATAAGGTCTTATCACTTAAATGGGAATTTAATGTACCAATTAATATATCTAAATTAACTGTAATATCAGATGAAACCTGATTACTAAATGAATCAACATCTGTTTTTTCTGCGTTCCAAGAAAGAGGTGACATTTGAACTAAATTAATTCGTTCTGCTTTATTCAATCTTTTTGTATAACATAGATTAAGAACATCTATTAACTTGAAATGTCTTTTAAATAGCTCTACCGTATCGTCATTTTTGTAAGTTACTTTTGCTGTGTCTTCGAAAAATACTTCTCGTATTTCTTTCAAATAGCCCGGGCGCGGGACCACCTTGATGACAAGGCCATTCGGTACTAATATTCTTTTAAATTCCTTGTAATTTGATGGCGATAAAATATTTAGAATGAGATGAAACGATTGATCTTCTAATGGTGATTTAGCTAAATCACCTACAAGCCAAATGGGTTCTTGATATTTCTTGGCGGCCATTACAATGCCATCCTTTGAAATATCCAATCCAACCCCTGTTATTGCTGTATTCCTGCATTCATCTAGAATCTTGTGTAAGTGTGAACCTTCACCGCATCCCGCATCAAGAATTAAAAAGGGAAATGTTGGATGCTCATCAAAATATCCCTTTATAACTTTAGAAATTTTGTTATGAAGTAATGTGTATAAGTTACTTTCCATAATGATTTTCTGCCTTGCATCAAATAACTTTTTATCATAGTGACTTTTAGAAGGATGAGTCATTAAGTTTACATATCCTTGCTTAGCAAAATCGAAAGTATGATTTTTTGTACATTTCAAGCTTTTTGAATCAATAACCTGAAGAGGACCCTTACAGTGTGGACATCTAAATGCTTCTACAAATTCTTTAAAAACTTCGATGCTCTTTATTTTTTTAGTCATGTTTTTCTTCCTTTCAGATAATAAAAAAATCACAGGCGATCTGCCTGTGATTTCAGAGTAAAGGGAAGAAGACCCATCCTTATTGGGTTTGAGCTGATAGAAGCCGTCCTCAAATAAACCTTCCTTTTGAGAAACAATAGAAGGTAAATTAGACAAAAATAAAGAAAGGCAGAGTTATCAGCCTTTCTTAACATTACATATTTTTACTATCACTGCACGACGATAGTTTAAGAAAACACATGGTAAATTTGCTGATTAGGCAAAAAATGTGTTTTTATAATATGAAATGAAGATTATTAAAAAAGGACAGACTAATCCCGTTTACTCTGTATACACAAAACAGAGTCTTTGAACGTATTTAATTACTGGTTCAAAGTTGGGAATCGTAGTCTCATATAATGTGTCATTTTTTAATAATCCTCCTATAAATATCAAAGTACAGTGATTATTATAGATTCTCTCTTAAAAAAAGTCAAAGTTAATAATACTAATTAACACATCCTAAAAATAAATATTCATAGAAAAAAGCACCTATATAGGTGCCTTTAAGTTAACTGCATGGTTGTAATACAAGTACCGTCATCCTTAGAAGTTGAGATTTCTGATTCTGATACTTTTCCATCGTACGTAATCTTTACTTGGTATGATTTATCTCTTGGGAGCCATAAATCGAAAAACCCATTAGCTTGTGATTTCACTTTTTCGTCTAAAATCACATTACCTTCCGTATCTTCAATATATACATCAAATTCTTTATCAGCTAATTCACCTTGACAACCTGTCAAGCTATGATTCGTTCAAGGGTGAGTTTGGTCAACATATGGTGCAATAGAAACGAAAAATTCTTCGTCTGATAGGTCATAGACTAATTCGTCTGCATCCTCTTTTTTCACTATCAGTTCATGAGAAGTAATGGAAGCAGTATCACTCTTATTGTTCCCTGCACTGTAATCACTCACTAATTCTTTGATATTATCAATTTCTAACGCGGCCTCGTCATTTGAACCTGTTTGTCCGCAGCCAGCTAATACAATAGAAATAAGTGAAACAGATAAAATCGTTGTTTTTATATTCATCCTTGTTCCACCTCCTTATTTTTAATGACAAACAGAAGTCTATCAAATAAATAAGGAGAAATTATGGAGAAGTAATATGCAAAAACTTAAATTACATTTTTAATAGCCAAAAAGCACCCTAAAGCGCATAATACACCACAGAATCAACTTTTCCCTTTAAAATATACCCTTTTTACCTATTTAACCAACTTATACATTAAGACATCATCTACGTATTCATGATCACTAAATTTAAACTCTTTTACTTTACGCCCTTCTTCGACAAACCCCAGTTTTTTATATAAGTCTATGGCTCTGGAGTTTGTGGAAAATGTGGCTAATGAGACCTTTTCGATTACTGGATGCTGTGTGGCCCATGAAAGGATCTCATTGATTAAAAGCTTGCCGATTCCCTTATTTCGATGGTCTTTCTGAAGCATGATGGCGATGGAACCTGTATGGTGCATCCTCTTCCTCTCTTGTGACAGGAACACAATCCAGCCTGCAACTTTTCCATTTATGTCTGCAACAAACATCGTTTCCCTTTCATGCTCGATTATCTTTTTTATCCATTCCTCGTGCTCTTTTACTGTTTTATTGAACTCTTCTGAAACCGCTATAAAATAATTCTTTTCACGAATGACTTCACGATGAATATCAAGTACCGCTTGGGCATCTTTAATTAGAGCCTTCCGAATCATCACTTTTTCCTGTGCTGACATGCTTTCACCCCTCTACCTTATAGGGTTCATATTATACTACCATTTCACGGATGATAAGAATTTTTTACATTTTTCTCATTCCTAAAAGATAATAATGTTTAAAATCATAACCCCATTAATGCGCAAAAGCTGCCATCAATATGGCAGCTTTCAAAATATATTAATAGTTTTTAGTTTCCTATATATAGACAGAAGGTCTGACAAAAGATTGGTTATTGGGGCCTCAAAAAATGCTCCATTTTTTTAACTACATAGTCACTAATAAAGATTCCTATATTTTTCACTTCTTGTTCGACATATTCATCCTCTATACCAAACATTCGATAGACTTGAACAAGTATGTCGGGCTTTTCAGCTAATTTTTTCCCTTTAGCGATTCCCATTTCGGTCATGGTAATAATGCCATAGCGCTCAAATAGGATCAGGTTTCTTTCATCGAGTCTTTTCGCCATTTTTGACACAGAGGATGCCGTGACATTCATTAATTTAGCTAATTCTAAAATTCGGGCATACCCATTTTTCATCACCGAATGATAAATTTCATATAGGTATCTTTCCTCAACTGGTGAGTTCATCGGTTAAGTCACTCTACCTTCGTATTGATCTTTTCCTTTACAAGGAAGCATTTTTTAATGCGAATATATTCGTCATTATCAATAATCCCAAGAACTTTAAACAGAAAAGAGTAGGTGAGAATTTTCCTTTGGATGCGTATACTTGGCTTCATGTTTTGACCTCCTCTTTCTTAACAACTGATGGCCGAAGCCGATTGGCCAGCATTCCATGTTTGGGGGAAAAGATAAAGCTGAGCAAAAACACAATCCCTGTTGAAAATGCCATCGATCCAGAAATGGAAGAATCAATCCAAAGAGCAAAGTAATAGCCCATGACCGCTGACAATATTCCGAAAAAGCTACTTAATACCAGCATTAGGGAAAGCCGGTCTGTCCAGAGGTAGGCAGAAGCTGCTGGTACAATCAGCATAGCAACCACCATGATGGCCCCTACAGCATCAAACGCAGCGACGGTTGTAACGGAAACAAGCGTCATAAATACATAGTGCAGCAGCAGGACAGGAATCCCAAGACTAGCCGCTAAGGCAGGGTCAAAAGAAGTGATTTTCCATTCCTTATAAAATAGTCCAAGGACCAGAATAACTAAAAGCAGGACAAACAGTAAGATGAAAGTGGCAATAGGGGCCTCTCCAATAACGGGGATAATCATCACATTTAATGGAATAAAAGAAATTTCCCCCATTAAGGCGTGCTGGACATCCAGATGGACATTTCCTGTCTTGGTGGCAATTAAGATGACGCCAATGGCGAAAAGAGTTGTAAATACTACACCAATTGAGGCATCCTGCGGGACATTCCTTGAATGAAACCATTGAACAAGAAATGTAGTCAAAATCCCTGTTAAAACAGCTCCAATCAGCATGTAAATTCCACTTAAAGTATGTGTCAGTAAATAGGCGACTACAATTCCAAGGAGGACAGTATGACTAATAGCATCAGCCATCATGGCCATTTTTCTTAGAATTAAGAAAACACCAGCCAAACCACATGATACGCCAACAAGGGCAGCTGTAAGGAGTATCCATAACGTATAGGTCATTGCTTTCCCTCCTTTGCCACAAAAGGTTCGACCAGTTTTTGATTGATCTCTGTTTTCTTGTTCCGAAGCATCAAATATTCTATGACAAGACCTTTTTTCAAGCCGAAAAACAAGGAAATCAAGAATATGACCGCTGATGTCGTGACAATAAACGGACCCGTTGGCCAGCCTGAACCAAGCGAACTAATCGTGGTGCCAATTGCCCCTGAACCGCCGCCAAATATAGCAGATAGCCACATCATCCTCTTAAACGAATGTGTCCAATAACGGGCACTTACTGGAGGAATAATAATTAAGGCCGACATCAGGATGACACCAGCTGCCTGAATGCCAATCACGATAGTAAGCACAAGAAGACTTAAATAAAGGATATTCATCCCTTTTAGGGGAAGATTTAGCCCTTTAGCAAATTCAGGATCAAACAAAAACAGCTTCCATTCTTTAAATCCCAAAAAGACAATGAAAATGATTAGTAAAGCAAGGAGTGACATCAGTGTTACATCTTTTTCAACCATAGAGGCTGCCTGACCAAAGATAAAACTGTCCAGCCCTGCCTGATTTCCATTGCCGCTTCGATTTACCATCGTCAATAGAACAATGCCGCCTCCAAAAAAAACCGCTAAAATCATGCCCATCGCAGTATCTTCAGTAATTCTTGAAGACGATTTAATCGTTTGAATGAGAAAAGCTCCAAAAAGGGCACTTAGACCGGCTCCAACAATTAAAACAAAGAAGTTTTTTTCCTGAAAAATCATAAAAGCGATAACGATGCCAGGAAGGGCGGCATGGGATAGGGCATCACTCATTAGGCTTTGACGTTTCCAATAGGCCAAGCACCCAATGAATCCTGAAGCCATACCAAGCAGCATCGTACTTAATAATACCCACTGAAAGTTACTGCTTAATAGGATTGGCATATCCGATTCCCTCCTTCAGCCAGCGAATAGTTCCTCCATACGTTTTTTCAATATTTTCGGCTGTAAATTCTGAGTCCGTCTTGCCATGTGCAATAACTGTACGGTTTAAAAATAAGACATGATCAAAATAATCCATTACAGTCTGCAAATCATGGTGCACAACCAATACAGTTTTCCCTTCTGTTTTTAATTGTCTTAATATAGCCATTATGGCACGTTCTGTTGAGGCATCAACACCTGCAAGGGGTTCATCCATGAAATATAAATCTGCCTCCTGGATAAGTGCTCTCGCCAAAAAGACACGCTGCTGCTGTCCACCCGAAAGTTCACTGATTTGCCTTTGAGCATAGGCAGCCATCCCCACTTTTTCAAGCGCCTCCAAAGCTTTTTGCCGATGAATTTTATTCGGCCACTTTAGCCAGCCAATTTGGCCGTACATTCCCATCATGACGACATCTAATGCATTTGTCGGGAAATCCCAATCAACAGACCCTCGCTGCGGAACATATCCTACCCGTGTTTTCACCTGTTTCAAAGGTGAACCAAAGAATGATATCGAACCAGATAAGCTTGGATGTAATCCAAGTAATGCTTTTATTAATGTTGATTTTCCCGCCCCATTAGGTCCAACGATACTCGTAAGCGATCCTGGCTGAATAGAAAACGATACATCATTAAGAACTGTATTTTTCCGATAGGATGCACACATTCCTTTCACATCCAACACATTCATTGTTTTTTAGCCCCTCCTGTCAGTGCCTGATAAACTGTATTGACATTGTGACGGTACATTCCAAGATATGTCCCTTCTTCAGTTCCTTTTGTACCCATAGCATCAGAAAATAGCTCTCCGCCTAAAGTGACCTCGAGTCCTTCTTTAGATGCACCATCAATCACTGCTTGAATCGAATTTTGATTAATACTGCTTTCAACAAACACAGCTGGAACCTGTTTTTCAATAAGTAATTTTACTGTGGATTGAATATCAGAAAGTCCGACTTCATCTTCGGTGCTCAAGCCTTGTAAACCAATCACCTCAATATCATACATCCGGCCAAAATACCCAAATGCATCATGCGCTGTAACAAGCACACGCTGCTTTTCTGGAATACTCGTAATTTTTTCAACAGCTTCGTTTTTCAACTCATCTAACTTAGAAAAATACACCTGTTTGTTTTCATCAAAATAATCAGCATTCTCTGGTGAAAGTTTCTTTAACTCCTCTACTGCAACATTTAGCGCCTCTTTCCATAGATCAATATCAAACCAGATATGCGGATCAATGGCACCATCTTCATCCATCAATAATTTTTCTTTGTCCAAGGACTCACCAAGACCCATTGTTGTCTTGGTTTCACTCATTTTTGCAAAGATCTCCCCCATATTCCCTTCAAGATGAAGACCACTGTAAAGAATGATGTCTGCATTCTGTAATTTGTTAATGTCTCCCTGTGTCGCTTTGTATAAATGAGGATCAACCCCTGGACCCATCAAGCTTTTCACTTCAACCCGGTCTCCACCAATCACTTCAATAGGCTCACCGATTTGGGAAATTGTTGTTACAATTTGTATGCGATCTGAATCAATGTCACTAGTCATCGTATCTGAGCTGCAAGCCCCCAATAAAAATATCGCCGCGGCAATCACCACAATACAAGTTTTTTTAATCCACCTTTTCATTTTCTTCCTCCACTTTTTAAAAATTGGACTAAGGACAACCTTTTTACTTAATATAAAAAAGTTTCCTTAATGCAAATTTAATGGTCTGGGAGAAAATTGTCAAGATAGTTTTCTGTATTTTTAAAATTTTAGGCTTTAAGTCTTTCCAGCTGGTTAATGCCATATGAAACCATGGATAAGCTGGAATATATTGGTCTTGCATTTTCACTTTAAAAAACGATTTTCCGTTTATGAAACAGAAAAAATCCTGCATATTTAATACACAGGATTTTTATTCTGACTTATTTATAAATGTGGAGATTATATTTAAACTCAATTAATTTATTTCCATGCCAGCCCTTCGTATATTGAAATCAGCTTTTACCTTGATCTCCATTTCCTTAAAGACATTTGACCATTGTTCGTCTGTATTGACTTCCCTTTCCCAATAGCCCGCGTATTTTGCTTTTACTCTTGCTCCAAGCCCAAATATATCTGAACCTTTTTCTTGAAGTTTTTTCACTAATTCGCTGCAGATTTCTTCTGCCTTTTTATTAGCCGCTAGTTCGACCTTTTTTAAAGTATCACTATCAAGCTTGCTGTCATTTGTCTTTTCCTCAATGGCCGCTTCCACCTTTATATTAATAAAGGCCATCGGCTTGCCATCTCTAATTTCTACAGCCGTTTTTGACTTTCTTTTTAGAGATTTAATCAAATATACTCCTTCTTCATCTTCTATAGAAACAATAATGGAATAACCGCCTGGACTTTTTTCCTTCATACCCATGTAGGCACCGATCTCACCCGGTGTAGTCCTCCCTACCATCTTATCTCCCTTAAAAAAAGCCATCCCATCGATCAAAAGCCTGTCATTACCCATTACCTTTACCGCTGGGAGCGTTGCATCAACTCCGTCATCCGATAGATCAATCCAAAACTTTCCCATGTATTCTCTTGGCAATTTGCCAAAACGTACAGCGTTATCTAATGTATCCGAAAGATAAAGAGAAGGGACTGTTTCAATAGGTGGGGCTGCTTTTAATACCTTAGAAGCATCTTTATCATCAATAATCATCCACGCTGTTCTTCGCACTTCAGGATCTCGTCTCAGAAAGTCATTAATTTCCGATACACCTTTTTCCGATACCTCTCTGGAAACTACAATAATTTGCAAATGACCTAAATAGAGTTTTTCAGCAAGCTGCTGCTGCAGGTTTGCCATGGCATCATTCATCGTATGTCCGAATGTTTTAATAATCCATGCCGTTTTTTCTGATCCTTCTCCACCCCCGCCCTCGGGCCCTAACTTAATCTTGCCTGGGACGGCAACTTGAGCTGTTATCTTGTAAAATTGGCCTGTTTTCCCCCCAGGAAAGTGGTTTAGCCGATGTGTAACCTCGGGCTCTTTCTCTATCTCATCCTCATCTGCTAAATCAATGGCCAATCCTAAAATATTGGCTCTCTCTTCTAATTCATACCGATCCCAGCAGCCAGTTAATATTAGTGAGGAGATAATCATGTACAAATAAACACAAGATTTTCTCACACTGATACCCCTCCCTTATTGCGGATTTTGGCTACGACCAATAGAAGAACAGGGTAAAAAACGGTTAAGAAAATCCCATAGAACGTTACCTGTAAAATAAAATCATACATCTGGTAAATATCCTGCGGGAATATTGCAATGATAAAAGTTACGGGAAATCCAACTAGGGAGATGATCCGATCATGCCTGAACCGAAAAAGCTCACCAATGCCTCTAACAAATACAAAGTAATAGGACAGAAGGGTAGTGAATACCCCATAAATCCATGATATAAGCAAAAGGGCATCAATTCGGGCTAAAATTTCCAAAGGAACCTGAATCATTCTTCCAAGAACTAAAGTTGGCCAAAACATTTGCTTCATTTCTTCTTCTCCAAAAACGCCTAGGGACATGATGACGATAACTACCACAAAGAAACTGCCAATCCAAAATCCGAAAATGCCACTTTTTATACACTTTTTCGGGTCCTTCATAAAGGGAATGACCATCGAGATGACAAAAAAGTTTAAAATGGCCTGTGTAACCACTAGTCCCCCACTCATAAATTCCTTAAATGAAGAATTATGTCCAATTATCGGAAATAAATGATAGGTCTCAATATCCCAAAAGGCAGAAATCAAGACGATTGTTATAGGAAGCAAAATGAGTGGCATATAGAAAAAATGAATATATGCAAATGTAGCCACATTTTGCAAGCTTGCCGCGGCACAGAGCAAGATCATCATGGAGATAGTTATTTGTATAGGCGTATTCGGAAGAAGCGCACCTGCTACCACTTCTGCGAATTGGCGTGTTTCAAGTCCCATTAGAATAGCAAAAAAGAGGATGATGAGCACATTTATGAATCTTCCCAAAGGCTTTCCTAAAATGGTTTCATTGTACCCGATGATTGTCTTTTCAGGAAATCTCTTTCCTAATAGAACAACTGCCAGCAGCCCAATAAAGGCAATGATTGCTCCAACGAGACTTGCCAGTGGTGAACCTGAGCCGGATCCGTCTACAACAAATTTAGAAAAAGCTAACATGGACACACCAAGCATCGTGCTTATAATAATAGATGCTAGTTGGATAGGTGTTATATGTTCTCTATGTTTATGCATCAGACTTTCCTCCTTCATTATCTTGAAGGGTGTTAGCTGATCCCTTTTTCACCCCGCTAGCTACTCTTGTTACATCTTGTGGATGTAATTGGGCAGGCCGTTCCTTTAACCATCGAAGGGGTGCACGAATGACGGAATCTTTAAATCCCTGCAAGTTCCCCGGTGAAACGGGAGCCAGGTAAGGAATGCCAAAAGAACGCAATGACAGCATGTGATTGATGATAAACATAAGTCCTACAGAAAGACCTAAAAGTCCAAACATCCCTGATAGGATAATAAGAGGGAAGCGTAACATTCGAAAGGCTGTTGCTGCGTTGTAAGAGGGTGTAGCAAATGAGCCTATCGTAGACATCGCAATAATAACCACCGTAATAGGGCTAACAAAACCTGCCATAACCGCGGCTTGACCAATGACTAGGACACCAACGATAGACAAAGCGCCACCAACCTGCTGCGGCATTCGTACGGTTGCTTCCCGTAAGATCTCCATTGAAACTTCCATAACCAATACTTCAACCACAACAGGGAACGGTACGCCCGCCCGTCCACTAGAAGCAGCCACCACAAATTTCGCAGGAATCAGCTCTGGATGAAACGACAAAATGGTTATGTAAAAGGATGAAAAGGTCAAAGCAAAAATAAGGGCAACAAATCGAATGATACGGACTAGTGAAGCTACCAGCCAGCGATCATTATAATCTTCACTTGTATGATAAAACTGATTAAAGATAGCGGGAACAATTAATGCAAAAGGCGAGCCATCGACTAAAATCACGACCCTGCCTTCTAAAAGGTTGCCAACTGCTTTATCAGGCCGTTCCGTGTTTTGTATTTGCGGGAATGGAGAGCGAGGATTATCTTGAATAAGCTGTTCAATGTACCCAGCATCTAAAATACGATCAATGCAGATGTCATTAACTCTTCTTTTAACCTCATTGACCAATTCTTTACTTGCAAGATTATCCAAGTAACAAACCGATATTTTCGTTTTTGTTGTCTTCCCGGCCACCATTGGTTCCACTCTGAATTCAGGCACTGGCAGCCGATAACGAAGAAGGTAGATATTTGTTTGTATTTGTTCGATAAATCCTTCTCTTGGTCCACGAACGACCCGTTCTGTTTCAGGCTGTTCAATTCCCCGTTTTTCCGGCTTGTAGGTATCAAGAAGTAAAGCTTCTTCTGCCCCATCGATGAAAATTACCGTTTTTCCCCGCAGCAGCGCATTTATTACTGATTGCATTTCTTCTGCTGTTTCACCGGCACAATGATATAAGACATCATCAAGCAGCCATTGCAGGAAATCTTTCTTCCTACTTTCTTGTTTTTTATCTAATGTGAGGGGCGTGAAATCTGCTATTGGATCTTGCCTTTTTTCCTGCAAAGGACGAATAATATCCCTATTGATTTTATCTGTATCCACTATAGTACTAATAAATAAAGCCTCAGCAGTGATTGTTCCACAGAGCTGAAACTTTCTTGAAATAAAATCAGAGTCGTTTTGAAAAATATTCTTCACATCAGCTACATTATCATTGATGCCTTTCTTGAGTTTCTTATTGTTTAAGCTGTCCCTGGCATCGTTTAAAGGCCATTTCCCTTTTTGATTTTCATTTTTTATATGCTTTTTCCTGAAAATCAAAGCTCCCCCTCCTTTTTTAGAGTGAATGTCTATTATGTATTTTGAATTTTTTTTACGTGCATTGATTTGTTTGTTAAAAACTAATATTTGCGAAGCTAAGTATTTTTATTTAATACCCGTGCCCAAAATATAGAAAATAGGAAAAAGGATGGTGCGGTGAGTAAAATGGACTATTTTTTAAAGGAAGTCTGCAATTGAGGAGTCTTGCAGAGAATTATTTGTTAAAGGTTATTTAGGGATTTTAGAGGATTGAATTTTGGATTTGTGCTTATGTGCAAGTGTGATAGGAATAGGTGATACTTAATTTTTTTTGTGGGAAGATAACGGGGATTAAGCCTGTGGAAGATCTCATTAAAGTGTCCGAATCAGCCCTCGTTTCTGACTCGATCGAGGGTTTTTCAGCTTGTCCTGTCAGAAGCAATTCTCGATTTAACTACATCCATACATTATTCAAGCCAAGCTGATTCCCTTTCTCTTAGCAATTTACTTTTTAAACTGATTCATAGTAATGTTAATCATCCAAATAATAACAGATAAAACCATGATGTATGTGGTTAAATAACTGACAATCTCCATATCATTTCTCCCCATCCCTTTTTTCTTCAAATCCACTTTGGGATTCATTTCTTTGTTATTGCCATTATAGACAAGCATTTTTTAAAAAGTTGTCGATTTATTGGGGAATGAACCATTCTTAATTAAATTGTTAACTTTCTATTAAAAATGTAATCAAAAATTTTTATAGATTTAGCTAAGATCATTTGCTAGAGAGGAAATTGGCGCAAAGGCATAAAAAAGAAGACAACCCTTTTTTATTTTATTAAAATTGTGATAATATATGCTTTGGGCAAATTTTACGAAAGTAAAAGACGCAAAGCCACGGGCCTAAAACGTTCAAGTCATGGCAGCCGGGTTGCCAAGAGCTATCTTGTATATGGGAACAGCATTCTCTTTCTAATTTGCCTACTATCTAATTAAGAGGGAGAAATAATGATTTATTTACCGACCGTTTTCGATGATGAAACAAAGAAAAGACACATTGTAATGGATCAAAATCGGTGCTTATGCGGAATTAAATATAATGCATTTGCTACATTTACCCGAAATGACCTTAAAAAAATTCGATTTAAACCTGAAGTTGATATTAATTGCCCCACATGCAGATCCATCATTGAATAATTGATGGATCTTTATGTATTTGTACTTACATATTACTAACTGCACTATTGTCTAGTCCCACACCTGTATATATTCTTCTTCTGCCCAAAGTAAGATAGTCAGGCCCCTAATTCTGATTCCTGGAATAAACTGCATTGAAGTTTGATTTCAGGGAGATGAATAGGGATTGGAAAAGATGAGCAGCATGGAGCCAGGGGAGTTATGCCAGGAGTTCGCTGATATTCTTGGGGCCACTCCGGGAGTTGTAAATGGTGTGTGTACAGCAACAAGATCACGGACAAATCTTCACCCAACAGTCTTAGGCAGAAGAGCAGAATCCTTCATGTTTGTCCCGCAGGCGTTTTCTTTTGAGAATCAGGACAAAGATGGGAAAGCCTTATGCCTTGGTGAAACCGTCATTCTGCAGGATGAGATTAACCCATTTCTAACCTGTCTAAGGGAAAATGATATTATTGTGACGGCGATTCATAATCACTGGCTGTTTGATGACCCGCGCCTGATGTACATGCATTTTGAAAAAATAGAAGAACCGCTCGAATTTGCCAGGAAGGTTAAAAGGGCTTTAGACTTGCTGACAACAAGAACCATTGGACGTCCGGGCCGGTCAAATCGTATGGCAAACAGACGCGGCGGGGATGTTTGTGAGGAGTTTAATAGAATACTAGATGGAGAAATGCATACCTTTGATAATGGCGTTTGCACCGTCATGAAATCACGGCATAATATCATGCCCCGTGTACTTGGAAGACGAGGAAAGTCATTTTTGTTAATCCCGCAAATGTTTGTTTTTGAATCGATGACATCAGATGGAAGAGCTCTTTGCAGCGGAGAATCAGTTATATTAGAAGAGGAATTTAACCCATTAGCCAGCAGGCTGCGCGAGCATGATATTTTTGTAACTGCATTCCATAATCACTGGCTATTTGATAAGCCTAAATTAATGTATATACACTTTGTAAAAATAGATCAGCCTCTGCAATTTGCTGAAGATGTGGCTGATTCCTTTCAAGTGCTGCAAAAAAATAAGATCAGACCATAATTCTGCGGGGCTATCCAGAAACAGTTTTGACTATTCTTCTGGAGCCCCTTTTTCATTATATTACCGGAAGTGCAGCGAAATTAAACCTCGTATTCTATCATGGTTGCAGACGGTTTCTTAAGCAGCTCCAGCAGCTGATCGAGCACCTTTCGTCTTGTCTCAAAATCAAATGGTTCCCCGCAAGGTCTGCCCAGCTTAAAGGGGACATGTAAAACTCTTGGGACACCCACCTTTTCTGTAATTTCAGGTAATATGGTAACCATTGCTGTGACAATTCCCGCATTCTCTAAAGCCCGAGCATACAGCCCGAGTACATTGTGGCAGGCTCCTCAGCCAGGCACCAGCAGGGCGGCATCCACATTCTCCATTTTCAATCGTTCGATCACCTTTGGAATAGATTCGGCTTCAACAAGAGCTGTATTCAAAATGCCTCCGTTCAATCCAATGTTCGCGTCTGCAACCGAACCGATAACCCCTTCTTCCGCCAAGGAGTTTAGCTGTTTGAGCGGAAAAACAATAGAAGGGTCGATCTTTGCAGATTTTGTATCATAATAAATATGTGTAACCGTAAGATCCTCTTCCTCCGTGTTAGAAGGAATGATTCGGATCGTATGATCTCCCGCAGGATTATCGACATTAAAGGGTGTATCCGATTTTAAATGAACCCCTGCTGTTGTAAGCAAGGCAACATTACATTCACTGAGGGGCTTTGTTAATGTCGTTTCAGGACAATCTTCATGCTGATTCACATGCTTTAAGGTGAAATGATTATATGCTTTTAGGAAATAACTTGAAAAGGCAACCGCTAGTTTTGACTTTATTCTTGTCGTTCGCTTCATTAAATTCCACCTCCTTTTTGCACGAGTCATTTGGATTCCATCCTTTTTAAATCAAAAGCATTCAACATTTATCGCGCCATACTAATAGGTATTATCGACTTCACTCTGGGATACCTTTTTTAGTTCATGTTCCTTCTTTTATTCTTGTGTGATACAAAAATAAATCAAAGATGCTCCAATAATGGCGGCCAGTACCAAAACCATTACTTAGGGAGTAGCAGACTACAGTTACTTTATCCCCTGTATGCATTCTGTAATTCTGCAAGATTAAGTTTCTTCATTTTAAGTGTGGCCTGACTAACACAAGCAATTTGTTCTGGTGTGCTCTTGCTGCTCATCATATCGTTCATTTCTCTTGGCACAATCTGCCAGGACAAACCATACTTATCCTTCATCCATCCGCATTGCTCGGACTCAGGAACTGCAGAAAGATTATCCCAGTATTCATCAATCTCCTCTTGTGTGTCGCAATATAGCATAAATGAGATGGCTTCATTAAAATCGAACTTATGATCTCTTGCGCTATCCATGGCGGTAAACCACTGATTCTCTAAGCAGAATTCAGAAAACATTATGGTTCCTTCTTTGTCAGGTTCCATGCCTTGAGGGTAACGGGCAATCATACCTAGCTTCGAGTTGTTAAATACGGATACATAAAATTGAATAGCCTCTTCCGCTTTGCCGGATTTATCACCGACAAACATTAGCGACGGTATGATCGCAGGCCGCTCTTCCCCTTCTGGATTGGTCAGAATCAACTGCCACGACAAACCAAATTTATCTTGAATCCACCCGTATTTTTCACTAAAAGGATACTGGCCAAATGGCATGATTACAGTGCCACCCTCAGACAATTTGTTCCAAACCTCTTTTATTTTTTCACTCGCGTCTTTTTCCCGCGATGGGTCAAAATTAACCATGAAAGACACTGATGGATTAAATGTGAAAAAAGGTCCTGCATTGATCGCCATAAACTTCTGACCGCACAATTCAAAAGAAACTAATTCTGCATCACCTGATGGTGTGTTCTGCAGTGTTATTACATCCGTAATTCTTGAATCTGGAAATATGGAAGCATAAAAATCTGCTGCTTCATTAGCTTCCTTATCAAACCATAAGTGTGGAACGATGTTCTGATTGGTTTTTATCACCCTAATTCCTCCTTGGAATACTTTTCATTTATTTTATTGTCTATCCTGCTTTATTCCATTCAACAATTAATTCAAGAATTCCTTTTGCTGTTGCTGCTTAAAATTACAAAAGTATAAGTGCAGCCTGTCCTGATAAAAAAGGGCTGTATTAGAAAGTCATTTTGCTAACTTCCTAAACAGCCCTTTTCATCTTATCTCTACTGTCTTGTTCTTGCTTGCCGTTTATTCTTCATATAAGTGATAATGGCTGGAAGTACAGAAACAAAGATAATCAATAAGATCACAGTTGAAAAATTTTCCTTAATTATTGGGATATTGCCGAACAAATAGCCTAACATTGTACATAGGCCAACCCAAAGAATGGCACCAGCAATATTGTAAGTAAGGAAATATCGATAATGCATTCGACTAGCACCAGCAACAAATGGAACAAACGTCCGAATAAAAGGCATAAAACGAGCTATGACAATTGTTTTAGCTCCATGTTTATTGAAGAAGGCCTCTGCTTTCTCCATTTTTTCTTGATTAATCATTTTGCCAATCCAGCTATTATGCGGAATGGATGTCCCAATCTTCTTCCCAATATGATAATTCACCGTATCACCTAACACGGCAGCTGCAAAAAAAACTACAAGTAATAAAGGTAAATTGAACGCTCCTACTGCAGCAAAGGCACCACTGGCAAATAATAGGGAATCACCTGGTAAAAACGGAAATATGACAACACCAGTTTCTACAAAGACGATTAAAAATAATATCGCATATGACCAGCCGCCAAATTTATCAATAATCTCGGCAAGATGTTCATCAATATGTAGAATAAAGCTAATGAGTCCTTGAATAATGTCCATAGATATACTCCTCTGCTTTCAACGATAAAAAACCGTTTTGATGCGGATTCTTTTTATATGATCCCATTCAGTCATTATAAAAAAGAGCGAATAGGATCATCCCAGAAATATATTTCCTATTTTATTGTAACTAAAGAGATCATATCTTGCTAATTTAAATAGCTTTTATCTGCCATTATCTTTACTTACAATAGGTCTTTCCGATATGCTTTCCATTTATTAAATTGATAAAGTATTAGCTAGTTTATTGTAAGTCCACTGTATGTTTCTTCTGGAAGGAGGGCTTCAATTCGGCTATTAAGATGGCCACCAAAATGAGCGTTGCCCCGATGATCATTCTCCCGGTCAGTAATTCATGCAAGAAGATGACAGATAAAAGCATCCCGAAAAAGGATTCCATTGATAAAATAATGGCTGCCTTTGTTGCCGTTGTATATTGCATAGCTAGATTTTGGAAAACATAGGCAATGGTTGTTGAAAATAATGCTAAATAAATGATAGAATACCATGCTTCTTTTTCTAAAGCTGCTGGTATATCCCCCTGAATGGCTACTGTCAGGACACTCAGCAAGGAGGCTGTTATGAATTGCATAATTGTCAGGGAAAGGGCATCTTCCTTTTTGACAAACTTATTCGTATAAAATATATCAAAAGCAAAAGCGACTGCACACGCTAGTGATAAGGCATCCCCAATATTGATGGTCATAGAGCCCTTTAATGATAAAAATCCGATGCCAATGATAGCCAGTACTGAGCCGATTATTTCATATCGATCAATTCTTCGCTTATAAATAAAATAAGCAATAATAGGAACAATCACCACATTAACCGCGGTCAAAAAGGCATTCTTAGATGGTGTTGTATACTGCAAACCGACTGTCTGCAGGGCAAAACCGATATATAAAAAGGTACCTAGAAGGGCTCCTTTCCAAACAATTGATTTATTAAACTTTTTAAATTTATAGCCAAATAATATGGAAAGCAGAAGTGTAGCCAAAACAAATCTGCCGGCCATTACTTGAAAAGCGGTTAAATACTCGAGCGCAATGGCTGTAACTACAAATCCGCTCCCCCATACAATTGCTGTAATAAGCAGCATGCCATCGCCGATGTAATGTTTCATTTGTTCTCCTCCTGACTCTCTCTCTAACACACAATAAGATGATTATAAGGCACCGAATGATTTTTTGTTAACATTTTTTTGAATATCACCGTTATTTACATACAAAAAACCGCTTTTTCACTATGAAAAAGCGGTTTACTAATCTAATAACCTTTAAAGTAATCATTCTTTTCTTTTCAAAAAAGAAGCACTCAAAATAAGAATGTCTTATTAAGATTAATGTATTTCACCATATTTTCCTGTTTAAATCGTCTATTTCCTTATGCAAGCTTCCAACTTGATCATTAATCTGTGAAGATATTTGCCTTGCCATTTCTTGTTGATATAGCATGTTTTGTTCCAATTGTTCTGAGACTCTGCTTTGTGCCTGCAGCATTTCATTATGCCGCTTTTTCTCTTCTAAAACTTGAATAGCTTCTTTTAAGGTGCTAGCCTGTCCATAATAAGACAGAATAGTTGTTAATTGACCCAAATCCTTTTCATTTACATATGCTTGAGGAATACGTAAATTTTTATAGATATCGTAAGTTGCATGTTGAATAGACAATTGTAATTTTCTTATTTTTTCCTTATTTTCCTCAATCTGATTTAACTGTTTGTTTCTTTTTAATATACTTGATTCAACTTTTCTTTTGTAGGCATTACTATCACTAATCAATATATAAATTATACCAATTGTTGCTAAACAACTCAGAACAAGAGAGATGTATTTAATAATTGAAATACTTTCCACTTGAAATATCCCTAAAATTTCTAATACCAATAAGATAATAAATATTGCAACATACGAAACAAGATATCCCCCTATAAAAGTCCCCACTACAATCATAAAGATAAATAAATAATCCTTTATTCCAGATTGCACTTCTTTGATTTCGGGATCTACATGATTTAAGGAACGTAACTCCGATTCAGTTCTAGATCTTTTCCTGAGAAGGAATAGAATACGTTCAATTTCCCTTAAAGTCTCTTCTTTAGACAAATCCTCTGACATGTGTTCACCTCTTATATGTAATAAATGGATAATAATACTAATATACTATATTTTATAAAATTTTGTTAAGAATTTCTATATTTATTAAACCTTATCCCTAAGTATAATGAACTAAAAGGTATATTTAAAAAGTCTAGTTCGAATACAAATAACTATTTGTTATTACCTTCCAGTTCTGCAACATAAAAAAGCACCCAACTTAATGGATGCCATGTTTTTTCTCAACTAACTGTATGATTTGTAAGTTTTGTCTCTTTGTTTAACTAATTTTAACTCTAATGTTATATTACCTTTGGGATTTAACTTATTACTTCTTAAAACATTAAAAAAGGACCACCTTTACAAGATAGTTCCCATTGTAAAAGTAGCCTTGATTTGAAATGATGAAAGTAGACCAGATTTGATAAATTTTCCGAGAAAAAGATTCACTTTTCTATAAATAGGTCTTATTAGTTTTCATCAAAGAAAATCAATCTAAAAACATTGATAAATCAACGTTTCATTATTTCATCTGCTTATTCATAGCCTGCATCATTTGATTGATTTTCTTTTGCGATGGCTTCATGCCCATTTGCATCATCATCATTTTTAACATTTGTTCATTAATTGGCGGATTTTTCTTTAGGTAGCTCATCATGTATTTACGAGCAATGAAAAATCCTAGTGCTACACCGGCAAGCAAAGCCAGAATACCAACTAGAATATAAGTCCACATTCAATTTTTCCTCCTTCGTGTTGTCTATCATTCAGTGTACTAGACCAAAGGATATTATACAATATTTGCTTTGAAAAAAATCTCTCATTTTTATACGAATTTCCTTTCTTTGATTGGTTTTAGCCACCCGTAGCGATGATGCTTTAAATCAATGGCCAGAAAGGAAGATTCTGCTTTTCTTAAGACCTCAAAAAAGATCGTTTCTGCTTCATAACTGCCCGAGGCCTCTAAGATGAGACATTTATCTTTTATTTCAAGCCTAGCTCTGCTTCTTTTTCCCATTTCTATATAGTATGTCCCATTTTCGTACAAAAAACCTTTTTGATGATATAGCTGCTGATTTATATATTGATGAAGTCTCAATGCTGGTATCGGTTTAGTAATAAATTGAATTTGTTTTAATAGAATGTTTTTCAAATAGCCATTTGATTTTTCAAATTCATCGAATAACTGAAAAAACATTCTTTCCCTGCCAAAGTAATGGGTAGCGAATTCTTCTTCAATTAAGTATAACTGATAGGCCCTCATTCAAACCTCTCCTCTTTGGACAAACCCCTTTCTTCCCATTATAAAGAAGCGGATTTAAAGATTGTGTCTGAAGGTGTCAAAAACTTTCGCTAATTTTGTCGAAAAATAGAAGTATGACCAATAGGAGGATTCAGTTTTATGTTAGCCTAACAAAAGGGAGAGTCCCTTTTTAGACTCTCCCCTGAAAAGTATCTTAGTTATTCAACAATTGTTTTACACGGTTCACTACATTAGCAACGGTAAAGCCGTATTCTTCGATGATTTTTTCGCCTGGAGCAGATGCACCGAATTGATCGATCGCTAACACATCTCCCTCATCTCCGGCATACCGATGCCAGCCAAGGGAAGAACCCATTTCAATAGCCAAGCGTTTTTTCACAGTTTTCGGAAGAACACTTTCTTTATATTCTTTCGATTGTGCCTCAAAACGATCCCATGACGGCATGCTAACAACCGATGCTTGAATACCTTCTGCTTCTAAAGCCTTCTGTGCAGCAACAGCTAAATTAACCTCAGAGCCGGAAGCAATTAATAAAGCATCAGCTTCTCCGCTGCTTGCCGGTGAAACCACATATGCACCTTTTGAAACACCTTCATAGGCTCTTGCATCAGTACCGCTAAGTGTTGGCAAGTTCTGACGTGTTAATACTAAAGCAGTTGGTTTGTCTGTTGATTCAACTGCTAATTTCCAAGCTGCTGCTGTTTCATTTCCGTCAGCCGGACGAATGACGGAAAGATTCGGCATTGCACGAAGAGAGGCAATCTGCTCAATTGGTTCATGTGTCGGTCCGTCTTCACCAACAGCGATACTATCATGTGTAAATACATAAGTAACTGGAAGTCCCATTAACGCAGCAAGTCTTACAGCTGGACGCAAATAATCAGAGAAGACAAAGAATGTTCCGCCAAATACTTTTAACCCGCCATGCAGCGCCATTCCATTAAGGGCTGCTCCCATGGCAAATTCACGCACACCAAACCAAATATTTTTGCCATCAAAGGCTTCAGGTGAATAATCTCCCCCGCCTTTAATGGTTGTTTTGTTGGAGCCAGCAAGATCTGCAGATCCCCCAATGAAGAAAGGAAGATTCTTGGCGATTGCATTTAGTGCTTCACCGGAAGATGCACGGGAAGCAAGGCTTTTTCCTTCTTCATATACTGGAATGTCCTTATCCCAGCCTTCTGGAAGGCTGCCATTGATTGCAAGTTCTAGCTGGGAAGCAAGTTCCGGGTGCTTATCCTTATATTGCGAGAATAAGTCGTTCCACTCTTGTTCCGTCTTAGCACCTTTTTCTGCCACATGTTTCCTAAATTGCTCGTATACTTCTTCAGGCACATGGAAGTCTTGATCGAAGGTCCAATTATAAGATTCCTTGGTTAACTTTAATTCGTCTGCACCAAGCGGAGCACCGTGTACATCAGATTTACCAGATTTATTCGGTGAGCCATAGCCAATAATCGTTCTTACTTCAATCATCGCAGGACGATTTTCATCTGCTTTGGCCTCTTCAATGGCTTTTGAGATTTCGGATAGATCATTTCCATCCTCAACACGCAAGTATTGCCATCCGTAAGACTTAAAACGCTGTTCAACACTTTCAGAGAAGGATTTATTTAAATCGCCATCAAGTGAGATATCATTTGAATCATATAGAACGATTAATCTGCCAAGCTTTAAATGCCCTGCAAGTGATGCAGCTTCTGCAGATACCCCTTCCATCAAATCTCCATCTCCGCAAATGCTGTATGTATAGTGGTCAACTAGCGGAAAGCCTTCTTTATTATAAACGGCTGCTAAATGACGTTCAGCCATCGCCATTCCCACTGACATGGCAATGCCTTGTCCAAGGGGACCTGTTGTAGCATCAACGCCTGGTGTATGGCCGTACTCTGGGTGTCCCGGTGTTTTGCTTCCCCACTGTCTGAATTCCTTAATATCTTCCATTGAAACATCATAACCAGAAAGATGAAGAAGGCTGTATAATAGCATGGAACCATGACCAGCTGAAAGTACAAAACGATCACGGTTAAACCACTTAGGATTTTTCGGATTATGGTTCATAAACCTTGTCCAAAGTGCATATGCCATCGGCGCTGCACCCATAGGCATTCCAGGATGACCGGAATTTGCCTTTTCAATTGCATCAATAGATAATGTCCTAATAGAACTTATCGATAAAGCATCATTTTGATCAAACATTTTGTCCAATCCCTCCGCGAGTAATAATTACTCTTTAATATTATAGGCAGCCTTTGCCTAATACAACAAATTGTATCAAATTTTGCAAAAAAAGTCGGTTTGTCTAGTAATATTATCTAAAAGGTATCTAAATATGTAAAAAGGGCATACAAATGCATGTATCCCTTCTATTAATTAATGTAAATTTTTCTTTTGGATATTTTTTAACTTTTGAGGTGTAACATCTTGTCCATTTGGATCAATTATGGTTACCCCTTTTAAGGTGGTTAGCATGGAGGAACGAAATGTTTCTAAATATTCTCTGCGCAGGGCAGATTGCTCTTTCGCTTCTTCTTTTGTTAGCCCTGATTCCTTAGCCTTCTTTGCCAGAAAATTAATACGATCAAGTTTGGTTTTTGGCAGCATTTTCAAGCTCCTTATTCTAGAATTACTTAGAGCAAATCGTTCTCGCAGATTTACTCAAGGTCATGTTACTAGAAAAGAGTGATATTTACAAGAAACTTAACCTGATTTGAAGAGAATGATCTGCTTTTATTCTATAGATGAAGCTGTATATTCCTGATATCTTCTATGTACAGTTGCTTTGGATATCACATATCCAAAACCTCTTAGTGTAGCGGCTATTTCAGCGAATGTCAGACCATTCTGCCGGAGCCTGATGATTTCTTCGATAGGTGCTTCAATCCTTTCACGTCCAGAGTGAATACCTAAATTGGAAAGGTTTCTTTCAGGTTTATAGCCATTTCTGACAGCTCTTTTCATCCCTCGTTTAATTTTTATATTATGCAGCTTTCTTTGATACTCCTCTACCATACTAACTATATTTAATACCATGGAATCAGAATCGGAAAGCAGCAGCTCGCCATGATGAGAAATGGTATATAGCTGTACACCTTCTTTTAAAATACAGTGGAGAATGGCGATTTTTGCATTTCCCCTGCCAAGTCTCGTTTCATCTTGTATTAGTACTGCATTAATTTTCTGTTCCTTTATTATCGAGAGAAGCTCAAGTATTCCTTCCCGTTCTAAATCATAGCCGCTTGCCTGTTCGCGGATAATTTTAATGATTTGAAAGTCCATTTGGCTGGCCAATTTGTTTAACTCTTCTTCCTGCCTAGCTAATGATGTTTCTTGTGATTCTTTTGTTGTGCTGACACGGCAGTAAATAATTGCTTTCATGTAGTCCCCTTCTATAAATTATTATTTTAAGCTTGCCAGTTCTGTCCGGGTCTCATTTACTTGAATTACCGGTATAATGATCTCTTCGCCTGGATAAATTCTTCCATCTGCAATACCATTATTGTTTTGAACCCAGTGAATAAAGTCATTAATGGCTAATGTATGTTCATTTGAATATTCTTCAGCAATTTTCCAAAGAGAATCGCCTTCGTTAACAGTAATTTTAATATAATTTTCACTCTCCGGGCTATCTATTTGAAGGGAAAGCATAAATGCAGCTAATAGACTGATGGCAAATAAAACAATAGTATAAGAGTATTTGTTCCATAAATATTTCATTATCTTCACCTCATACGGAATATACGTTCGCTTTTTATATTTTTATTTTAACCAGAACATTTGTTTTGTGTCAAGAAAAATTCGAACTTATGTTTGTACTGTTTGGTAAAAGATGCTATACTTATGGTAAGAAAAACAGCCGAGGTGTAATGCGATGGTTAAGTTATCTAAAAGGCAGCAGGATATATTAGATTTTATTAAAGAAGAGGTTAAGCTAAAGGGCTATCCGCCTTCTGTCAGAGAAATTGGGGAAGCTGTCGGACTTGCCTCTAGCTCCACGGTTCACGGTCATCTTTCAAGACTTGAAAGCAAAGGATTAATCCGCAGGGACCCCACGAAGCCGCGGGCAATTGAAATACTAGATTTAGAAGATCCTCAGCAAATACCAGATTATCGTGTAATTAATGTCCCGATCGTAGGAAAAGTAACAGCTGGACAGCCTATTACAGCAATTGAAAATGTCGAGGAGTACTTCCCGCTTCCGGAAAGATTCGCTCCATCGGACGAACAAATTTTCATGCTTGAAGTCATGGGTGAAAGTATGATTGAAGCAGGAATACTAGATGGAGATTATGTTATAGTCAAGCAGCAAAGCACGGCCAATAACGGAGAAATCATCGTTGCAATGACCGAGGACGATGAAGCTACGGTCAAGCGTTTTTTCAAAGAAAAGGAGTGGATCAGACTTCAGCCTGAAAACTCCACAATGGAACCTATTATTCTTCGGAATGTCTCCATTTTAGGGAAGGTTATCGGGGTATATCGTCATATTCACTAGAAAAAAGGGATGCATCTAGCATCCCTTTTTTTATATCCAATTTTACAAAAGGCTTGCTTATCATGCTAATCCTTCCACCTGGAGTATAGGTATTATTACTGCCGTTTAATGAATTATATGCCCCTCTATTAAAGCAAAAGCAAAATAGTCCTATTCTATTCAGATCCCTTTTATATGTAAATGACATGGATGAACTTGATTATCTTAATCAAACTTTAACAAACCATTTTTAAAATAACTATAGAAGGAGTGAGGACTATGAATGATATTGGAATATATTTTGCATTAGCTGGCGGAGTGCTGTCTTTTTTCTCTCCCTGTGTGTTTCCCCTCTTGCCTGCCTATATCACCCATTTAACAGGCGGAAAAATTGAGGACTCAAAGCTTGAAATCAACCGTTCAAAACTTTATTTTCGATCTATGGGCTTTATCATTGGTTTTAGTATTATTTTTATTGCACTTGGAGCTTCTGCCAGTTTTATTGGAAAGTTATTAATGGAGTATCGGTTAATAATTATGCAGATTGCGGGTTTACTAATTATCGTATTTGGTCTGCAGATGGCTGGATTGCTGAAATTTAAGTTTCTCATGAAAGAAAAAAGATTTCAGCCTAAACAAAAATCCAAAAGCATATTTAGTTCAATATTACTTGGGATGGCTTTTGCCAGCGGGTGGTCTCCTTGTGTGGGACTTGCTTTATCATCCATACTATTATTAGCAAGTTCATCGGATACTCTTACTCAAGGGATCTTTCTTTTAGCTGCCTATTCAATTGGAATGGCTATTCCATTTCTTATCATATCAGTTGTTATATCCTATTCTTTAAAGACAATGAGAAAAATTAATAAATTACTATCAAAATTAGCTTTTATTAATGGGATGGTCATGATTATGCTTGGTTTCCTAGTGTTAAGCGGGCAAATGCAAAAAATAAGTGCTTGGTTATCAGCTTATAGTTTATTTCAGCTTTAGAAAAGGGTGATTACTTGATTAACACTAACCTTATCGGCAAATCAGTATTAGTAGTTGAAGACGATGCAAAAATCCGTAATCTCGTTAGAATCTACCTAGAAAAGGAAGGATACGAAGTCATTGAAGCTAAAGATGGGTATGAGGCAAAAGAAAAAATTGAAATACTTGATCCCTGTATTTTAATATTAGATCTTATGTTACCTGGTATTAGCGGTGAAGAAATTTGCACTTGGGTGCGTGAAGATTTAAAAAGTCTAATGCCAATCATTATGCTCACTGCTAAAGTAACGGAAAAAGACCGTATAAAAGGGTTTAAATTAGGCGCAGATGATTACGTAGTCAAACCATTTAGTCCTGCTGAATTGATGGTACGCATTGAAGCAGTATTGAGAAGAACTGCCAGCCGATGCGGAAAGCTTACTTTTACAGGTTTCACTATTAAGCCTGCAAAAGGAGAAGCTTTGATTAATGGTGAACAAATAAACTTAACTCAGTTTGAGTTTAAACTTCTTCACACCTTCATGCAGCATGCAAATCAGATCTTATCAAGGGAACAAATTTTGCAGTATATTTACGAAAATAATGAAAAAGCCGTATCTGACCGCACCATTGATGTTCATATTAAGCATCTACGTGAAAAAATTAAGGAAAAGACACCTAAAGATTATATTCAAACTGTAAGAGGAATGGGGTATAAATTTGTGGGCCATTAAAAAAGTTTCCAAGTCAAACCTTCTATTAAAGTTAGTGTTTTTAAATAGTATTGTAATCCTTCTCGTGATCCTTTTTGCCGGCTTATCAGTTAAAAATTATGCCTGTTTTTTGGTTAATTCAGAAGATATGACTGGACAGGTCCTTGTTCATACCTTAGATGGCTATTTATTTAAAGTTAGTGTCCTTGCATTTTTTATCGCGGGTTTATTTCACTATATTACCGTAAAAAAAATCATCAAGCCGATTAAGCAATTGTCCTCAGCAGCCAAAGAAATTAAAGAAAGAAATCACCCCACAAAAGTCCATATAGCTGCCTCAGGTGAAATGAAGGACCTTATTGAGAACTTTAATTCCATGGCCGATACACTCCATAAGGTACAAGAACAGCGAGAAGAAATGCTTCGAGATATTGCCCATGAGCTTCGCACACCATTAACAAATATAAATGGCTATCTCGAAGCTCTCCAAAATAAGGTGATTGAAGGAAACTCAGAATTATTTGGCTCACTTTTAGAGGAATCTCGGCGAATTACAGGAATTGTTGAACTAATTACTGAACTCAATTCTTGGAATAATGGCGTCTATTTTTTAGAAAAACCCTTTGAACATGTCGAAATCGATAAAACACTATCAGAATCAATAAAAGTTTTTCATTTGAGAATGGAAGATAAGTTTTCAGAAACAAGCTTTCAGATAGAATCTGGAATTATTGAGGGTAATAAAAACGGCCTGATGCAAGTTTTTACAAATATTTTTCAAAATATCCTTGATTATAACGCTGGAGATAAACTTGAAGTTACCGGTCAAATTAATAATGATCAATATTTAATTACCTTTTCTCATATCGGTCAATCCATAGATCCTGAGAAAAAGGATCTAATCTTTGAACGTTTTTACCGCCTCGACGAATCCAGAAGTACAAGGTCAAGTGGCGCTGGCCTTGGACTTGCCATTGCCAAAAGCATAATAAGTGCTCACAGAGGACATTTAGGACTGGACACAGATGGAACCTCCCATACTTTTTGGATCAAGCTTCCCTTAATAAAAAAATAACTCGCAAGTTACTTTTCTAAATTAATTCTTAATCATTCCTTAACATACTGGATTCATAATCCAATTGAAAGGGAGTGTTTATATGAGGTTCACAATTGATAAAGATGGTGTCATTGGCCATTTAGACTTTGACCAGCTGCAAATTTCTACTAATGAAAAAGTGGGGTTTCGTCCATTTGAGCTTTTTGTCTCCTCTTTAATTGGATGCAGCGGGATGTTGCTAGAAAAGATTCTCGTAAAAAAAAGGCATGCTTACATGAATATAGAGATGGAAGTTTCCGCTGTCAGAAACCCTGATCAGACCAATCGAATCGAACAAATAACTATTATTGCTTATGTTCAATCAGAAAAGATCATTTCTCCTCAGCAAGGCGAACAATTAGCTGCGCTGGTAGTTCGAAATTGCGGAATGATTCAGTCAGTCATTGAATCCATTGATATCACTTTTACGATTAAACATTCAACACCGAATGACGATCAATGACCTATCTGAATGTTGGCAGCATTACCATTCCTGCCGTTTGGATAGCCATATTTATTACACTTTTTATTACTCCACTCATTTATAGAATTTTATATAAAAAAAAGGTTGAAGATTGGTATTGGAATGGGTTTTTCTTTTATATTCTTGTTTGGAAATTAAGCTATATCGTGTTTAATCTAAAAATGTTTTTAGACATGCCCCTGTCCATTATCTATTTTAATGGAGGGACAAAAGGCAATATTCTTGGCTTGGCCGTTCTTTCATTTTATCTGTTTTTTATTGCAGCAAAAAAATACCGTTCATTTTATGAACACTCGGCTCAAATATTCCTCCTTTACTATATCATCTATGAAGCTGTTGTTTCTTTACTAGAACAAAAAGCCATTGAAGGGTTATGCCACTCCATTCTATTAATAGGGTATTTGCTCTTACTCTATTATTTAAAAAAGAACAAGCTGCGTCTATCAGCTCAGCTCTTTATAGTCGTTTTCTTATCAGAACTAATGATTATGAGCATATTCAGTTCTTTTTCCTCAAAGGTGGTATTAACCTTTTCATGGATCGGCTGCACCATTCTAATTGCATTTATAAAAAGTAATGAGGAGGACACTAAACTTGATTAAAAATCTATTATCCATCGTTATTATTATCCTAGCAGCAGCGATTTTCATCCTGAACATATGGAATCCGTTTCAAGAAGAAACAAATAATAATGATCCTGTTAATCCTGCAGAAGACATTTCTGCCAATGAAAACATTCCAGGGGCTGATCTTTCTGAGGTACAGGAAGGAAAAGCTGCTCCAGACTTTAAATTAGGATCTTTAAATGGTGAGACAGTAAGCCTTTCTGATTATAGAGGAAAAAAAGTAATTTTAAATTTTTGGGCTACATGGTGTCCGCCGTGTAAAGCCGAGATGCCGCATATGCAAAACTTCTATGAAAAAAATGCAAATGAAGGTATTGAGATTGTTGCTGTAAACCTTACTAATATTGATAATGGTCAGGAGGCCATTGAGTCCTTTGTCGCCGATTACGGGCTTACCTTCCCTATTCTTCTTGACAAGGAAGGTATGATTGGCCCACAATACCAAGCGTTCACGATTCCTACCAGCTATATCATCGACTCTAATGGAATCATTACAAAGAAAGTAGTTGGCCCAATGAATGAAGACACGATGATCAATTTAACGAAGGATATTGAATAAAAAAGAAAAATATAAAAAGAAGAAGACGTATTCCAGTCTTCTTCTTTTTTCTACCTTTGCTATGTTGTTATACATTGTTGATTTTCGTGAAGGTATGAGATTTCAATTAAAACGGAATTTTACCGTTTATTTTTCCGAACACAGTGTAAATCAGGATTCAGTAATACCAGATCCTATAATTTAAACTAATAGAACTTCCATTAGCCCTTTTTAATCCAAAATTTTAAAACTCCATTTTCTTCTTCATGTTTGATAAGTTCATGGCCGCCAGATTTTGCCCATGCAGCCAGGTCATTTTTTGCCCCTTTATCTGTCGCATAAATTTCTAGAACATCACCTGAAGCTAATTCATTTATTGCCTTTTTTGTTCTCACGATTGGCATTGGACATGCTAAGCCTTTTGCATCTAAAATTTTTGCTGCTTCCATTATTTCTATTCCTCCTTAAATATGTTAATTATCTAACAGCGCAACGGTTTGGTCCGATTTCCATTTCCCGTTGTTTTTCCTCATCCGGGCTGATTTTCCCCATATTCGTTTGGCGAATTTCTTGGTATGCATTTGGCTGTGGCGGCAGATTCTCAGTCACCAATTTTCTAAATTCGTTTTCATCTTCAATATTTAAACCGTGATTTTTAGCAAATAATGTACCTAATTTTTCTGATACACTGCCATCATCGTTTAATTCATCGATGATCATAAAGTGAGCAGGAAGAACCACTAGTTCTTCTGAAAGCTCTCTGTAACGAGAATAAAGGCTTTCACGCAGATCCGCTACCCAGTCTTCAGCCATTCCTGCTAAATCAGGTCTTCCAATCGAATCGATAAATAAGATATCTCCTGAAAGAAGAAACTTGCCATCCACAACAAATGATGTAGAACCAATTGTGTGTCCTGGTGAGTATAAAGCGTGAATATCAATGGCTGTATTGCCGATAGTTACCACGTTACCACCCTCTAATGGGCTATATTCGAATGTTACCTCAGTTGCATCCTTTGGCGGCAGCCAATATGTTGCCCCAGTATTCTCAGCAATAACTCTTCCGCCAGAAATGTGGTCAGCATGCAGGTGAGTATCAAATACATGGGTAATTTGCGCCCCAATTTCTTTTGCAAAATCAACATAAATATCAGTCATTCGAGTGGCATCAATGATAGCTGCCTCGCCGTTGGAAACCACCATATAGGATAGACATCCTTTTCCGATTCGGACGAATTGATAAATTTCACCGCCATCAGTTAACTCTCCTACTTTTACAGGCTCAAGGTGTTCACTCCATGCTTTCATGCCGCCTTGTAAATAGGACACTGTTAAGTCTTGTTCAGATAGCATTTCTGCCACCATGACAGAAGATCCTTCCTTTGCACATACCACTAATATTTCCTTATCGGCTGGAAGCTTATCCAATATGCCTTCTACCCCATCCAGCAATTCAAAATATGGGATATTTAAGTAATCAAAATTTTCCCCTTCAATTTTCCAATCATTAAAATCACTTTCATTACGAACATCAAGAATAAATAATTTTTCTTTATTAAAAACTTTTTTTGTCACTTGTTTTGAAGTCATTACTTTTACAGTCATCAACTTTTACCCCCTATGGTATATTTTAAATTAAAAAAATAATGTTTTTACTTGTTCAAAGAAACCGTTTTTCCTGTCCACTCACTCATACCTGGTACGACATTTATTACTTTAGCAAAACCTTTATCTGCTAGTTTTTGAGCCGCAAGGTCGCTGCGGTTTCCTGTTCGGCACACCACATAGATCTCATCATTTTTGTTTAATTCATCTAAGCGATCTTCTAATTCTCCTAAAGGAATGGAAATAGCGTTAGGTATATGGTTAAAGGCGTATTCTGCTGCTTCTCTTACATCTATAAGCACAATGTTAGTATTCGTTTCTAACTTTTGATTAAGTTCTTCATTATCGATGACATTAAGATGTTTTCTTTCCACTGAACCATCATTGGAAGATTTTCTTAGGTAATGCTTTAGGACTTCTCCCTCTTCGATGGTCCCAAGATACTGATGACCTGAACTTTTTGCCCAAGCCTGAATATCAGCTTTTGATCCCTTATCTGTTGCCTGAACTTCCAAAACCTGACCAGATTCAAGATTATTCATTGCCTTTTTTGTTTTAACAATCGGCATTGGGCAGGCAAGCCCTTTTGCGTCCAATAAAAAGTCTGTTTTTAATGATTCCATTTTTTAAAAAACCTCCTATTATTACTCATACAGGTATTAAAAGCTTCCCAGCAGCAAAAATTACTCCTTGTTTCCTTCCCAATGAAGCATCCCGCCAGCCATATTAATGACATTAAACCCATGACTTTCAAGAAGCTGACATGCGCGGCCGCTTCTTCCTCCAGAACGGCAAACCATGATGTATTCTTTAGATTTATCTAATTCATGCATACGGAATTCTAATAATCCAAGTGGAATATGAATGGCTCCTGGAATTTTTCCTGTTTCTACCTCATCCACTTCTCTAACATCGATAAGATTTAAGTTTTTTCCTTCCTTTAAAAAATTTTCAACTTCCTTAGCTGTAAATTGTTTCATTTTAAATTCCTCCCTTTATGATCTCCAGGCGCTCAATCCGCCCTTTACATTTGTCACTTTTGAAAACCCTAATTTTTTTAATATTTTAGTGGCCTTTTGACTTCTCATGCCGCTTTGACAAATAACAATGACTTCTTTGTCTTTTGACAGTTCCTTTTCTGCCTTTTGCGAAAGATGATGGAGCGGAAGATTTTTAAATCCTCCAATGCTATTTCCCTTGAATTCTCCCGGAGTTCTAACATCAATAAATTGCTTGCTGTGATCTTTCAGTTCACTTTTTAATTCTGCTGTTGAAATCTGTCTGACTCCTTTAGTAGGAACCATCCGTTTTATGATGAGAAATAGGAAAAGAGCGATGATTATATAATTTAGATATTCCAAACCTAGACCCTCCTTATTTAGGGGAAATTCTGTATTTAGATAAACAGGTTCACATTGCCTTCTTCAGCATCGGCTAAATAGGCTGCGACACCGGCGTATTCTATATTATCCAGCAGTTCTTCTTGCTGAAGGCCTAACAAATCCATTGTCATTGTACATGCCACTAATTTAATTTCCTGTTCTTGCGCCATTTCAATTAATTGCGGCAGCGGCACAGCATTATGCTTTTTCATCACATCTTTAATCATTTTAGGACCGAAGCCCGCAAAGTTCATTTTGGAAAGCCCCATTTTATCTGCACCCTTAGGCATCATTTTTCCAAACATTTTTTCCATGAAACTTTTTTTCACTTGGATATTCTCATCTTTTCGCAAAGCATTTAATCCCCAAAATGTATGGAAAATCGTTACTTCATGGTCATAAGCAGCTGCACCATTTGCAATAATGTAAGCCGCCATTGCTTTGTCATAATCCCCGCTAAATAAAATGATTGTTGTCTTTTTCTTTTCCGACATTTTATGCCTCCTGTTTTTACCCTGTAGGGTATGTTAAATTCTAAAAAAATTATCCTTTTTTGATCCAAAACCTTAATACATCATTTTCTTCTTCATAATTCAAAAGCTCATGCCCGCTTGATTTAGCCCATGCAGCAAGGTCATTTTTTGCACCTTTATCTGTTGTAAGAATCTCTAGCACTTGACCAGATTCAAGTTCATTCATGGCTTTTTTTGTTTTTACGATTGGCATTGGACATGCTAATCCTTTTGCGTCTAATATTTTATCAGAAGTCATTTATATTACCTCCACGTTTTTATTTCTTACCATTACCCCTATGGGTATATTACTAAATAAAAAAAAGAATGTCAACCGTTATTTTTATCTGCTTTTTACAAGCAAATTAACAGCTTCTTTAATCAATTCATCCGCTTGTTCTCCCTTTTTTTCCGCATCAAGGACACATTCAACCAAATTTGAACTTACGACCACGCCTACAGTTCGATCAACCGCCGATCGAACGGCTGACAACTGTGTGATCACCTCTTTACAATCTTTATTTTCTTCCATCATTTTCAAAATTCCTCTGAGCTGGCCTTCCATTCGCTTTACCCTATTTTTAATTTGATCATTATATTCCATGAGAATACTCCTCTCCATTCCTCGTTTGCTCTTTACATTTTTTACAGTCTGTTAACATATAGCCTGTTACTTGAAATCCTTTTTTTCTAAGGAATCGAATGCTTATATTTTTTTCGAGATTGTCGGAAGCTACAACAAATATTTTCACACGGGATATTTCCTGATAATATCTTTTCATATATCCTACTGGAATGTTCATCGCCTTTAATACCGGGTCCTTATATGACTGGTTGTAATCTCTAACATCTACAATTTGTATAGAATCGTCGTTGACCTTTAATGTGTTAAAACACTGAACTCCCCTGACAGGAAAATATCTATAATATGTTAATACAATAATGATGATTAGTGCTATAATAAAAAATATCATTTTTATACCTCATTTAATTTTTGATAAGAAAATTACTGACAAGCACAATGTTATACCCTTATAGGTATATTGTCAACACCTTTCCTTCCGATTCACAGGAGTAAGTTTACTCTTAAGTTTCAGTTAATTTTATAATTGCAACAAAAAAACCCTCAACACCATTGGTATTGAGGGTTTTCATTTTAGTACATGCTCATATATTGTTCTCTTTCCCAAGGATGGACTTGGGTACGGAACATGTCCCATTCGATTTCTTTTGCTTCAACAAAGTGTTCGAAAATATGCTCCCCTAATGCAGAAACAATGACTTCATTTTGTTTTAGTAATTCTAAAGCTTCTGCTAATGTGGAAGGAAGATCAATAATTCCTTCTGCCATTCTTTCAGCCTTACTCATCACGTAGATATTGCGGTCAACAGATGCTGGCGGCGTTGATTGGTTCTTAATGCCATCTAATCCTGCTTTTAGCAGAACAGCCAGTGCTAAGTATGGATTTGCTGCTGGATCTACACTTCTTACTTCCACGCGTGTGCTGACTCCTCTAGATGAAGGAATACGGACAAGCGGTGAGCGGTTTTGTCCAGACCATGCTACATAGCAAGGGGCTTCGTACCCTGGAACTAACCGTTTATAGGAGTTAACTGTCGGATTGGTTACAGCTGTAAAACTAGTTGCATGCTTTAGAATCCCAGCAATAAACTGGCGGGCAGTGTCACTCATCTGCAGATCCCCTGTTTCATCAAAGAACGCATTTTTTCCATTTTTGAATAAGGACACATTGCAGTGCATCCCAGATCCAGCTACACCGAATAATGGCTTAGGCATAAATGTCGCATGCAGGCCATGCTTGCGGGCAATTGTTTTAACCACTAATTTGAATGTCTGAATTTGGTCACATGCTGTTACTGCATCAGCATATTTGAAATCAATTTCATGCTGGCCTGGTGCCACTTCATGGTGTGAAGCTTCAATTTCAAAACCCATTTCCTCAAGCTCTAACACGATATCACGGCGGCAGTTCTCACCTAAGTCTGTTGGGGCAAGGTCAAAGTATCCTCCATTATCATTCAGATCAAGCGTTGGCTCTCCATATTGATCTAATTTGAAAAGGAAGAATTCTGGTTCAGGTCCAAGATTGAAATCAGTGAATCCCATGTCTTCCATTTCTTTTAAAACTCTTTTCAAATTGCTGCGCGGATCGCCTTGGAAAGGTGTGCCGTCTGCATTATAAACATCACAGATCAAGCGGGCAACTTTGCCCTTTTCAGCTGTCCATGGAAAAACAACCCATGTATCTAGATCAGGAAATAAGTACATATCTGATTCTTCAATGCGGACAAACCCTTCAATGGAGGAGCCGTCAAACATCATTTTATTGTCTAATGCTTTTTCAAGCTGACTGATCGGAATTTCCACATTCTTAATCGTTCCTAAAATATCAGTAAACTGTAAACGAATGAATTTTACATTTTCTTCTTCCGAAATTCGTATAATATCGTCTTTTGTATACTTTGACATATCTTATGCCCTCCTAGGATGAAAGTTTTAATGATAAAAACGGCTGATTCCTGATTGCTGCTGGGAATGCAAGTTGAACCTCCCAGCCTGTACCAATTCTTTCCTTAGAATTTTCCTAAGTTTGTCATTGGTTACTTCCTTAAATTCTTTTTCTTCTTCCTGTATACTTGCTAGCTCATGTGAATATTTTTCGGCAAAGATCTGTTTGATGCCGGCTATATTCACACCCTGGTCCAGCAAGTCTTTAATCTCAAGAAGCTTATCAATATCATTTAAGGAAAACATTCGACGATTACCTTCTGTTCTTGCTGGTGAAATTAGTTGATGCTCTTCGTAATATCGAATTTGTCTTGCTGACAGTTCTGTTAACTGCATAACCGGTCCAATTGGAAAAAGCGGCATGGAACGCCTAATGTTGCTCCCAGTCACTTATTTCCCCCCTTAAACCAATCTTTCTTTTTATTTTTCTACTATAAAGCAATGTTAGGTTTGTTGTCAACCTCATGTTAGGTTTTCTGACATAGGATTTTTAAACAAGTTTTAATTAAGGTTTAAATACGATGTATCTCCACATAATATTAAAAACTCCATTATACAGAGGGGATTTATGCGATGATATTCAGAAAAAGGATATCGAAAAAGGAACATGAAAATTTGCCATTGAACAATTGGGAAAATCTGCAGCCCTTTTCTATCGAAAATATTAAAAAACAAATGAATCATACTGAAGATTTAAAAGATCGGGAAATTCATATCAATGGTGTTTCTTATATTATTCTTTACCTGTCTCCTTTGGTGGATCAAGAAAAGTTGGAATCAAAAGTAATTAAGCCACTTATAAAAATGGAGAACAATGATATTTTGAACGAATTATACAGCAAGGATATCAAGAATATTTCTAATAATGAGAAAGCGGTAAGAGGGTTATTAGATGGGAATTGTTTGCTCATTAAAAAAGAAGACTCTCAGGAAGGTTTCTTATTGGATGTAAAAGCATCAATGGGAAGAGAAGTTTCCGAAGCTCTTATAGAAAAAGCGATGCTTGGCGCACATGAAGGGTTTGTTGAAAGCCTTAACAAGAACATCTATTTGCTGCGGAACCGGGTTAAAATGCCCGGGTTTACAGTTAAAAAGTATAGCTTAGGCACAAAATCCCCTACGGATGCATGCTTATTGTATGTGGATCAATTGGTGGATCCTGAAATTTTAAATACAGTTGAAAAACGATTAACAAGCATAAGTCTTGATTTTATCCGGTCGCCAGGTGATATACAGGACTGTATTGAAGAACAAACATTCTCTCCATTCCCCCAACTTTTAGACACGGAGCTTCCGGAACGCGCTGCTTGCAATCTGAAGGATGGGAAAATAGCCATAGTGATCGATGGAAGTCCCAAAGCATATATTTTACCAGCTACTTTTACTATATTTTTCCAATCCCCCGATGATTATGCAAGCCGATGGGAATTAGGTTCTTTTTTCAGGCTCCTTCGATTAACTGGTTATATTAACGCTTTAATATTGCCAGCTCTTTATGTAGCGATTGTTACATTTCATTACGAGGTCATTCCTACAGAGCTTGTTTATTCATTTCAATCAACTTTAAGCTTTGTACCTGTAAAGCCAATCATAGAATTGCTGGGCATGCAATTCACCTTCGAATTATTAAGAGAGGCATCCATCCGTTTACCGGCTTCTATTGCCTCTACATTTGGAATTGTTGGTGCTTTAGTTGTTGGAACATCAATGGTTGAAGCAGGATTTGTTTCCTATGGAGGCTTAATTGTTGTAGCATTAACTGCCGTCTCTTCTTTTGTTCAGCCTAATATAGAGATGAGCAGTTCTATACGTGTCCTTGGATTTCCTTTAATGATCTTAGCAGGAATCTTCGGCTTTCTCGGAATTATGGTGGGCGTTTTATTAATCTTAATCCATCTTTCCCGTCTCACTTCTTTTGGTGTTCCCTATTTTTCGCCTTTTGCCCCCCTTAATGTACATGAATTGAAAGATACAATCATCCGTGCCCCTGTATGGATGAAGGGGGATCGGCCAAAAAGCTCATCTCGAATTCATAAGGTGAAAATGGAAAGAGAGTGGAAATTAAATGATGGTGAAGACCCGTATTAATCAATCGGAATTATTTTTTTTATTGGTGCAAACTATGGTGGGGATAGGGATATTATCCTTACCCTTCCATACCTATAAAAGTGCACAACATGATGGCTGGATCGCTGTTTTGATTTCAGGATTTGCTTTTCAGCTAGTTATATTGCTTTTGTGGCTTTTATGTAAACGCTTCCCCCATCTTACTTTATTTGATTTTAGCAAAATTATTTTGGGCAGGACATTCGGTAACTTCATTAATATCCTTTATATTGTCTATCTGCTTATCATTGTTAGTTATACCTTTATCGTCATTGATGATATTTTCGTTCGATGGATTTTCCCCGGTACACCAAAGATTGTATTGCTTTTCTTAGGTATGGTTGTTCTCATTTATGGATGTATTGGGTCGATAAGAAGCATGGTGTATTTATTTTCTTTCCTGTTTATATTCATTTTATTTTTATTTTTTATTACCCTTCTTACTTTTCAGGATCCACACTTTGATTTTCGTTATCTTTTTCCTATTGGATCAAGTGGCGTCTGGAAGATTCTTAAGGGCATGAGAGAAACCTTTCCAGCCTTTACAGGATATGAAACATTGCTTATTTATTTTGCTTTTGTCAAACACCCTAAAAGCTTCTCAGCAATGAAAGGAGCACTTTTTGCTATTTTTTTTGTAACCGTGCTTTATACCTATATTGTTATTATCGCTACGATCATGTTTAGCCCTGCCGAAATAAAAATTATTCCCGAACCTGTTCTCTACATGCTTAGAACGATTGATATACATGTATTACAACGTTTAGATTTAATATTTTTATCGATTTGGGGGATCATCATTGCAACTACTTTTCTAAGTTACGCCTATTTGGGAAGTATGGGAATTAGCAAATTATTATGCGTGAAACATAGTATTGCTGTTATTTTTTCTAGCGCAGTGGTTCTTATCGTATCTATTACTTTTCATTATTACATAGAAATTATCAATTTTAGAAAATGGGCGGAGATATTAAACTTGACCTTTGGCATTCTAATTCCTGCACTTCTTCTTCTCATTGCTATTATCTTTAAACGGGAGGCATCATACGGCTATGAAGAAAAGTAAACTGGTCCTGCTCCTCTTTTCTCTAACACTATTAACAGGCTGCTGGGATGAAAGATTACTGAAAGATGTTCGAACCGTTTACTTATCAGGCTTCGACTTGGATGAGAAAGGAGAATATCTGACTACTGTAGTGATCCGAAATTTAAATATTAGCAAGTCTAGCAGAGGAGAAATGTCTATCACGAATGAAGTAGTATCTGGAAAAGGAAAAAATATAAGGGAAACAAGTTTAAAAATTGATCAAAGTGTACCTGGCATATTTGATCCGGCTAAAGGAAGAACGGTCATTTTAGGGAATGATATTGCAAAAGCTGATATTTTCAATGTTTTAGATTCGTTTTATCGGGACCCAAGAATCAATGTAAACTCTAAAGTGGCTGTTACTTCCGGCAGTGCCAATAAACTAATTCAGCACTTGAGTGAAAAGGAAATGGAAAAAGCAGAATACTTTTTTGAAATGATTAAAAGCAGTGAAGTTATGACTGAGATTCCATCAGTAACAGCTGAAACGATTTGCACTTATATGCTTGATGAAGGAAAGGATTTCTTTCTTCCCTACTTAGAAATAGATGAGGTAGATCAAACGGTAAAAGTGAAGGGAACTGCACTTTTTCATGACCGGAGCTTTACAGGTGAATATCTTTCCGTTGATGAAAGTAAGTTATTATTACTTTTTATGGATAAAAAGTCCAGAAAAACTATATTTACACATATTATTGAACAGCCAACAGACACAGCCTTGAGTTATGATGTGAAAAGAGTGTCAAGAGATCTAAAAATTAGGAAAAGGGATAAAGTCAGTGTTGATTTATCTCTTCAACTCGATGTAGAGGTTGTTGATTTCCCAGAAGATCATTTAAATAATCAGAAAATGATAAAAGATCTAAATCGGCAATTATCAAGACAAGTTTCGAAAAATGCAGAGGCTCTTTTTAAGAAACTTGCAAACCACCAGAGCGATATTCTTGGATTAGGCAGAGAATTAATCGCCTATCATCCATCGATTTGGAAAGAAATAAAAGGAAAAAATTATTATGAAAATATTGAGGTGAACCCTAAGGTAAAAATTAATATTATCGGCAGCGGTATTACTTTATAATAGCTAAAAAAACAGCAGCTCAGACCTTGTAAATAAAAAGTTTAGCTGCTGTTTTTATTAATTTTTTTATACTAATCCTTTTTCTAATAAATGGTTTAATGCTGTGCAGATAGCTATTTTTACGTGGGAGTATGTGAGTCCCCCTTGTACGTAAGCGACGTATGGCGGGCGGATTGGGCCGTCTGCGGATAACTCGATGCTGGCGCCCTGGATGAAGGCGCCGGCAGCCATGATGACGTCATCTTCATAGCCAGGCATTGGGCTTGGATATGGAGTCACATGGGAGTTGATCGGTGCTGCATATTGAATCGCCTGGCAGAAGGCAATCATTTTCTCACGGTCATCAAATTGTACGGACTGGATTAAATCCGTTCGTTTATCATTCCATTTGGGCGATGAATTCATTCCCATCTGATCGAGCATGGCTGCAGTAAAGACTGCACCCTTTAAAGCCTGGCCGGTAATATGTGGAGCCATGAAGAATCCCTGATACATTTCCTGCAGGCTGTAAAGACTTGCCCCCGCTTCCGCTCCTATACCAGGAGAAGTCATCCGGTAAGAACAGGCCTCTACCCATTTTTGGCTGCCTACAATATATCCGCCCGTTTTCGCAAGGCCGCCGCCAGGATTTTTAATCAATGAGCCTGCCATTAGATCTGCTCCGACATGGCATGGTTCCTGGTTCTCCACGAATTCTCCATAGCAGTTATCAACAAAAACCACTACATCGTCCTTTACCTCTTTGACGAATTGGATCATCTCTTCAATTTGTGAAATCGTAAAAGATGGTCTTGTCGCATAACCTTTTGAACGCTGAATGCCAATCATTTTCGTATTTGGTTTGATTGCCTTTGCTATCGCTTGAAAATCCACATTTCCCTCTTCAGTCAGTGCCACACTGTTATACGAAATGCCAAATTCCTTTAATGAGCCAACCCCTGTGCCCCGAATGCCCACGATTTCTTCCAATGTGTCATAGGGTTTTCCTGTTATGTACAAAAGCTCATCACCTGGGCGAAGAACGCCGAATAAGGCAATGGAAATGGCATGTGTGCCGGAAATAATTTGCGGTCTTACAAGTCCTGCTTCACCGCCAAATACTTCTGCATAAATTTCCTCCAATGTATCTCTGCCCATATCATCATATCCATAACCTGTGGTCGGAATGAAATGTGCATCACTCACTCGATGATTTTGAAAGCTCTTTAACACTCGATATTGATTTTCATCTATTCGTTCATCGATTTCTGTTAGTACGGGTGCAATTTGCTGCTCCACCTCTTTAACTATCGGCTGCAGCTTTTCCCCATTTGATAATTGTTGAATCATGGTGTTCTCCTATCTAATTCATGTAATTTCTTAACGGACCAGATATTTGATGATCCTCTAAATAATAGCCTTTACAATTATACACCTGATTTTCTTCCTCGAAGCTAAGTTCACGCAAGATTGTTTCATTTTTTAGCTGAGAAATCAGTTTTCCTTCCGTAGAAGGCACCCGAACATTGTAGTAGCTCATCATTTCCAGCACGACTCCTTCAATGAATTGCTTTAGCTGACTGCGGTCATTTTCATTAAGCGCGCTGATTTGCATGGATTTCGTTTTTGCCGTTGGAACAAAATCCGGATGTTTTTCATCCCGCTTGTTATAAACCGTGATTTGCGGAATTTTTTCGATTTCCAGTTCTTCAAGCAGTTTATTTACAGTCTGTTCATGCTGAAAATAATCAGGATTTGAACTGTCGACAAGGTGAAGCAGCAGATCCGCTTCCTTTACCTCTTCAAGAGTTGAACGGAAGGCAGCAATTAATGTTGTTGGCAAGTCCTGAATAAACCCAACCGTGTCTGTTAAAAGAGCTAAAAATCCGCTTGGCAGAATGATTTTTCTCGTCATGGGGTCTAGGGTAGCAAATAGCTGGTTTTCTTCAAATGAGTCTGCTTCAGTCAGCCGATTAAATAAAGTCGACTTACCCGCATTTGTGTAACCGACAAGGGCAATTTGAAAGGCCTTATTTTTCTTTCTTCGTTCCCGGTACCTGTCGCGATGCTGGACGATCACAGAGAGCTGATTTTTAATTTCGTGAATCCGATTGCGGATATGCCGGCGGTCTGTTTCAAGCTTTGTTTCACCTGGACCTCTTGTCCCAATTCCGCCTCCAAGTCTTGATAATTGAATCCCTTGGCCGCCAAGGCGCGGTAGCAGGTATTGCAGCTGGGCAAGCTCAACCTGCAGCTTTCCTTCTTTAGAGCGTGCTCTTTGTGCAAATATATCTAATATTAATTGTGTACGATCAATGATCTTTGCGTCGAGCTCGGCTGCCAGATTCCTTGACTGGCTTGGTGACAGTTCGTCATTAAATATAATGAGGTCTGCGTCTAATTCCTCCTGCAAGGCTTTTAGTTCCTCAACTTTTCCTTTTCCTATGTATGTAGCAGAAGAGACGCGCTCCCTTTTTTGCGTAAGGGTCGCTACTGGATTACCTTTTGCTGTTTTCGTTAACGAGGCAAGCTCGTCCAAGGAATATTCAAAATGAAGATCATCCTCGCTCGTCTGACACCCAACAAGAATAACCTTTTCCATGTTTTCTTTTTGTTCCAAACAGCATCCTTCTTTCACTATTGTATTTTAATCTATGATATCAAAATAGACGAGCGAACTCCAAACATGAAAAGCACAAGGCCCCCTATCGATTAACTGCTGGACATTTCTTGAAGCAGAGTGAAGACATGCCTATCTAACAGAAAAGGAAGCAGAGATTTTGCCGCTGCTTCCTTAGTCATCTTCAATGACGATATCAATACTTCTGATTGTGATGAGTTCTTGGCGGTCATAGGTGTTTTGCATAAGCAGCCTCATCGCTTGAGCGCGGATGCACTTTTCAATTAAATTGCGAATGTAGCGGCCATTGGAGAAGCTTACAGGATTCAGCTGTTTGACCCATATTAGATGTTCGCGGATTTTCCTTTCTGCATCTTGGCTCAACGTGTACTCCCGCTCCTTCAGCATTCTATCTCCAATTTGCATCAGCTGGTCAATCGAGTAATCCGGAAAGTCAATCACAAGCGGAAATCTTGAGTGCAGGCCAGGATTTAAGGTAAGAAAGTAATCCATTTCCCTAGAATAGCCTGCCAAAATTAAAATAAATTCGTGCTGTTTATCCTCCATATGCTTAACAAGTGTATCGATCGCTTCTTTGCCAAAATCCTTTTCTCCGCCGCGGCCAAGTGAGTAGGCTTCGTCAATAAAAAGAATACCGCCGAGCGCCTTTTTGATTAAGTCCCGTGTCTTTTGAGCCGTGTGCCCAATATATTCTCCGACTAAATCTGCCCGTTCCGCTTCAATTAAATGTCCCTTTGACAGTACGTTCATCTTTTGAAACAGCTTGCCAATCAGACGTGCGACCGTCGTCTTTCCCGTTCCCGGATTTCCTTTGAACATCATGTGAAGAGCCTGTTTTCCTGCCTTAAGGCCTGCTTCCTCACGTTTTTTATTCACATAGATCCAAGCATAAATTTCCTTTATCATCTTTTTCATTTCTTCCATCCCGACGAGTGCACACAATTCTTCTTCAATCTCTTTTAACGCTTCGTGCTCTGGCGGAATTTCTTTTGGCATTGCCTTAGTTTCCGGCAATTCTTTTGTAATGCTTTTACGTTTTTGTGAATTTAGAACAATGCTGATCTGTCCATTATTTTTCAAACGAATTGGCTGGTCCAAAAGCTTTCACCTCACGTTCTAAAACAGTATACGCTGGGATGTTAAGTTTGTGACAAAAGCCCATTTTTTACTGTAAATTTATCTTCAGCCTTATTTATATGTATTCAGCCTAAATGGACTTCATTAAGGATTTTTGCAATTGTCCATCTTGTTTATAGACGAAAATAGCCCGCTTCAATTGAAGCGGGCTGGTCAAGTATATATAAAGAAATGAAATTATTGGTTATCCATGTCCAGCTGCACATTACGCTGAGGAGCAAACGTAGAGATTGCGTGCTTATAAACAAGCTGCTGCTTTCCCTCTGATTCAAAAAGAACGGTAAAATTATCAAAGCCTTTGATCTGGCCTCTGATTTGAAAACCATTTAATAAAAATACCGTGACATTTGTATTATCTTTCCGTAGCTGATTTAAAAATTGGTCTTGAATATTGATTGTCGTTTTCATCCTATTTCCTCCTCTTTTATCTCTACTAATATGTATTCGATTTTATTTTGAGCTTTCCTTCAATATATGTGGAAATTTCAGCAAGTTTTTTTTGGAAATCCTGTGAATGTAAGACTTCTGACATATCAAACCACTTGACATCCATTTTATTGCGAAACCAGGTGAGCTGCCTTTTAGCGTAGCGTCTGGAATTTTGCTTTAGCTGGCAGATGGCGTCTTCAAGGGATACGCGGGCGTCAAAAAAATCATAAAGCTCTTTGTATCCAATTGCCTGGATGGATTGACAATCGCGCAAACCTGAATGATATAACCGTTCAACTTCAGAAAGCAGTCCTTCTTCCATCATTAGGTCTACCCGCTGATTGATTCGGTCATATAATTTTTCCCTTTCCATTGTTAGCCCAATAAGCGCTAAATTATACATGGATTCAGGGATTTGTGTTTCCTGAAAATCGCTCATTGTCTTCCCCGTGCAATGGAAAACTTCTAATGCACGGATGACTCGGCGTATATTATTTGGATGGATTTTCTCCGCACTTTTTGGATCAATCTCTTCTAACTGGGCATATAGGCCATCTATCCCTTCTTCTGCTGCCTGTTTTTCGAGCCTTTCTCGGAAATCCTCGTCTGAAGGAGCATCGGAAAATTGATAATCATAAATAACCGATTGAATATAAAGCCCCGTGCCTCCTGCGATAATCGGGATTTTCCCGCGGCTGGTGATCTTTGTGATTTCATCACGTACAAGACTTTGAAACTCCGCAGCAGAAAAGGATTCATCGGGAGATTTGATATCAATTAAGTGGTGCGGAATTCCTTCCATTTCATGTTCTTTAATTTTAGCTGTTCCAATATCCATCCCCTTATATATTTGCATTGAATCACCGCTAATAATTTCCCCATTATATCTCTTGGCTAATTCGATGCTTAATTTTGTTTTTCCTACCGCTGTAGGTCCGATGATTACGATTAGCTTTTCTTTCAAGTTGTTCACACTGCCTTTTTACAGACTATAAAAGCCCTTTGCCCTTATTTCCCCTCTATCGTACCATAGTTCATAAGTGTTTTTAAGCGGCTTTTAGTCTTACAGATCCCCTGTCTAATCACATTTAACCATTATTAACAGAATACTGTGTTCCTATTCAGCTTCAATCAGCCATCACATCGAATTTTTAATATTAAATATACTGGAGAATTTTTCATCTTTCTTTACATTTTAGTAACGTTTCGATAACAAATTAAAAGCGACCCCCGCATTCGTGTTAATTTATTAGAAGAATATTTATGTTAGATTAAGTGTAATAGATTAGGTGGGAAAAAAAATGATTACAGCATCTGAAATTGGAATTGATCTTGGTACAGCTAACATTCTTGTATATTGTAAAAATAAAGGAATCACATTTAATGAACCGTCCGTTGTTGCGATTGATACGGTAACCAATAAAGTGCTTGCCGTTGGAAAAGAAGCGAAAGAAATGATTGGAAAAACACCCGGGCGGATTGTCGCCATTCGTCCGTTAAAGGATGGTGTCATTGCTGATTATCAGACGACAACCGATATGCTTAAAACTGTTATGGTGAAAGCAACTAAAAATGCCGGCTTTTCAATCCGAAAGCCAAATGTCGTCATCTGCACGCCTTCAGGCTCCACAAGTGTAGAGAGAAGGGCGATTCTTGATGCCGTCCGAAATGCAGGCGCTAAGCATGTCCACTTAATTGAAGAACCAGTGGCAGCAGCAATTGGTGCCGGCCTGCCTGTTGATGAACCAGTGGCCAATGTTGTCGTTGACATCGGCGGCGGCTCAACAGAGGTTGCCATTATTTCCTATGGCGGTGTGGTAACCTGCCATTCTATCCGCGTGGGCGGCGATAAGCTTGATGAGGACATTATTCAGTATGTCCGCAAAGATTTTAATGTGCTAATTGGGGAAAGAACTGCCGAGCAGATAAAGATTGAAATTGGCTATGCGCTTATCGATCATGAGGAAATGAGCATGGATGTCCGCGGCCGAGACCTTGTGACAGGTCTTCCAAAAACAATCACGTTATCATCCTATAAAGTTCGCGATTGCCTAAAAGAATCTTTGCTTGATATCCTGGAAGCGATCCGCGCGACATTAGAGGAAAGCCCTGCTGAACTAAGCGGAGACATCGTGGACAGAGGGGTTATTTTATCTGGAGGCGGCGCCTTGCTAAACGGAATGCAGGACTGGATTTCCAAAGAGATTTCTGTTCCTGTTCATCTGGCGCCAAGCCCGCTGGAATCCGTGGCTGTGGGAACCGGAAAAGCATTGAAATATATTCATAAGCTGCAATCAGCTGTAAAATAAATAAAAACAGGCCATCTCCAAATTCAATGGAGGAGGCCTGTTTTTTATTTGGCTCTTTATTTTACCTTATTGAGATATTCTTTTGACCTATCATTCGGTTATATTTTTTATAACTGCCATTTCCTTACCGAACCTATCACCATTATCAATAAATCCCAAACTCGAGTATAGATTATGTGCTCCCAAATTTTCGGGATGATACCCTACAACAATTTTTTTCGCATTAGGTAATTTAACCATTTCTGAAATCATTAACTTAGTTGCGGCTTTTCCTATTCCCTGTCCTTGGAATTCCTTATCCACCATTATTCTATATACCCAATAACCATTAAGTTCTTCTGGAACAGAATTGAACATCAAAAAGCCGACTACTTTCTCATCAGCATAGATTGCATATGGTTTTAATGTAGGCTCAAACTTTGATTGAGCTATTGATATAGCATTGGGCTCAATATATTCTTTTTGGTCTTTTGATACTTCTAATAGACAACAGTCATACCAGTTGTCAGCATTTAACTCTACGATTTTCACATTTTCTGTTTTCATAATTTTCCCCTTTCAATATTCGGGGAAACGCTAAACAATTCTTAATTAGCCGTAATCCCCTTGTTGTCATTAAAAATAAAAAAACTATTGTTTGTCATAATGAACGCCTCCTCTAACAACTATTGCCTAATAATTATTCAATTAGTTTTTAGACTTTTAAATTATACCATTTTTTCGCAACATTCCTTATTTATAATAATATAATAATTTTCCTTCCTGCTTGAACAACCTGCTCCGTTGCACAAGAAGGAATATGAAAGATGCATCAGCTGAAATTTTTCATAGACCTTACCAAAAACTAGCTCTGAGCAATGAATGTGGTCGAATGGTGGTCAACTAAGAAAAAAACCATTAAGGAATCCTTGATATATAAGGATTCTTTAATGGTTATAAATTACATCACGCGTTTGAACATCTTTTCCATTTCATAGGTAGAGTAATGGATGATGATTGGCCGGCCGTGGGGGCAGGTGAATGGGTCAGATGTTTGTCTTAGCTTATCTAGCAAGCTTTGGATTTCATCGTTTCTTAGATGGTGATTGGCTTTAATGGAAGCTTTGCAGCTCATCATGATGGCTGCTTCCTCTCTGAGCTTCTTAATATCTACTTTTTTCATTGAAAGCAGCTGTTCAATCATTTCCTCAATGATTTCTTTTTCCTCCCCCTTTGGGAGCCACTGCGGATGAGAGCGAATAATATAGCTGTTGTGCCCAAAAGGCTCAAGGAAGACGCCGACCTTTTCAAGTTCCTCTTTATACTCATTGATTTTTATGCATTCATCTGTGGAATAATCAAAGGTCATCGGCATGAGCATTTCCTGCAGCTCACTTTCTACTTGACCGACCTTTTCTTTAAAGTATTCATACTTAATTCTTTCCTGGGCCGCATGCTGGTCAATAATATATAAACCTTTCTCGTTTTGAGCAAAAATATAGGTTCCATGCATTTGCCCAATCGGATATAACGGCGGAACCCGTGCAGGCTGCACAGCCTCTGTTACATGCGTTTGGGCAACATTCTCCTCTAAAGACCCGGCCATCCATTCCTCCGGCGGAAAAGACTGGGGTTCCACCTCATTAAATGTGCGGACAGGGTCATCGATGACTTCAACGGTTTCTTCAGGATCCTGCTCAGGAATCATGTGCTGGCTTTCTTTTATAAAACCCGGGCTTGAAAAGTTTTCCCTGACAGGGGCAGTCAGATTAGCAGGCTGCACAACATGATCCAATGTCAGTGAAATTTGTTCCTCTTTAGGCTTTACCGCTTTTGGCTGGGTATAACCCGCCGGAATTAATTCCTGTGCTTTAAAGGCAGCCTTTATCGTATTTGTAACCAGTTCATTAAGCTCCTGTTCCTTGCTGAACCGCACTTCCATTTTTGAAGGATGAACATTGACGTCCACCAGAATCGGGTCCATTTTCACATTCAATAGGACTATCGGATATCTTCCAATAGGCAGTAAGGTATGGTAGCCTTCCAGGATTGCTTTGGCAAGAGGATAGTTTTTAATGAACCTTCCATTAATCATGGTTGAAATATAGTTTCTTGACGCCCTTGTGATTTCAGGCAATGCCACATACCCGCTTATTTCAAAATCAAGTGAGCCTGCTTGAATCGGGATCATCTTTTTCACAATGTTAAGTCCGTAGATCGCCGCCAAGACTTGGCGGACATCACCATTACCGTTTGTATGCAGCAGCTTGCGTTCATTATGAATCAGACGAAACGATACTTCCGGATGCGATAGGGCAAGACGATTGACGACATCCGTAATATTGCCGAGCTCAGTATGAATCGTTTTCATATATTTCAGGCGTGCCGGCGTATTGAAAAATAAATCGGTTACTGTCAAATCTGTTCCCCTTCTGGCAGGAACCTTTTCAACCTTTACAGCCTCTCCGCCTTCAAGCTCAACACGGGTGCCAATCTCCCCTGTTGATGTTTTCATTTCAATTCGCGAAACCGAAGCGATACTTGGAAGGGCTTCTCCGCGAAATCCTAGCGTGCGGATGCGGAAAAGATCATTTTCATCCTTGATCTTACTTGTGGCATGGCGCAAAAAGGCGGTTAAGACATCCTCTTCTTCAATGCCTTGTCCGTTATCCGTGACGCGAATTTTGGCCAGACCCGCTTCTTCTGTTTCGATTTCGATAATTGTGCTGCCTGCGTCAATCGCGTTTTCAACTAATTCCTTTACAACAGAGGCTGGCCTTTCAACAACCTCCCCTGCAGCTATTTTATTGGAAAGTGCATCAGTTAGCTGGATAATGTTTTTCAATGCTAAGCACCTCCTTGAAGATTAGCTTTTTAATTTTTTATGAAGCTCATAAAGTGTATTTAAAGCCTGCATTGGCGTCATATCTAAAATATCAAGGGATTTGACCTTGTCTAAAATTTGTTTTTCCTTTTTATTAAAATCTTTGCTTGCCGCTTCTGGCTCTTGTTCAGTAAAAAAGCTAAGCTGTTCATCATGATCGGCAGGTGCCGGGTTTTCCAGCCTTTCAGGATTCGGCCTTGCCATCGGGTCGTTTTGTTCTAGACCCGTCAGAATTTCATTCGCTCGATCGATCAGTTCTTCCGGCAGTTCAGCTAATTTAGCTACATGAATCCCATAGCTTTTATCGGCTGCTCCTTCTTTAATTTTATGGAGAAAGACGACCTTGCCGTTTTGCTCGATCGCGCTGACATGGACATTTTTCACTTTTTCCAGCTGTTCTTCTAAAATGGTTAATTCGTGATAGTGAGTTGAAAATAATGTTTTGGCACCAATTCTGTTATGAATGTACTCAATCATTGCCTGTGCCAGCGCCATTCCGTCATAAGTTGATGTTCCGCGGCCAATTTCATCAAATAAAATCAGGCTGTTTTGTGTCGCGTTAACAATGGCATTTTTTGCTTCAAGCATTTCTACCATAAACGTACTCTGGCCAGAAATTAGATCATCCGCCGCACCAATCCGGGTGAAGACTTGATCAAAGACGGGAAGGACTGCTTCCGATGCAGGCACATAGCAGCCAATTTGCGCCAAAATGGCCGTTAGCGCAACCTGACGCATGAATGTACTTTTACCTGACATATTAGGTCCTGTTATCAAGAGAATTTCCCTGTCTCCATCCATATAGCAATCATTTGGAATATAGCGGTCGGCTGTCATTACTTTTTCCACAACTGGATGACGTCCTTCTTTGATGACGATCCGGTTTTCGCTTGAAAAATCAGGCTTTACATAATGGCGCTCTTCACTGATTGTTGCAAAACATTGAAGAACATCAAGCTCACTGACAGATTTAGCTAATGCCTGAAGCCGCGGAATAAATTCTTTTATATATTCTCTCACTTCGGCAAATAATTGATATTCAAGCTCAACGCTTTTTTCTTCCGCCTGCAGAATAAGGGCTTCTTTTTCCTTTAATTCTGGCGTGATAAACCGCTCAGCATTTGTTAAGGTTTGCTTTCTTTCATACTGGCCTTCCTGCAATAAATGAAGGTTAGCTCTGGTCACTTCAATATAATAGCCAAATACACGGTTATAGCCAATTTTCAGGGATTTGATGCCTGTTTTTTCCCGTTCCTGCTTTTCAAGCTGGGCAATCCAGCTTTTTCCGTTCCTCATGGCATCGCGATATTGATCGAGTTCACTATTGTAGCCGTCTTTTATAATATTGCCGTCTTTTATCGAGAGCGGCGGATTGTCTTCAATGGCCCGTTCAATTAAATCAACAACCTCTTCACAGGAATCCAGCTGTTCTGCATGCCTTAGAGCTTCCTCACTTGGAAGCTTTCTGAGAATTTCTTTTAAAAACGGTACCTGAAGCAGTGATGATTTGAGCTGTATTAAATCCCGGGCATTCACATTTCCGAAGGCTACCCTTCCAGAAAGGCGTTCAAGGTCATAGACTTCTTTCAGTTTTTCCCTCAGCTCCTGCCGTTCAAAAAACGAATCAATGAACGCTTCAACCAGCCTTTGCCTGCGGGTGATTTCTGTTACGTTAACAAGGGGCCTGTCAACCCACTGCTTTAACAGCCGGCCGCCCATCGCTGTTTTTGTTTCATCTAACAGCCAAATGAGCGAACCTTTTTTCCCTTTAGAGCGGATCGTTTCTGTTAATTCAAGGTTTCTCTTAGAAAAGTAATCTATTTTCATAAATTGCTCAGGCTGATAGATGGCTGGCTTCTGCAAATGGTCTAAGCTTCTTTTTTGTGTCTGATAGAGGTAATTCAATAATCTCGCGACTGTTTGTTTAAGCTTGTCTTGCATAAGATCTTCTAACAGATGATGGTAGCTGTCTTTTTGCTTGGTGTCATCTTCAATTGAAATCGCCATGACCGAACGCTCTCGCATCTGCTGCTTCCAATCATCAGCAAAATCGGATGAAACAACGACCTCTTTTGCTCCAGACATGGAAAGTTCATTTAAAACCTCATCGAATTTAGAACCGAGCAGCGTTACCTTTGTTTCTCCTGTAGATAAATCATTGTAGGCAAAGCCAAAGGTTTGATCCTCAAAATAGCTGATGGAGGCGATATAGTTATTTTCCTTCTCGTGCAATCCTTTGCCTTCCATCATGGTCCCGGGTGTAATTAACTGTACAACCTCTCTCCTAACTACCCCCTTTGCCTGTTTTGGGTCCTCCGTCTGCTCGCAAATAGCTACTTTATAGCCGCGTTCAATGAGCTGTTCGATATATTGGGCGGCAGAATGATAGGGAACCCCGCACATCGGAATGCGATCTGCGGTCCCGCCTTCTCTGCTTGTTAAAGTAATTTCAAGCTCCTGTGATGCTTTGATCGCATCATCAAAAAACATCTCGTAAAAATCACCGAGGCGAAAAAATAAAAAGGCATCTTGGTAGTCTGCCTTTACACTAAGATATTGCTGTATCATAGGCGTATACGCTGCCATAATTTCCTCCAAATTTCTGTTCTTTTTTTCAGCATTCGACACTGAAAAACTTGTAGTCTCATTATAACATAATCGCTTGGAGGCAATAATCTGATTAATTATAGAAATGTGGAAGGCGCTAGGAGCTTTTTCAAAAAAAGGCAGCATCTGCTAAAGAGATGCCGCCTTACTGCATTAATTATTTATATATTTTTCAAAAACAAATCCAAAGTCTTTTACGTTGTATTTTTTTCTGCTATTCATCAGCCAGTTAAAGGCTGTTTCATTCAATACGCGGAAGTTATCTACAAAATTATTATCTTGAGGAACAGCTGAACGGCTAAAAGTGTTTGATGTAAGTGTGAGGCTTCTTTCGGCGTATTCCATGGATACTTCGTTTTCATGACAAATCTCAGAAATTCTAATGAGTGCCTTATACAAATCCTTTAATTCCTCAATATGCTTTTTATGAACATCAATCGAGAAATGCTGCGAGCCTAGGACAAACTTAATTTCAACATCAAGATCCACAGTACCTGCTGTTTCTAGTGAGACATTAGAAATGGAATGTTCTTTGTAGTTATAGCGCTTTAACGTGCGTTTTTTGCTGATTGCGCTTGTTCCATCCAAATGAATTAAAGAACGGTTGGTAAAGCAATATTCGTCCGATTTTGATTTAATTAGAAAATAAATTTTTTCATTATCTTCATGAAGAACATAATCATCTGCATCCACTTTATCATAATCGACCGGCTTAATGACGCTGCCCACATCACTTAGGCCCAAAACATCGGAAGCTACCTTTTTAAACATTCTTCTCATCACCCTTTTTTTCATATATTTACAGTTTTTAATTTTAGCATGAAATTAGGAAGGAACTCCCAAGAAAGAGGATCTTTTTGAAAAAGAGGAAAAAAGTCATGGGTGGCTTGGTAACTTGTATCTCATGGGTGGCCAGATGATGTGGGTTATGTTGTGGTGATGCTGTGGTGACACTGTGGTAATGCTGTACTGTGACTGGTTTAGACAGCTTGGGCGGAAAAATGGATCTGGCTGTCTGAAGTGTGACCGGTTTTGGACATTCTTAGCGGGACTGCGTGTCTGTTAGTCTGAAGTGGGGGCAGGTTCGGACTTCGCATCCGCTGCATTCGTGCATGCAGTCCAAAGTTGAACCACCTTTAGACTCTGTGAGCGTACACTTACATCGTATTGTCCTCAGCTCACTCGGCTTTAGACTCTTCCCGCACTCCTTTGCATCATTTTGTCCGAAGCTGAACCTCCTTTAGACTCTGTGAGCGTATACTTACTTCGTATTGTCCGAAGTTCGCTCGGCTTTAGACTCTGCGCACAATCCTTTACACCAAACTGTCCAAAGTTGAACCTCCTTTAGACTCAGCGAGCATATACTTACATCATATTGTCCGAAGCTCGCTCGGCTTTAGACTCTGCCCGCACTCCTTTGCATCATTTTGTCCGAAGCTGAACCTCCTTTAGACTCTGCTCGCACTCCTTCGCATCATCTTGTCCAAAGTTGAACCTCCTTTAGACTCAGCGAGCATATACTTACATCATATTGTCCGAAGTTCGCTCGGCTTCAGACTCTTCCCGCACTCCTTTGCATCATTTTGTCCGAAGCTGAACCTCCTTTAGACTCTGCTTGCACTCCTTCGCATCATCTTGTCCAAAGTTGAACCACCTTTAGACTCAGCGAGCATATACTTACATCATATTGTCCGAAGTTCGCTCGGCTTTAGACTCTGCCCGCACTCCTTTGCATCATTTTGTCCGAAGCTGAACCTCCTTTAGACTCTGTGAGCGTATACTTACTTCGTATTGTCCGAAGTTCCCTCGGCTTTAGACTCTTCCCGCACTCCTTTGCATCATTTTGTCCGAAGCTGAACCTCCTTTAGACTCTGCGAACATATACTTATATCATATTGTCCGAAGCTCACTCGGCTTTAAACTCTGCGCACAATCCTTTACACCAAACTGTCCAAAGTTGAACCACCTTTAGACTCAGCGAGCATATACTTACATCATATTGTCCGAAGTTCGCTCGGCTTCAGACTCTGCCCGCACTCCTTCGCATCATTTTGTCCGAAGCTGAACCTCCTTTAGACTCAGCTTGCACTCCTTCGCATCATCTTGTCCAAAGTTAAACCTCCTTTAGACTCAGCGAGCATATACTTACATCATATGTCCGAAGCTCACTCGGCTTTAGACTCTGCCCGCACTCCTTTGCATCATTTTGTCCGAAGCTGAACCTCCTTTAGACTCTGCTCGCACTCCTTCGCATCATTTTGTCCGAAGCTGAACCTCCTTTAGACTCAGCGAGCATATACTTACATCATATTGTCCGAAGTTCGCTCGGCTTTAGACTCTGCCCGCACTCCTTTGCATCATTTTGTCCGAAGCTGACCAGTTTTTAGACTCTGCAAGTACAAGTTCAGCCTAAGCTGTCCGATGTCGCATCATCTTAAGACCATTCAGTCATCAAGCCACTCATTACTGTCTAAACACTATCTCCCTGCAAACAAAAGAAAAACTAGGAAGTAAAAACCTCCTAGTTGTTGTTTATTCTTCTTCATCCCCTACTAAGAAGTCTGGGTTAAGGTCTTCAAATTCTTCGTCTTCTACTTCAAATCCCCAATCCTCATCGTCACAGTCGCACTTCCCAGGGTGAACAGCTACGCATACTGTTGTTTCACCGATCACTTCAACAAGGAATTCTCTTTCGACGTGGACAATGATTTTATTTCCGTTAGGGGAAATGACGCATTCACTGCAGTTAGGCTGCTGAAGAACGCGGGCGATTACTTCTTGGTCATCCATAACCTCTGGATCACGGTATTTTAATTTAATGACATCTTTATATTCTACACGTTCGGTAACCACTTCTGTTTTTGTGTTATTGTCATAAGAATACCAAACATTAATGTCATAAGTGCCGCAAACTTCGACTGTTTTTCCGACCTTTTTCGCCTCGTACTTATGGTTTATAATCCAGCAGCCAAGAATGCTTGATGGATTGTGTTTAGGGCAAATCGTATGATTGGACTGCGTGAATTTACGTCCTTTCGCTACGACCGCTTTGGTAATAATCTCTCTGTAGTCTCCCATTGCGAGCGAACCTCCTCATTCATTTTCAATTCATCCTATGCGAGATATTAGACTAGTGTGCGATATTTATTGATGAATGTTGGGTAAAAGTATAGGCATAATTCATAGTATGCTTTAGCTTAAGGAATGTGCCCGTTTGGGTAAAGTCATGAGAAATCCTGAGAGATCATTTTATGAAAAAATATGTGTTTGTCCTAAATCAATAGCGGAGACAGCTTGGCCACTTTAACAATATAATACATTAGAAATACAAATTAGCCTCCACAACCAACACTCTGGCTAAACCTCCTTATGCTAAAAAGAAAAACCCCTGGCAGCACCAGGGGTCTTTCTCTTGCCACAAATGTGGCGCTATTCTTAATGATGATGTGAACAGTCGCTGTTTTTAATAGCTGATCCTGTTTCTCCTGCTAAAAGGTCCCCGCCAGTTGAAATAATAATTTCATCTGTTACTGTATTTGAAATGGCAGCAGCAACCAATTGAAGCAGCTCGTTTACTTCTATTTGAGACTGCTTGAATTCCTGCACAACAGGGATTTGATCTAACTCATCTTGTAATGCCTCTAATTTATCTTCGGTCTTCTTCAATGCTTCTTTTTTTCCAAAATGCTGCAAATTAACTGCTTGTTTTTGCAATCCCTTTATAGATGAGATTGTAAAACGAACTTTTTCATTCTCATTAATTTGTGCTTCCGCACGTTTGAAAAATTCTACTTCTTCTGTATCCGCAATCATTCTTGCCAATTCCTTTGCACGGGCAACAATATCATCTTTTGTGTATTTAGCCATCTTATTCCACCTCAACCGCGTCTAATTCTTCAACCATTTCTCCGTTTAATGACCAAGTTCTTACATCTGTAATTTTAACCTTTACAAGCTTGCCAATGGCAGATTTTGGACCAATAAAGTTAACAAGCTTATTTTTTCTTGTGTATCCTGCTAAAACATCAGGGTTATTTTTACTTTCACCCTCAACAAGAACTTCAACAATCTGATCCTGATATTTCTTCATCGCTTCAGCTGACAATTCATTCACAACTGCATTTAAGCGCTGAAGGCGTTCTTTCTTAACCTCCAATGGAACATTATCCTGCATTTTTGCTGCTGGAGTTCCTTCACGAGGTGAATAAATGAACGTATAAGCTGATTCATAGCCAACTTCACGATAAAGGGAAAGTGTCTCCTCGAATTGCTCTTCCGTTTCATTTGGATAGCCTACGATAATATCAGTAGTAAAGGTAGCATTTGGAATAGCCGCTTTAATTTTTCGTACTAGCTCCAAATATGACTCTCTTGTATATTTACGGGCCATAATCTTAAGCACATCATTCGAACCAGATTGAACTGGCAGATGAATATGTTCAACAAGATTGCCGCGTTTCGCCAAAACTTCAATTAAGTGGTCATCGAAATCACGCGGATGGCTCGTGGTAAAACGAATACGAGGGATGTCAATCTTACGGATTTCATCCATTAAATCGCCAAGACCATATTTCATATCAGTAAAGTCTTTTCCGTACGCATTAACGTTTTGGCCAAGAAGGGTAATTTCTTTATAGCCTTGGGCCGCAAGCTGTCTAACCTCTTGAATAATATCCTCTGGGCGGCGGCTTCTTTCTTTACCGCGTGTAAATGGAACAATGCAATACGTACAGAACTTATCACAGCCGTACATAATGTTAACCCATGCCTTGATATTTCCTTGACGCACTTTTGGAAGGTTTTCGATCACGTCGCCTTCTTTAGACCATACTTCAACAACCATTTCCTTTGACATATAGGCCTCAGCCAAGATATTTGGCAGGCGGTGAATATTGTGAGTACCAAAAATGATGTCAACTTGGTTATACGTTTTTAAGATTTTATTAACAACTGATTCTTCCTGGGACATACATCCGCAAACACCAAGCAGAAGATCCGGCTTTTCTCTTTTTAAATGCTTTAAATGGCCAAGTTCACCAAACACCTTGTTTTCCGCATTTTCACGAATTGCACAGGTATTTAATAGGATAACATTAGCATCTTCAACCGTTTCTGTAGGCTCATAGCCTAAAGCAAGGAAAATACCCGCCATGACTTCTGTATCATGTTCGTTCATTTGACAGCCATACGTACGGATATAGAACTTACGGCCATTGCCCATTCCGCGGAATTCTTCAGAGATATTAAAATCGTTATGATATTTTACTTCTTCTTTTCCGCGTTTTTTGGCATCCTTTAAGGATGGCGGTGTATAAACCGCTTCGAAGTATTTGCTGTAGTCCTTTTCGGATTTTTTGTCCGAAGGATTAGCAGTCTGCACTTGTTGTCCTTCTACTCTTTGTTTTTCGTTCATATAAATCCCCTTTCTCTATTACTTGGGTAAAATAGGCATTATATTTGATTTTAAAGGAATATGCATGTAACTGCACATTATTATAGTATAAGGCCTTTATAGTATGAAAACAACAGAAATTGTCTAATAGACGGGAGCATCCGTTACTGACAACATGACCAAGAAATGCAGTATGTAAACATTTTCACAATTAATTATAGTAAACGATTAGGACAAATTTGTACGTGACAACTATCACTTTATGACTTTATTTTTCCCATAAAAAAAGAAGCATAGGACAAGTCCTAGGCTTCTTTATACTGGTATTACATAAACTCAGCTGCTAGTTTATCAAAATGAGCTTGATCTAACTGAAGATCAGCCTCTGTTAAAGGTGCTTCAGAATAGCCGGTTAAAAGATCCTGGTAAGATTTGCGGCTAGTATCCTGGTAAATTAGCCCTGTTACTAAACCATTGTTTTTCATTAATGTTTGCATCGCTAATTCTTTATTTGATGGGTCGTACCCTTCAACATCAGCTAATTTGGTCAAGTTCTCCTTAAACCAGTCATATGTGTTGACTTTATTGTAAGTTACACATGGACTAAATACGTTAATTAAAGAGAAGCCATCATGCTGAATTCCTGCTTCAATTAAAGCTGTCAGATCCTTCAGGTCGGTTGAAAAACTCTGGGCAACAAACGTTGCACCTGCAGTTAATGCCATTTCCATTGGAGCGATTGCCTGTTCAATGGAGCCTTCAGGTGTTGACTTTGTCTTAAAACCGGTTGCAGATCTTGGTGAGGTCTGACCCTTTGTTAAACCATAGATCTGATTATCCATGACAATATAAGTAATATTAACATTACGGCGAATCGCATGGATCGTATGGCTCATACCAATAGCATATCCGTCGCCGTCACCGCCGGAAGCAATAACGGTTAAATCACGGTTTGCCATTTTTACACCTTGAGCAATTGGCAGTGACCGTCCATGAATTCCGTGTAATCCGTATGAATTGATGTAACCTGAAATACGGCCAGAACAGCCAATACCAGAAATAACTGCAAGGTTTTCAGGTTCAAGTCCAACATTCGCAGCCGCACGCTGAATGGCAGCCTGAACAGAGAAATCTCCGCATCCTGGGCACCAGTTTGGTTTTACACTATTTCGAAAGTCTTTAAATGTAGACATTTAGACCAACTCCTTGCATCTTGTATGAACTTCATGCGGCAAGAATGGATTTCCATCATATTTTAATACTTTATGAATCTTTTCAGCATGACCAACGTTCATCTTAATCAGATTGGCCAACTGTCCAGTAGCGTTATTTTCCACAACAGCTACTTGCTTCGCAGATTTTACAAGCGGCAATAATTCGTCAGTTGGGAAAGGATAAACTAAACGCACATGTGCATGATTAACTTTAATTCCATCCTTTTCAAGGCGGCCCACTGCTTCTTCAATTGCACCGCGTGTTGAGTTAAACCCAACAATTAGCAGATCCGCTTCCTCATGAGGAGCATTTTTGTAAACAGGTGTGTTAAATTTGATATTCTCAAGCTTACGGAAACGCTTGTCCATTTGAGCTACTCGGTTTGCAGCAGATTCTGACGGTTTACCTGTCTCATCATGCTCAACACCAGTCACGTGGTGAATACCATTTTTCATACCTGGAATAGGTCTTGGAGAAATACCATCTTCTGTTACTTCATAGCGCTTAAAGTATTCTTTATTCTCTAATTCTGGCAATTCTTCAGACACAAGCTTGCCTCGGCGAATTTCTACCTGATCATAATCAAGCGGCTCAACCGTTTGCTTTCCTAGTGACAGCTGTAGATCTGAAAGGACAATAACAGGAACCTGGTATTCTTCTGCAAGGTTAAATGCTTCAGCTGTATCATAGAATGCTTCCTGTACTGTACTTGGAGCCAAAACAATCTTTGGAATTTCACCGTGTGTTCCATAGATCATGGCCATTAGGTCAGAATGCTCCTGCTTTGTTGGAAGACCTGTTGATGGACCGCCGCGCTGTGTATCAACAATAACTAACGGAGTTTCAGTAATCCCTGATAGTCCGATTGCTTCCATTTTCAATGAAAGTCCTGGTCCTGATGAAGCTGTTAGAGCACGAACGCCTCCATAGCCAGCACCAATGGCCATTGTACAAGCAGCTATTTCATCTTCTGTCTGAATAACAGAACCGCCAAGAGCAGGAAGTTTCTTAATTAGATATTCCATAATATCAGATGCTGGTGTAATTGGATAAGCAGCCATAAAACGGCATCCGCCTGCAAGTGCTCCAAGAGCAATGGCATCGTTTCCAATCATGAACATGCGTTTTTTGCCATCTGCTTTTTCAAGTTCCCTTTGCTCTATTTGCCCTAGGTTTTCATTCATATAGTCATAGCCTGCTTTGATAGCTTCCATATTTTTTTCAACTACCTGCTGGCCTTTACGTCCAAATATCTCTTGAACTACGTCTTCAAATACGCCGACTTCAAGATTTAACACTGCACATGTTGCACCAATGGCAACCATGTTTTTCATAAGGGATGTTCCTAATTCTGTGGCAATTTCAGTAAATGGCACAGCAACCATCGATGCATTCGTATCTGCTGGCTTATTAGGATTGAATTTTGCATCCGCAATGATAACTCCCTTGTCATGGAGTTCCTTATAGTTAAGATCAATCGTTTCTTGATCAAATGCTACTAAAATATCAAGATCGTCAGAAATAGTACGAACTTGTGTAGTGCTTACACGGATTTTGTTATTTGTATGTCCGCCCTTGATACGTGATGAAAAATGGCGGTATCCATACAAGTAGTAGCCTAACCGATTTAAAGCAATGGAAAAAATTTCTCCGGTACTTTCAATACCTTCCCCTTGCTGCCCTCCAACTTTCCATGAAAGTTGATTGATCATGTCTGACACCCCTTTGGATACATAAAAGAATATATGAGAACGTTAGATTTATTATCGCATAGCACTCTTTCGAAGCAGTCCATTAACGTGTTAAAGGTTTTGGCATGAACGACTTGAAATCAGTACTAAACGCTTACAATTCTAGACCTAAGTAGAGAAAAAAGCAACCCTTTCAGCCCTAATTATCACTAAAATTTGAGAATATTGCGTTTTTACCAAAAATAATGTGTAAATATTGTTTAATATAAAAAAATCTCCTTGAACGAACGTTTTTTCGGTGACAAAATATTCCGAAATTTAGTCGAGCACGGAATATGTATTATAAATAATGAATATAGTAACAATGGAATGACTTTATTACCTGATATGTTCATTCTCGCGGCGCACAACACATACAGTCACCCAGGGCATCTGTTATATACAGATGCAAGAATCTTTCTGGCAGCTTAATAGATTTACGCTTGGATTGAACATACGGGAGGGGGAAAACAAGGAGGAGCTAGGAATGGAAATATTAAAAGTTTCAGCAAAATCTAATCCTAATTCTGTAGCAGGTGCGCTTGCAGGCGTTCTGCGCGAAAGAGGCGGCGCGGAAATCCAAGCGATTGGTGCGGGTGCATTAAACCAGGCGGTAAAGGCTGTAGCGATCGCAAGAGGATTTGTGGCACCTAGCGGAGTGGATTTGATTTGTATTCCCGCATTCACAGATATAAAAATTGATGGGGAAGAACGTACCGCCATTAAGTTAATTGTCGAGCCTAGATAAGGATCTCTTACCTGTCTGCATTTGCAGCAGGTTTTTTTTATGGGTTTTGATCAATGTTTGCCATTTTTTAAGGGGAATGGACTTCATCAGAGCTATGAAGACCTTTCTCACACTTTTTCCTAAGGGAAATGGCCTTCATCAAGGCGATGAAGGCCATTCTCACACTTTTTTCCATGGAAGATATCCTTCATTAAGAGTATGAAGGACATCTCCCCATTTTTTTAATTAAACTGTCCGAATCAGCTTACAGAAAGTTTATGAAAAAAACGGGTGATCGTCATTTATTAAAATCCGGTCTATTTTGCTTGCTTTGCCTGTTTTGTTATCGACTTCGATTAAGACAGCGCTCAGCTGGGTTCTGCCTTCTTTTGGGACTTCGAACCGGACTGGGAGGCTGGTTAGGAACCTTTTTAGGACCGCTTCTTTTTCAACCCCAAGAATGCCGTCATATGGGCCCGTCATGCCGACGTCAGAAATATACGCGGTACCGCCAGGCAAAATGCGGTTATCCGCTGTTTGCACATGCGTATGGGTGCCAACAACAGCGGTCACCTTGCCGTCTAAATACCAGCCAATCGCTTGCTTTTCACTTGTAGCTTCCCCGTGAAAATCGACAAAGATAAGGGGGGTTTTCTTTCTTGCTTCACTAATTAATTCATCGGCCTTTCGAAATGGACAATCGATATCAGGCATAAAGGTTCTGCCTTGCAGATTTATTACCGCTAGCAGCTCGCTGTTGAATTTAACATACGTAAGCCCCTTGCCAGGATTCCCTTCAGGAAAGTTAGCCGGCCGGATTAAATATTGGGCATCATCAATAAAGTCAAATATCTCTTTATTATCCCATGTATGATTTCCAAGGGTTACAGCTTGTGCACCGACCTCTAAAAAACCACGGTAAATCTTTTCCGTGATCCCCTTGCCTCCAGCAGCATTTTCCCCGTTAATGATGGTGATTTGCGGATGGTACTTTTCTTTCAGCTTGGGAACGTATTCCTTAATCATGTCTCTGCCCAGCGAGCCGACAACGTCTCCTACGAATAATATTTTCATTTATTTAGTTGTCCTTTCTAAACGGTATTTCTTCTTTAAGTGTAGCAAAAGCATAAGGATCTTATTCCTTTATCCACTCTCCGAGTAGGATAAAGTCTTTGCTTTGCTCTTAATAAAAAATAAAGCGATGCATAGCTGCACCGCTTTATTTTGCATATTCAACGGCCCGTGTTTCACGGATGACCGTTACTTTAATATGTCCTGGATAATCAAGCTCTTCCTCAATCTGCTTGCGTATATCTCTAGCCAGACGATGAGCTTCTAAATCATCAACTTGTTCCGGCTTTACGATAATTCTTATTTCACGTCCAGCTTGAATGGCAAAGGACTTTTCTACGCCATCATAAGATTCAGAAATTTCTTCGAGTTTTTCCAGACGGCGGATGTAGTTTTCGAGCGTTTCTCTTCTTGCACCAGGTCTTGCTGCTGACAATGCATCAGCTGCTGCAACAAGAACGGCAATAATTGATGTTGGTTCAGTGTCTCCATGGTGAGAGGCAATACTGTTGATAACCACTGGATGCTCTTTATATTTTGTCGCGAGCTCCACGCCTATTTCTACATGGCTTCCTTCGACTTCATGGTCAATCGCCTTACCAATATCATGCAGCAAACCTGCACGGCGGGCAAGCGTCTCATCCTGTCCCAGCTCTGCAGCCAAGATACCAGATAACTGTGCCACTTCGATCGAATGTTTGAGCACATTTTGGCCATAGCTTGTACGGAATTTAAGCCGGCCGAGAATTTTGATTAGATCTGGATGAAGTCCATGAACACCAACTTCAAACGTCGTCTGTTCACCGATTTCACGAATATGCTCATCAACTTCACGGCGGGCTTTGTCGACCATTTCTTCAATCCTTGCAGGATGTATACGTCCGTCTTGTACAAGTTTGTCTAATGCCAAGCGGGCTGTCTCCCGGCGGATCGGATCAAATCCTGATAGTATTACCGCTTCTGGCGTGTCATCTATAATGAGATCAATACCAGTAAGCGTTTCAAGCGTACGAATATTTCTTCCTTCACGTCCGATAATCCGTCCCTTCATTTCATCGTTAGGAAGGTTAACAACAGAAACCGTTGTTTCGGCAACGTGATCGGCCGCGCAGCGCTGGATAGCCAATGACAAGACTTCTTTTGCTTTCTTGTCTGCTTCCTCTTTCGCTTTCGATTCGCTTTCTTTGATCATTATTGCGACATCATGAGCTACTTCTTGTTCGACTCGCTCTAAAATGATGGATTTTGCCTCTTCACGAGTTAAGCCTGATATGCGTTCCAGCTCAAGCTCTTGGGTTCGCACAATCTCGTCCACTTTGCTTTCCATCTCTTCAATATGCTGTTGTCTTTTGTTAAGAGAATCGTCCCTCTTCTCTAAAATGTTTTCACGTTTATCTAACGTTTCATCTTTGCGATCAAGATTTTCCTCTTTTTGCAGTAAACGATTTTCTTGTTTTTGAAGTTCATTTCTTCGGTCACGAATTTCACGTTCCGCTTCGGTACGAAGCTTGTGAATTTCATCCTTCGCTTCAAGCAGTGCTTCCTTCTTTAGAGCATCTGCCCCACGCTTTGCGTCTTCTAAAATCTGCTCTGCAGCATCTTTTGCCCCTGCGATTTTTGCCTGAGCAATGGACTTACAAACAAAATAGCTAACAACTGCACCGACGAATAGGCCAAGCAAACTGGAGATGATGATTGCAGGTAGAAGTTCCATCATTTCACCTCCTCTTGCTATGAACTTTTTGTGTTACGTTTCTAAAGTGTCGGCATGTACATTGTCATCTCAATATACAGCACTAAGGCTTTCAAACGTTTTTATTCATCAAAAAATGTAAAATATACACTTTAATTGTAAAGGTGTGGATTTTCATTGTCAAGGTTTTGTCCAATCTGCTTGTTCACATTATTGACATATATTAAAAAGCCCATGGCATCAAGAGCTAGACAACTTTCAAAGCTGAAAACTTAACATTCTTTATAACAAAACAAAGCTGCACATACGGCAGCTTTGCAGTGGGTTATTAGTCGATTAAATCCAATTCCTCTTGCTCAATATCAGCATCTGCGCTGACTGTTTTTTCGCCCTCTAGACCATAATGTTCGCGAATTTGCATGTAGATCTCGTTTTTAATTTCCGGATTTTCTTTTATGAATTGCTTAGCATTTTCACGGCCTTGACCGAGACGCTCGTCATTATAGGCATACCATGAACCGCTCTTTTGAACGATATCGAGTTCTGCGCCGATATCAATGATCTCGCCTTCAATGGAAATTCCCTCTCCATACATGATATCTACTTCAGCCACTCGGAATGGCGGAGCAACTTTGTTCTTAACTACTTTGATTTTTGTTTTATTTCCGACCATCTCATTGCCTTGCTTTAATGTTTCAGCACGGCGCACTTCCAAGCGGACTGTTGAATAAAATTTCAGTGCGCGTCCTCCTGGAGTTGTTTCTGGATTACCGAACATAACGCCAACCTTTTCGCGGATTTGGTTTATGAAAACAGCAATTGTTTTAGATTTATTTATAGCCCCTGATAGTTTACGAAGTGCTTGAGACATCAAACGTGCCTGAAGACCAACATGTGCGTCTCCCATTTCCCCTTCAATCTCAGCTTTTGGCACAAGAGCTGCCACTGAGTCAATAACAAGAATATCAACGGCGCCGCTTCGCACCAATGCTTCAGCGATTTCAAGCGCCTGTTCGCCTGTATCCGGCTGGGATAAAAGAAGTTCATCTATATTAACACCAAGATTCTGTGCATAGACAGGGTCTAGTGCATGTTCTGCATCGATAAACGCCGCTTGTCCGCCTCTTGCCTGCACTTCTGCGATGGCGTGCAATGCTACGGTTGTTTTACCGGAGCTTTCTGGTCCATATATTTCAATAATACGGCCTCTTGGATAGCCGCCTACACCTAATGCTATATCTAATGCCAGCGAACCGCTGGGAACGGTGGAAATTCTTCGGTCTGTCTGCTCCCCAAGCTTCATAATGGAGCCTTTTCCGAATTGCTTTTCTATTTGTTTCAACGCCATCTCAAGTGCGGCCTGACGATCGCTCATTCATTCTTCCTCCTATTAATTCAAATCCATACTAGTTTTTGTTTCTCTCAAACCCTTTATATTTAATATATATGTTTTTCATCCATTTGTCGAGGAAAAAATCGAACATTCATTCGTCTATTTTCATAGCCCTAATTTTAAGAAAACTAGTGATCGTCCCCTAGAAAACGTAAACTTTTCGATATTCTATCTGTTGAAAATCAAGAAATAACAAGATATCTGAAAAAAAGAATGCATCAATTTGCATTCTTTTTTTCTAATAGCCTCTTTATTAAAAAGTAGCATCCATATTTTACTGTTCGCAGCCGAATCTGTTCTCTCGTTCCTCCCAAATTCAGCTTTTCAGCGTGTACGGGCTGTCCATTCAAATAGACACCGATATAAACAGTGCCCGGCGGTTTACCCTCCAGATCATCAGGGCCTGCAACACCTGTAAAGCTTATTCCAATATCCGTATCCATGATCTGCGATACGTTTTGCGCAAGCTCAGCAGCACATTCAGCGCTGACAACCCCTTTTTCATCAATGGTTTGCTGGCGGACATTTAATACCTTGGCTTTTATCTCGCTTGCATAGCAGACAACTCCGCCTTTTAAGAGATCGCCAGCACCAGGAATGGCTGTCAGCTGTTCCTGAAACATACCGCCTGTCAGGCTTTCTGCACAGGCAATAGTGAGGTTGTTTTCCTTAATTAGCTTAATCATCTCATGCATTAAAGATGTATCATCATAGCCATAGAAATATTCGCCAACACGATCAAGGATTTTCTTCTCTGTTTCATCTATTAAGCTTAAAATTGTTTCCATTTGTTTATGTTTGGCAGTAACTCGTAAGGTGACCTCGCCGTCAGAAGCAAGCGGTGCTATCGTAGGATTGGTCTGTGCATCAATGAGGTCTTCAATGACCGTCTCAAGCATGGATTCGCCGATGCCAAAAAATCGTAAAACACGTGAGAAAATAATATCGTCACCCTGCACTCTCGAACGAAGGGCAGGATAGCCATACTTTAGAAACATTGGCTCCATTTCCCTTGGCGGACCTGGGAGAAGCATATATACATGATCCCCACTATCCAGGAGCATGCCTGGAGCCATCCCATGCTCATTTGGCAAGACTTGTGAGTCCTCTAAGATAAGAGCCTGTTTTTTATTATTTTCCGACATTTTTCTCTTTGAACGCTCAAAATAGAGCACAATGGACTCAAGGGCCTGCTGATCCATGACAAGCTGTTTATTTACATGTTTGGCAATCGTCTCTTTTGTTAAATCATCTTTAGTGGGCCCGAGTCCCCCGGTAAAAATTATCAGTTCGGAACGTTTTTCGGCAATGTCTATGGCTGATTTCAGCCTATTAGGATTGTCGCCAACAACCGTATGATAGTACACATTTATGCCCAATTCAGCAAGCTGCTGAGAAATGAATCGCGCATTTGTATTAACAATTTGCCCGAGCAGCAGCTCCGAACCAACTGCAATAATTTCTGCATTCATCCAATCGCCACCTTATGATAGATTTAAATACTGCGGTCAGTATTAGTTCGATTCCTTAAAGGCATGTTTATTTTTCGCAAAATAATCCCAGCCGGACCAGACAGTGAAGAATAATGCCACCCATAGAGCAAGATCAGCAAATGGGAATGAGAACATTTCAAAAATAATATTATGCAGGAGCAAGGCGGAAATTGCGACAATTTGTGTCCAGGTTTTTATTTTCCCAAGCATATTAGCTGCCACTACTTCTCCGCCGCCGGCTAGAATGAGCCTTAGGCCCGTAACAGCAAATTCCCGGCTGATAATGACAATCACTATCCAGGAAGGAGCGTAACCTAGTTCTACAAGCACAATGAGCGCTGCTGACACTAATAATTTATCCGCAAGCGGGTCCAAAAACTTTCCAAGATTAGTTACAAGATTGTACTTTCTGGCATAGTGTCCATCTACCCAATCTGTAGATGAAGCAAAGATAAAAATAAGAGCTCCAACTAAATGTGTAACAGGAAGCGTTGTGCCAAGAAGGGCCACTTCTCCCCAAGAGAATGGAACAAGCATAATAATTAAGAAGACTGGGATTAAGAAAATTCTTGAGATTGTAATTTTATTAGGCAGATTCATAATTTTCCTCCATATTAATAATAAAGCGAAAAATAGTCATCTTAGAGATGACTATTCATTGTTCGGCAAATAACGAATGGTAATATTTTGAGTAACAACATCTTTGGGAGCAACAGCATATTCTACCTTTTGATCATTGATGTAGATTTCAGTTTCTGTTGATTTCCCAATAATTAGCACGGCTTCGGTTTCTTTTGAAAAATCAATGGTCTGACTTTCAGTTTCACCTTTTTTCAGCGTCCCCTGGAAAAAGTTTGATCCTTTGCCATTTGATATACTAACCCAAGTCGCACCAGTTGATACAAGTTTTAATTGGAATTGGTCTGCATTTTTCAACTCATAGACTGTATTCTTGCCGCTGGACTGTGCAACAGTAATTTCCTGTGCAGGAGCTGCAGGCTCCTCTTCTGCTTCCTCAACAGGCTTGCTTTCTTCTTCGGTTTCTTCAGCAGGAGCTTTTTGGTCATCCTTATTTTTCTCCGTCTCGGTAAAATCTTTCGCTTCTTCAACTACGGTTGTATTTCCTTGTGCATCTTCGGGCTCATCAGCCATATTATCATTATTATTTTGCGAAAGGAAATAATAAACAACAGCAGCAGCACCGATGATAAAAACAGCAATTAATACCTTGGGAAGAATTTCAAATAATTTTGAACCCCCAGAAGGAATACTTTTTCTTGTTTGAACTCTTGAGAGTTTTTCCGGAATATCATCAATCACCGGGATATCTGATTTATACTGTTCAAATATTTCTTCCGCATGCAAGCCCACGGCTTCACAATATTGTTTGATAAAAGCTCGTACATAAAAAGGGCCAGGTATCATGCTGTAATTTCCTTCTTCAATACCTGTTAAATATCGTTTTTGGATTTTAGTAGCCACTTGTAAATCATCAATGCTCATGCCTTTTTCCAGGCGAGCTTCTTTTAGCCGATTCCCTAGTTCTGTCAATTTTTAACACCTTCCAACTTACGAAAAATCAAAGCCTCCAAAATCGGCTTCGGAAAACATACCATTTCTTTCAACTAGGTCATATTTAATTTCTTCATCAGGATGATGGCGCAATTCAATAATCGAATCGAAATCGTCCAAGGTGTATTCCGTATTCTGAATAAAAATATCTGGATGTTCAACAACCTTGACTGCATTCATATTCATAATTTCCCGAATGAGCTGCCAATGGCGTTCATTGGAATGTCTCGCTGATACTACCCCATCAATAATAAAAAGATTGTTCTCGTTATACTCGTCATGGATCAGCTGATTTCTGACTGTTTGCTTTAAGAGAGTTGATGAAACAAAAAGCCATCGTTTATTTGCACAAACGCTTGCAGCAACGATTGATTCCGTTTTCCCTACTCGGGGCATTCCCCGTATTCCTATTAGCTTGTGTCCTTCCTGCTTAAATAATTCTGCCATGAAGTCGACTAAAAGCCCAAGCTCATCCCTGACAAATCGGAATGTCTTTTTATCATCGGCATCTCTTTGTATGTACCTTCCGTGCCGCACAGCTAAACGGTCTCTTAGCTTTGGCTCACGAAGTTTAATTAAATTAATTGTATCCATCGTATGTAAAATAGACTCTAATCGAACAATTTGTTCGTTATCCTCAGCCAAAATTAAAAGACCTCTTCGGCCCTCATCAACCCCGTTAATGGTGACAATATTGATGGAGAGCATGCCTAAAAGAGAAGAAATATCACCAAGCAAGCCTGGCCGGTTCTTTTGTATCTCATATTCTAAATACCACTCTGTTTTACCCATAAAAAAACCTCCACGCAAGACAACTTTGATTATTCCTCTATAGGCAGCTTAAAAACGCATTCTATTATTTATTAATGGCATATGCACTACTATAATAAATGATTTCGTATAAAGATGAAAGGAAAAACCATGTGAATAAAGGAAATTTTGCCGCTTCATACAAAATGAAACTAAAAAAAGAGAGGAGACCTCTCTTTTTTTAGCGTTAAAATTATTACTGCATGCCTGTTCCATTGTTTTCAACAAGCTTTACCATCATATTGGCAATTGCTTTTTGTTCTTCTTGACTTGCAACAGACCAGAGATCTGATAAAACTCTTTGCTGTTCATTTTTTGGATCAACTTGCTTTGCCAAGTAATCGCCGATTTGGTAGGCAAGATTTGTAATCGTTTCTTGGTTCATTCCCTGTTCATGACCCTGATCCAAACGATCACCTAGGAAATCTTTCCACTGCTGCCAATTTTCAAGTACAGACATGAAATTTCCTCCTTTTAAAACATGAGTTGTACATGAAGCGTACAATGTTATTGTGTTAAATCAGGAGAGAAAATATTCATTTTTAAAAACCAAATGAACAAGCCCAGTGACTATGTATACCATCCCCCGTTAACTGCAAGAACTTGGCCTGTTATGTAGGAAGCCTTTTCGGATAAAAGGAATGAAACCGAATTTGCGATATCATCTGGTGCAGCAAGTTTTCCCATCGGAATTTCTTGTTTTATTTCTTCAAGCTCCTGAAAAGAGAACCCTTCCATCATGGCTGTTTTTACGGCTCCTGGGGCTACTGCATTTACTCTTATACCGTTTAAGGCTAATTCCTTACTAAGAGCCTTAACAAAGGCAATTTGCGCCCCTTTAACGGTGGAATAGGCAACTTCACATGCGGCTCCTGTCTGGCCCCAGATGGATGATATGACGACAATGTTACCAGTTTCTTTTGCTAATAATTTGGACAGCAATTCTTTGGTCAAAAGCATGGGTGTAAAGACATGAAGGTTGATAAGTCTTTGCGCATCTTCTTCCTGCAGATCGTACAAAAGTCCATATTGGCTGATTCCGCTATTGTGAACGATAGCATCCAGCGAGAATATATTTTTTGCGACTTTTTTATACCCTTTTTTCGAAGACAAATCCGCCTGTATTGGGATATATTCGCCGCCAAAGCTTTGCAGCTGATCCATCAGCCTTTCTATTGCTTTTTTATTCTGGTTATAGTGCAAGTATAACGAGTAACCTTCTTCGGCAAGCTTTAAGGCAATGGCAGCACCGATCCCTCCGCTTGCTCCTGTTATTAATGCAAATTTCTTCATCATTTTCACTCCAGCGGAAAAAAAAGCGCCATACATGTACAGGCGCTTTTTTTCCTTATTTATTTCTTCGGCACTACCTGACAAACGGTGAACCGTTCTTCGGAAATAAATTCGCTTGCTGTTTGTTCAATGTCCGCTAAAGTAATGCTTTCAAGAACCGGAACAACTTCGAATAAGTTCATTTCATTAAAGGAATATCTTGTAAACTGATTGGCGATAAACTCCGGCGAGTTAATGGCTCTTAAGAATGAACCAATCTTTTTCTTTTTGGCCCGTTCCAGGCCTTCTTCGGAAATGGCCCCTTTTTCCTTTGCCTTTAGCAGCATGGAAGATAAGGTTTCCGCCAATCGATCCGGTTCCCTTGTATCCCCTCCGACCATGGCAAATCCAAATCCGTTTTCCTGCGTATAGTCATAAGAGAAGGAATCATCGATCAGCCCTTCATTATATAATGAACTATAGTACTCTGAGCTTTTGCCAAATAAGACATCTAGGAGCACATTCATGCTCATTTCTCTTTTAAGCATTTCTTTCCCCTGCTGATCTGTGTTCACTGCTTTTATACCCACGAGGCATTTTGGAGTCTGTACATTCATTTCCAGTATCTGTTTTTTCTCAGCAACAGTGTCAGGCTCTTCTTCAAACTTCCTGTTTATTTCCGGAAGCTCTTTATAATCCTTGCGTGATTGATTTTCTTTTACAAACGCCATAATTTTCTCAGGTTCCACCGAGCCCACAATAAATAATAGCATATTGCTTGGATGGTAAAATGTATAATAACACTCATAAAGCATGTCTTTTGTAATATGGGAGATGGATTCAATCGTTCCGGCAATGTCGATGCTGACTGGATGATTCTTATACATATTTTGGATTAATCCAAAATACAAGCGCCAGTCCGGATTATCGTCATACATCGTAATTTCCTGGCCAATGATCCCCTTTTCTTTCTCCACCGTTTTTTCGGAAAAATAGGGCTCCTGGACAAAATCAATCAAGGTTTCCAAATTCCTCTCCACATTGGAAGTACTGGAGAATAAATAGGCCGTCCTCGTAAAAGATGTAAAGGCATTGGCAGAAGCTCCCTGTTTGCTGAACTGCTGAAATACATCCCCATCTTCTTTTTCAAACAGCTTATGCTCAAGGAAGTGTGCAATCCCATCCGGCACCTTAACAAATTCATTTTTTTCCGGAGGCTGGAAATGATTATCAATCGAACCATACTTGGTTGTAAAGGTAGCATATGTTTTATTAAAGCCTTTCTTCGGTAAAATGTATACATCCAGTCCATTATCCAGCTTTTCATAGTAGAGTTCTTCTTGAAGCTGATCAAAAGCAATCTTCTCCATAATTATTGTGCCTCCTTTCCTGTCAAAAAGTAAATAGTATCAAGTGATACCTTATCCGCCACCGCCACAATTTCTTCCTTCGAGACGGCATCCATTTTATCAATCCAGTCATTTAGAGTTATCGCTTTATGGGCTACAACATTATGATAAAGAATTTCAATCACACCTCTAGCCGTATCAATCGTTTCCAGCAGCTGGTTTTTGATGACCGCTTTCGTCTGTACGATTTCATCCTCAGTAAAATCCCCTTTTCTCATCGCTTCCATTTGATCGTGGATGATGCCGACTGCCTGATCATAGTTTTTCTTGTCGATGCCGGACATGACCATCAGCAATCCTTTATGGCTTTCCAGTCTGCTCGCTGCGTAGTAAGCCAAGCTTGCCTTTTCACGGACATTAATAAATAGCTTGGAGTGAGAAAATCCGCCGAAAATCCCGTTAAACACCTGAAGGGGATAATATTCCTCATCACCATATACAATATTTGTGCGATAGCCAAGATTGAGTTTGCCCTGCTTGACATCCTGTTCCTCTATGACTTCATGTACATCATTTTTCTTTTCATAGCTGGATGAACGAATGGACGCTGGTTTTCGGTCAGGAAACTGCAACAGTTCAGAAGCGAGTGACTGTACCTCTTCCTCGTTCACATCTCCGACAACATACAGATCCATTTCGTCCTGATTTAGGGCCTCTTGGTAGTATTTATAGAGGTCTTCAGGAGTAATCTGGTCTACTGAATCCATCTCACCATGGACATGCAAGGAATATGGTTCATCCCCGCACATCTCCTGCACAAGACGAAAGCTTGAATAACGCATCTTATCATCATAGACAGATTGGATTCTCTGCTTTAATGTTCTTTTTTCCTTTTCGACAGTTTCCTGATCAAAGGATTGATTGGCGGCATTTGGCTTAGTTAGTATTTCGGTTAAAAATTGAAAAGCCTTTTTTAACAGAGGCGTATTATCCGATAAAAACTTCTCATTGGCAATTTCCATAGAAAAGCTAATAATATGATATTCGCCTTTCTTTGCCAAATCTACAAAAAGTGAGGCGCCATATAGTTCATCTAAGTAGGAGCGGAGCTTGCCTGTTGTTGGATAAGCTTCACTGCTGCTTTGCAGGACGTATGGGAGAAGGGCTCTTGTGGTTACTGATGCTTTATTTAAAGGCGCCTTCATTTTCCATACTAATGTGTTTGTTTTGTACTTTTCGGTTTTCAGGATATGAAGATTGTAGCCATTCATTGGCTTAATTTTTTCCGAGATAATATCCATCTTTTTCCTCCTTATGGGTTTATACAAAAAAATCTATCTTTATAGCTGTACATTGATTATTTTCCTTAAAGGTCTTTGAATTTAATCATATTCTAACTATAACTTGCCCTATTTCCAAATTTCAACTTTTATGGAAGGCTGTATTTAGATTTCTGACGCTTTCGGGCGCTTTGATTTCCTCTGCAATCTTCACTAGACAAAAAAGACCCCATTCCAAAGAATGAGGTCTTAAAGGTTATCGTGTTCCCTTAATATATGGTACACCGGATGCTTTTGGTGCGTCAGCACGTCCAATGAAGCCTGTTAAAGCGAGAATGGTCAGTACGTATGGAGCTATTAATAAATAGACATTTGGGATGTTCTGTAAAAACGGCAAGCTTGAGCCGATAATACTTAAGCTTTGAGCAAACCCAAAGAAAAGGGCTGCCCCCATGGCGCCAAGCGGATGCCATTTACCAAATATCATAGCGGCCAATGCCATAAATCCCTGTCCGCTAATGGTCGCATGACTGAAATCAGATGTAATCGATTGAGAGTAAATCCCCCCGCCGATGCCGCCAAGGGCTCCAGAAAGGATGACTGCAATATAGCGAATTTTGGTAACATTGATCCCCATCGTATCAGCTGCTGCCGGATGTTCCCCAACCGCACGAATCCTTAAACCAAATGGCGTCTTAAAGATGACATACCAGGCAATGATTGCAACAATAATGGCTACATAAGAAGTGTAGTACGTATTAGAGAAAAACAATCTCCCGATGATTGGAATATCGCTTAGAAATGGTATATCAACCTTGGCAAAACCTTTGCGGATGACATCGGTTTGACCTTTGTCATACATAAATTTCACAAGGAACAAGGCGCCGCCTAATGCCAGCAAGTTGATCGCTACCCCAGAAACAACCTGGTCTGCTCTAAATGTAATTGAGGCAACAGCATGAAAAATGGACAGTATTGCCCCTGCCGCCATAGCAGCAATCAAAGAAACCCATGGGGTCATATTTCCAAATACATCTGCAAACGCAAGATTAAACACAATAGCTGTAAATGCACCGATGACCATTAACCCTTCTAGCCCAATGTTAACAACACCGGAACGTTCGGAAAAGGTTCCGCCTAATGCAGTGAAAATAAGTGGTGCTGCCCAGAGCATGGATGAAGGAATAATAATAGCCAGCATATCTAAGATGTCCACTTACTTCACCCCCTTTTTGCTGAATCGGTCAATCAAGATACGGATCATGTAACTTGCAGCCACAAAGAAAACAATTAAGGCAATAATGATATCTACTAATTCGTTAGGTACCCCCGCTTCAAGCGGCATATTCAGTGCACCTACTTTTAAAGAGCCCAACAGCAAGGCTGCCAAGACGATTCCTATCGGGGTATTTGCCCCAAGCAGTGCAACGGCAATGCCATCAAATCCTATACCGGTGAACCCGCTCCTTGTTGCCGCATAGCCGAAGGTACCGAGTGCCTCCATCGAACCGGCAAGTCCAGCAAATGCTCCTGAAATCACCATTGATAGGATAATGTTTGACCGTACACTCATTCCCGCATATTCAGAAGCATGCTGGTTAAAGCCGACAGCTCTTAATTCATAGCCTCTGGTTGTTTTTTCTAGAATAAACCACATGAGAATCACACATAGGATTGCCACAACAATTCCCCAATGAAGACGAGAATAGTCCGTTATGTTTTCAAAAAAAGGAGACCTGAGCGAAGCTGTTTCGGGAATATCCGGTGTCCTGTCGCCGTTATCCGTAATGACATACCTAATAAAATAATTCGTAATATGCAAGGCCACATAGTTAAGCATAATCGTGACAATAACTTCATGGACATGGAACCTGGCTTTTAAGTACCCTGGGATAAATGCCCATAAAGCACCTGCTGCCGCAGCTGCCAGGATCGCTAATGGCAGGTGAATCACTTTTGGCAGATCAAAAGCAACCCCTACCCATACGGCGGCAAGCCAGCCAACAATCAGCTGTCCTTCAACGCCAATATTAAATAATCCAGTCTTATAGGCAAACCCTACAGCCAAGCCGGCCAAAATATAAGGGGTAACCTGACGAATCGTTTCACCTGTATAATAAATATCTCCAAAGGCCCCATCCCATAAAGCATAAAAAGCCTGTCCAGCATTATAGCCCGTAGCAATAATGATAATCGTTCCAGCGAGCATTCCTAAAATGACTGCAAGAATAGGGACGATGAAGTTTTTCAAGCGTTCAGACATGTGTTATTCACCCGCTTCCTTTTGTTTCGAGCCAGCCATTAATAAACCTAATTCCTGCTCAGTTGTCTGTTTTGGATCGACAACCGCAACAATTTGCCCTTCATAGATTACTGCTATCAGGTCACTGACATTCATAATCTCATCAAGCTCAAATGAAAGCAGCAGAACGGCTTTTCCCTTGTCACGCTGTTCGATTAGGCGTTTGTGAATGAATTCGATCGCCCCAACATCAAGGCCCCGTGTTGGCTGAGCGGCAATCAAGAGGTCAGGATCACGGTCCACCTCGCGTCCGATGATCGCCTTCTGCTGGTTTCCTCCTGACAAGGCCCTTGCTAAAGTAAATTCACTTGGTGTGCGAACATCGAATTCCTTTATTAAATGATTGGCCTTCTTGTAAATTTCTTTATAATTTAGGACGCCGCCATTCGAATAAGGTCTTCTGTAATAAGTTTGCAGCACCATATTCTCCCCTATTGGAAAATCTAGCACAAGCCCATGCTTATGGCGGTCCTGTGGGATATGGCCGACGCCGGATTCAGTTACCTTTCTAGGCGGAAGGTTCTTAACCTCTTTGCCATTAATCAAAATTGAACCATTTTCTGACTTTCTCAGCCCAGTTATCGCCTCTAGAAGTTCGGTCTGCCCGTTGCCGTCTACACCGGCAATTCCAACAATTTCTCCTGCTCTTATCTCAAGATTTAATCCATTAACGGCTGGAATGCCGCGGGCATCCTTGACATGGAGATCCTTGATTTCAAGAACTGCCTGCTTTGGAACTGCTGGTTTTTTTTCTGTTTTAAAAACAACCTCGCGCCCGACCATTAGGCTAGCAAGTTCGTTTGGATTTGTTTCATTGACATTCACAGTGCCAATCCCTACGCCTTTGCGAATAACCGTTACCCGATCACAGACTTCCATAATTTCTTTTAATTTATGGGTAATCAGGATAATAGATTTTCCTTCTTTGATTAATGTTTTCATGATTTGGATCAATTCTTGAATTTCCTGGGGTGTTAGCACAGCGGTCGGCTCGTCAAAAATAAGAATTTCTGCCCCGCGATAAAGTGTTTTTAAGATTTCCACCCTCTGCTGCATCCCAACAGAAATATCAGCAATTTTCGCCTGCGGGTCAACTGCCAGACCATAACGTTCTGAAATTTCCTGTACCTCTTTTTCTGCCTGTTTTAAATCAATTTTCCCGCGAACGGTTTTTTCTTTTCCCAAAATAATATTTTCGGTTACGGTGAAAGGCTCAACCAGCATAAAGTGCTGATGTACCATTCCGATGCCCAAATCATTGGCGATATTTGGATTCGTTATTTTAACCGGCTTGCCTTTGACATGTATTTCTCCTTGTTCCGGCTGATATAATCCGAAAAGGACGTTCATTAGTGTAGACTTTCCGGCGCCATTTTCACCTAACAGTGCATGAATTTCTCCTTTTCTTAACTGCAGGGTGATATTATCGTTTGCAACAATTCCGGGGAATTCTTTGCGGATATTGAGCATTTCAATGATATATTCCAACCTTTGTCACTCCTTAATCGATATCAGGGGAATACCTAATGTTTTAAAAATGTAAAAAAATCCATATTGCTTATGTATTTATCATACCCTTTCACATGAAAACCTAAGTGAAAGACAGAAAGGGTTTTTCTGTGTTTCAATTAAGCTTCATGAGTTCGGATTAAAAAAAGGAATAAGGGGCCGGTTTAAAACCCGCTTATTCCTATGAATTTTTCTTTACTGTGCTTTAAAGTTTTTAAGGTCAGCTACTGTTTCAGGAACAGTAATTTCACCGCTTTTGATTTTTTCTACCCATTCATTAACAGCGGCTTCAATTTCTGCCTTATTGGCCACTTCGTCATTAATAGGAGCTAATTCTACCCCTTCTTCAGCTAAACCATAACGAAGTATTTCTCCGCCAGGGAATTCCCCATTCATTGACTTCTGAGAAACGTCAATAATAGCTGTTTTTACACCCTTCATCGCGGAAGTTAAAACAACATTATGCTCTTCTCCATTTACCTCGACAACACCTTCGTTAGACTGATCCATGTCAACACCGATTGCCCAAATTTCTCTTTGTGGATCTTTCTTTTTAAGGTCTTTTGCTTCTGTAAATAGGCCGACTCCTGTTTGTCCAGCTGCATGGATAATAATGTCAGCACCTGAAGAGTACATTTGGGCCGCAGTTGCTTTGCCAAGCTCTGCTTTATCAAACGCACCAGTATAATGAACATCTACTTTAATATCAGGATTTACTGTTTGAATACCTGCGCGGAATCCAGCTTCAAAGCGCTCAATAACTGGGCTTTCCATCCCGCCAATAAATCCAACATGGTTCGATTTTGTTGCTTTTGCTGCTGCAACCCCTGCTAAGAAGGAAGCTTCCTGCTCTTTAAACATGACGCTGACAACGTTTGGCTGTTCAACGATATCATCAACAATCCCAAAGTGTGTATCTTTTTGCTGCTGAGCAATTTTATCAATATCAGCTTTTAGCTTATAGCCAATTCCAAAAATCAGGGAGAAACCTTCACGGGCAAGCTTATTTAAGTTTGTTGCATAGTCTGCATCTGATTTGGATTGAAGGTAATCATATCCGCCCTTGCCTTGTTCAAATCCATTATCTTTACCGAATTCCTTTAAACCTTCCCATGCGGATTGGTTAAAGGATTTATCATCTACACCGCCAACGTCGGTTACCATTGCAACGGAAAATTTATTTCCTTTTTCATCTCCGGCGCCAGTCTTTTCATTTTCATTCTTATCTGCACTTCCACATGCTCCTAAGATCGTTCCTGCTGCTAGAACAAGAGAAAGTGTTAAGCCAAATTTACGCTTTTTCAAGGTTTTTTACCCCCTAAGATTTTGTTGTAGATTACTATCACCGCTAGTTAGTCAGTTCTTATTAGGTTAGGTTCTTTTTCGGACCACCTGAAAGCTGAACTTATCGGCTCGAAAGTAATTGACTGAATACAGAATGGGCTCATCCTTTTCATCGAAATGCATTTGTTTTAGTACAAGCAGTGATGTTTCAGGATCACATTCCAAAATGGGTGAAACTTTTTCATGGTAGCCAATGGGAACAATTTGAGCAACTGCGTATGTAATCTTTCGTTCTGCATTCGTTTCCAATATTTCAAATATGGACTCTTGTTCATATGAAAACGACCCTGCTATAATTTTTCCGGGAATTTTATCAATGCAATATACCACTGGCTCCCCATTTGCCGTTCTTACCCGCTCAATGACCACAATCTCTTCATCCTGCGAACAATGGAAACGGCGAATATCATCCTCTGTGGGCCCAATAAGATTTGAGCTTAAGAAAATTGTTCCGGGTTTCATCCCTGCTTCAACAATCATGTCAGTCACACTATTCAATTGTTCGATTCCAGATAAAAATAATGGCTTGGCATTTACAAACGTACCGACTCCATGGCGGCGAATGATAACGTTTTCTTCCTCGAGAATACGAAGAGCCTCCCTGAGTGTTGCTCTGCTTACCCCCAGATGCTTAGCAAGCTCAAATTCTGAAGGGAGTTTTTCTTTTTCTTTATAAACTCCAGCCTCTATGTCATGCTTTAAACGATCAATCACCTGTAAATATAAATGCCGGTTATCTGACTTAATGGACATGCAGGGTTCCTCCAACAAATTTTCTCAAGACATCAGACCTCTGATGTTCAATCTTTCCTACTAGCCGAAAATACTATATCATTTTTTGTCGAATAATGAAATAGAATTTCTCTAATTCTCGGAAAAAGAAAGCCGTGTTATGATTACAACCCTATACGCAGTGCATTTGGGAAGGAGCCATAGCTGGATTCCTTTTATTTTTAACCATAGTAGGTTTATTTATTACAAATGAAAAAGGACTGGACCCATGAGGTACTTGTTGCCGTACACGGATCCAGACCTTTTTGTATTTATGAACTCGCTTCTTCAGGAGGTTTTGCAGCTAAAACGGCTCTTGGCTTGCTTCCTTCGTATGGACCGACAATTCCTCTAGCTTCCATTTCATCTATCAGTCTGGCAGCTCTCGTATAGCCGATTCTAAACCGGCGCTGGAGCATTGATACAGAGGCTGTCTGCATTTCCAGGACAAGATCAACAGCTTCTCCATATAGATCGTCTTCGACCTCTGATGTGTTTTCAGGAACGTCATCAGGAATCATTTCTTCCTGATACTGTGCTTTTTGCTGGCCAATGACAAAATTGACTACTTCCTCAACCTCATCATCTGAGAGGAAAGCACCTTGAATACGGACAGGCTTAGAAGCACCAACTGGAAGGAAAAGCATATCCCCTCTGCCAAGCAGTTTCTCAGCTCCGCCCATATCAAGAATCGTTCTTGAGTCAGTAGCAGAAGAAACAGCAAAGGCAATTCGTGATGGAATATTGGCTTTAATCACCCCTGTAATGACATCAACAGAAGGACGCTGGGTAGCAATGATTAAATGAATCCCTGCCGCTCGGGCCATTTGCGCTAATCTTGTAATGGCATCCTCGACGTCTGATGAAGCAACCATCATTAAATCAGCAAGCTCGTCCACGATTACCACGATATAAGGCAGAAGGGGCTGCTTTGCCTCTTGTTCAGCACTGTGTTTCTTCACATGATCATTGTATCCTTCAATATTTCTTGTGCCCGTATGGGAAAATAATTCATAACGGCGTTCCATTTCGTTTACGACTTTTTTCAGTGCCTGCGAAGCTTTTTTCGGATCGGTCACAACCGGGGCAAGCAAATGCGGAACTCCGTTGTAGACATTTAATTCAACCATCTTTGGATCGATCATCATCAGCTTGACTTCATGTGGCTTTGCCCGCATTAAAATACTGGTGATAATGCCATTAATACAGACACTCTTCCCGCTTCCTGTCGCACCTGCAACAAGAAGATGGGGCATTTTATTTAATTCAGCCAGGACAGAATCTCCTGTAATATCTCTGCCTAGTCCGATTAATAGTTTGGCATCTGGTTTGTCATACTGGCTGGCTTCAATAACCTCTCTAAGCGATACAACAGCTACTTCGGAATTAGGTACCTCAATGCCGATCGCTGATTTCCCCGGTATAGGCGCTTCAATACGAATGTCCTTAGCAGCCAAGGCTAATGCCAGATCATCGTGCAGGCTGACGATCTTACTCACTTTAACGCCGACATCAGGATGAACCTCGTACTTCGTTACAGCCGGCCCAAGATGAACCTGTGTGACCCTGGCTTTCACGCCAAAGCTCTGAAAGGTTCTTTCGAGCTTAGCAGCATTTGCATGAATCAATTCGTATTCTCCGCTTTGATCCGTTTTCCGAGGCAGATTTAATAGATTGATCGGAGGCAGCTCGTAATCAACATTTTCCACTTCGGTAAAAGTGATTGGCGGAGCTGATTCCGCATCTGACTCATCTTCCGCTTGCCGGGATTTGCTCTTTCTGACTGGTTCCGGTCTTTCATAATTCGAATCCTTATAGGCTTTTTCAGCAAAGCTTGAAATAATAGGCTCAGGCTGAATTTCTTCTTCATGGGTCCCAGCCGCACTGTTAATCGTAATAACCGGCTCTGGCTGGGGAGCCTCAGCTTGCTGATTTCGCCGTTCTTCGAGCTGTGCCCGCCTTGATTCCCTTTTTTCCCTTCTTTCCTCATTCCACTGGGATAAATCTTGTTTAAAGGCATCCCACTGCCTTTTAGCAAAGTTCCAGCACCCGACAACCATTTTTCCCGCGGCTTCACCGAAAGTCTTTCCGGTTAATAGAATAAAGCCAATAATAATCAGCAATGCTGCTATCATTTTTGTTCCTGGTTCATCGAATAGGAAATAAAACATGGCAAAAAGAATCGCACCAATCATACCGCCGCCAAGGTCTGTTGTACTGGTTTCGCCTGCGGCTTCCATCCAAAATAATTCCCATGTATTGGCGATGACACTAGGGTTTTCAAACTTTCCGCCATTTGACAGAAGCTGAAAAAGTGTCACGTGGCTTAACAGTAACAGTGCTCCGAAAATTAGATAAACACCAAGCAGCTTAATATTAAATAAAAATGGAGCGGTTCTTTTCCACATTAAATAGCCGGCAAAGAGGAAAAGGCCAAGCAGACACACCATATACCATTCTCCTGTAAAGAAGCGGAAGAAAAGGACAGAAGATCTTCCGACAGCCCCCAGCTTTGCCATAGAAATTGCTGCAAGTGCAATTAATAAAAGAGCAATTAATTCATATTTAATCGTTGATTTGATATTTTCCTTTTTCCTGGATTGTCTTCTCTTTTTCTTGGCCATTCGATCACCTTTTAGGATTGGTTAATTTCCCTTTACCGCTTTAACGTACCGGGGGCCTGACCCCCAATGCGTTAAAGCGATAAAGTCTTTTAAAGAAGAAAGCAGCCATATTTTGGCTGCCTTGTTTATTTTCTCTATTATACCACATTGCCTAATTTTGCAGTGATGATAAAGTGATTTTTGATCCTGGGGTGCACTTTTCATTCATAAAGTGGTTCGGGTCACTGCTCATGACACGCAGTACAGTGCAGTTTTGCCCTTCGTCCATAGAAACAAGCAGCGGGATTCCTTCATATTGAACAATCTTTTGTTTCTCATATTCACTCGGGTCTGTCTGAAATACAAGTTCCTGCGGCATGGTCGTATAAAGAATCATTGAACCAATCCCTCGTTTTCTGACTTTTTAATATCAATTAGTTCATTCAGCTTTTTCATTGCCGCGCCAATTCCGCCTACTTCATCAATCAAGCCATACTCCACTGCGTCTCTTCCGATTACATTGGTTCCGATATCCCTTGTCAGGTTCCCCTTAGCAAACATTAGTTCCTTAAATAGTTCTTCAGTGATATTTGAATGCTGGGTAACAAAATTAATGACCCGCTCCTGCATTTTATCTAAATACTCAAAGGTTTGCGGGACACCAATGACCAGGCCGGTTAATCGAATCGGATGAATCGTCATTGTCGCCGTCTCTGCGATAATGGAATAGTTACAAGAAACAGCAATCGGCACGCCAATGGAATGTCCCCCGCCAAGAACCAAGGAAACTGTCGGCTTTGATAAAGAGCCAAGCATTTCAGAAATCGCTAGCCCAGCCTCCACATCTCCGCCTACGGTATTTAATATAACTAATAGACCTTCAATTTTTGGATTTTGTTCAATCGCCACGATTTGCGGGATTAAATGTTCATATTTAGTTGTTTTGTTTTGCGGGGGCAATTGGATATGACCCTCAATTTGCCCAACAATCGTTAAACAATGTATTTTTGAATCTTGTGAAAGCTGTGGAACATTCGTTTGTCCAAGCTGCTGTATTTTTTCTACCAGGCTTGGTGCTTGCTCTTTCGGCAGCTCCTGTTCTGGGGTTTCCGAGCCGTTTTGTTTTACATCATTATTCATCTTTTTTCTCCCTTCACGCCTATTTTTTCTGAAATAGCACATGAGTTTAGTATGTTCAAAAGTAAAATATTTCATGCCAGCATAAAAAATAGCACAGCTTTTAGCGCTGTGCTATTTAACCATTATACTTCCATAATAATCGGCAGGATCATTGGTCTGCGCTTTGTTTTTTCAAATAAATATTGATTAAGGGAATCCCTCATATCCTGCTTAATTTCAGACCAGTCAAATGTATCCTTTGAAATATTTTTCTCAACAATGTCTTTTACTCTTTTGGTTGCTTCAACTAGAAGTTCTTCAGATTCCCTGACATACACGAATCCTCTTGAAATGATTTCCGGGCCAGCAGAAATTCGTTTTTCTTTTTTATTTAAGGTCACAACAACAAGCAAAATACCATCCTGCGAAAGCAGCTTTCTGTCTCTTAACACAATATTCCCAACATCGCCGACACCGCTGCCATCAATTAAAACGTTTCCTGACGGGATTCGGCCCGCTGAGCGAATGAAATCTTCATCAAATTCCAGGACCTCGCCTTTTTCAGGTATATGGATTTGAAACTTATTGAGTCCGCATTCCTTTGCTAGATTCGCATGCGCTTTTAGCAAGCGGTATTCACCATGGACTGGAATGAAAAATTTAGGCTTTAGCAAATTAATCATAAATTTAAGCTCTTCCTGGCTGCCATGGCTTGAAGTATGAAATGTTCCCTTGCCGGAAATGACTGTTGCCCCGGCACGGAAAAGCATATCGACTGTCTTAAAGATGAATACCTCTGTGCCGCGAAGCGGGGATGCAGCCATTAGGACGGTATCACCATTCTTAATATTCACATGCTTATGGGTCTGTTTTGCCATTTTCTGAAGGACTTCGATTGGCTCTCCCTGGGAACCCGTCGCAAGGATAACCAATTCGTGATCGGCATATTGGCCAATTTCTGAGATTGGAATAATCAAATCCTCATATGCCTGAAGGTAGCCGTGTGAAAGGGCAATTCCGCAGGCAGACTGAGAAAACCTTCCTAATACCGCAACCTTTCGCCCGCATTTATAGGCTGCATCAAATATGTGCTGGATTCTGATTAAATCTGAGGCAAATGATGCTGCAATAATTCTCCCTGATGCATGAAAGAATGTATCTGTTACCTTGCCGCCAACCTTTGCTTCTGACTGGGTGTAGCCTGGCTTGTCCGCCTCTGTGCTATCGGACAGCAGACAAAGAACTCCTTCATCGCCTATTTGCGCCATTTTTCCAATTTCAGGTTTATAAAGATCCAGTGCAGCCTGATCAAATTTGAAATCCCCCGTATAGACAATGCTTCCCTCAGACGTGTGTACACAGATTCCTACACTGTCCGGTATGCTATGCGTTGTCCGGAAAAAAGAAACATCCGCAGAGCGGAATTCAATCCTCGTATCTGATTGCACCTCAATGAAATTTGCCTTGCCTTTGAATTCCTGTTCCTTCATTTTCGCCTTAGCAAGGGCAAGGGTTAGCTTTGTTCCGTACACTGGGACATTTATTTCCCTTAAAATGTAGGATAATGCCCCGATATGGTCTTCATGTCCATGTGTTAAAAAGATTCCCTGAACTCTGTCCTGATTTTGCGACAAATAGGTAAAATCAGGGATGACAATATCAATGCCGAGCATTTCATTTTCCGGTATCATTAATCCGGCATCTAGAACAAATATGTCTCCGTCGGTTTCCACTAGATACATATTCTTTCCGAACTCCCCCACTCCTCCTAGTGCCATTACCTTGATGTTTTCGTTCTTTCTCATTTCCAATGTATATATCCTCCTACAGTATGTTGGCCCGATCGAGATCAGTTACCAATATTATACTTGAAGGATGAAAACCATGACAACCACAAAAGAGAAAGGCGCAAATTTCCCTGACAAAACAAAAGAGTCGGGCCCCCTAGGATTCTTGAGCCCGACCTATCATTCAGAACTATTCTTCACTATCAAACAATGCTGCTAAAGTGTCTCTTTCCTCTGCGGTTAATGGGATTAATGGGAGTCTGACAGAACCTACATCTAAACCTTTTAGCTGAAGCGCTGTTTTTACAGGAACTGGACTTGGCGCCTTAAAAAGGCCTTCCATCACTGGAAGCAGCTTCCTATGCATCTCTGATGCCTTCGTACAATTGCCATCAAGAAAGCATTTAACCATCTCCTGCATTTCATTGCCAATAACATGTGCAGCAACTGAAACAACTCCATGCCCGCCAATTGCCATACATGGCAGGGTGATTCCATCATCACCGCTGTATAGCCTGAAGTCACTATCTGTGCCCGCAATGATCTTCGCCATGGCACCCAAATCCCCGCTGGCCTCTTTTACTGCAATAATATTAGGGATTTTTGCCAGGCGAATAATGGTTTCTGGTAAAATATTAACAGACGAACGTCCCGGTATATTATAGACCATGATCGGCAAGTCCGTATTCTCAGCAATGGCCTTGAAATGCTGATAAAGGCCTTCCTGATTTGGCTTATTATAATAAGGAGCCACAGCCATGACGGCATCTACACCAATTTTTCGAGCTTTTTCTGTCAGCTGAATGGACTCGTAAGTGTTATTGCTTCCCGTTCCGGCAATCACAGGTACCCTGCCATTGACGGTATCTACCACATGTTTAAATAATGCGAGTTTCTCTTCTTTTGTCAATGTCGGCGATTCACCGGTTGTTCCTGCAATAACAAGAGAATCAGTGCCATTGTCGATTAAATGATGAATGAGCTGTGTCGTTTTTGGAAAATCAATATGCCCTTTCTTATCGAACGGAGTAACCATTGCTGTTGAAACTCTTCCAAAATCAATCATCTTTTCGTTCACTCCTCTAGTTTAAGGGCTCCAAATTCGCTGGAGGCTCACTCCTCCTAGAGAGCACCCTATTGATCTCAAAGAAATGATCCTTCGTTTCCTCGGAAGCATTCTTTTCTAAATGGAAGGCGTCATGTAACGAGTTAACCGCCTTTGATAAATCAGTCTGCTTGACAAGCACCCAAATGGTCGTGTGACTATCAGCTGATTGCAGAATTCTAATTTCCTCTTCAGAAAGGGCTGTTACAATTTTTGACGCTACACCGGGAACTCCCTGCATGCCGGCACCGACAACAGAAACCTTGGCACATCCCCTTTCGACTAAAGGGTCATACCCGAGAGCCTTTAACGCTGCAATTGCCTTATCAGTCATATCCTCCGTTACGGTATATATAACCCCATTCGGATAAATATTGATAAAATCGACGCTGATTTCTTCCTTAGCCATGGCTTTAAAGACTTCTGCCTGTAAATTATATTGATTTTTTTTTGCAAGAACTTTGATTTGTGTAACATTGGATAAATGAGCGATGCCTGTTACTAAACGTTCCTTAATGTCTGTGCCTTTTGCTTCTTTATCAGGTGCAGTCACAAGGGTTCCTAAAGTATTGGAATAATTGGAGCGAATTCTTATGGGGATTTTTGCTTGCATGGCTATTTCAACGGCGCGGGGATGGATTACCTTTGCCCCCTGGTAGGCCAAATTACATACTTCTGTATAGGTTATATTGGATAATGGCCGAGCATTCTTTACAATCCTCGGGTCTGCGGTCATAATTCCATCTACATCTGTAAAAATATCAATCCACTCTGCATTAAGGGCTGCCCCTAATGCTGCAGCTGATGTATCACTTCCGCCTCTGCCAATGGTTGTTACATCGCCATTTTTTGCTGCGCCCTGGAAGCCCGCAACAACAATGACATCATGTGTTTCAAGCTCTTTTTGTAATCGATCGCATTTCATATCAATGATCTTTGCATTCATATGGTCATCATTGGTTAAAAATCCTGCCTGTGCACCGGTTAAGGCTGTTGCACTAATACCTTCTTCGAGCAGCATATTTGTAAAAACAATACTCGAGATAATTTCACCGCAGGATAATAATAAATCATTCTCACGTTTGTTGATGAATGCGTGATTTGAATCTACCAGTGACAGCAATGTATCAGTGGCATATGGGTCGCCTCTGCGACCCATAGCCGATACAACTGCGACAACTTTAAATCCGTCAGAAAGTGCATTCTTGATGTGCTGCATTGCATATGAACGGCTCGATGCATCACGAACAGATGTGCCTCCATACTTTTGCACGATTATTTTCATTGTCACACCTCTGTACTTCTATATAAATATTACTTAACTAATTCAAGTCTAACCAAGCTTTCTGCGATTTGCACTGAGTTCCAAGCTGCACCCTTCAGCAGATTGTCGGAAACTACCCACATATGGAAGCCTTTTGATTCATCCAAGTCCTTGCGAATTCTGCCGACAAATACATCGTTCTTGCCAACACAGTCAGCAGGCATTGGATAAATCTGATTTTCAGGGTCATCCTGCAGAGTGACACCTGGCGCATTTCCTAACAGCCCTTTTAGTTCCTCAACGCTTACACCATCCTGGCCCACTTCAAAATAGACAGATTCAGAATGGCCTACGGCTACAGGAAGACGAACGCATGTTGCAGCTACATGAAGATCTGGCAGGTGCATAATCTTTTTGGTTTCATTGATCATTTTCATTTCTTCGTAGGTAAAACCATTTTCTGTGAACACGTCAATTTGCGGAATCGCATTAAAAGCAATCTGGTAATGCTTCTTATCGCCTTTTACCGGCAAAATTTTGGGTTCATATGGTTCTTCATTCAAAATAGCTTTTGTTTGATCATACAATTCTTCAACAGCTGCTGCACCTGATCCGGAGACAGCCTGATAAGTGGATACAATAACTTTATTTAAACCGAACTTTTGTCTCACAGGTTCTAGAGCAACCACCATTTGGATAGTGGAACAATTCGGGTTAGCAATAATCCCATTGTGTTTGTGAAGGTCAGCTTCGTTTACCTCAGGAACTACTAGCGGAACATTCTCATCCATTCTATATGCGCTGGTGTTATCTACTACAATAGCACCATGTTCTACTGCATGCGGAGCAAATTTCTTCGATACGCTTCCGCCTGCACTGAATAATGCAATATCAACGCTCTTGAAGCTTTCTGGAGTCGCTTCTTGAACAGTAATTTCTTCTCCCTTGAATTGTACCTTCGTGCCGGCAGAACGGGCGGATGATAACAAAGTTAGTTTTGAAATAGGAAAATTTCTTTTCTCTAATGTTTGAAGCATTTGCTGCCCTACTGCGCCAGTGGCACCTAATACTGCTACATGAAAACCAGTTTTCTGAACCATTATTTTTTCTTCCCCTTTTCAAACATGTTGTATTTTCTAGCAAAAATTCTTTTAAAAAGCTTAAAGAATTTTCTTATAATAACATTCATTTTAACACACAATCTTACTTTTAAAAGGATATATTTTTACTAGAAAACAAAGGGAATTTTTTTAATACTTGGCCGTTGATTTCCGTTCCAGGCGCTCCGCTTTCCGTGGGGGGCGTTTTGCAAGCCTCTCGTCGCGCCCGCTCCTGCGCACGTCTCGCTTCAACGCTGATCCCCAGGAGTCTGCGCGCCTTCCACTCCAATTAGCTGTTTATAATAAAACATTGATCTTGTAAAAATGTTAATCCTTATATCTTTCCACAATAACCGGCTGCAATTGTTTTCCTTCTATTGCTGATTCAACGGTATCGGATAATAATGTCATTCTTGCTACCATTGAGTTTGGTTTTTTAATTGGGTCATCCTGCCCGTATGGAATAAAGAATATATTCTTGGTAGCCATTAGGCGCATGAGGTTCACACCATTTAATCCCAGTGCATCGTTTGTTGAAATGCCAAGCACCACCGGTTTCTGATTTCTGAGCGTTGCTTTAGCTGCCATTAAGACAGGGGAGTCTGTCAAGGCATTTGCAAACTTACTCATAGAATTACCGGTAAGCGGTGCAATAACCATGCAATCAAGCGGAATTTTCGGGCCTAGCGGTTCTGCTTTTACAATAGAATCTATTACCTTATTTCCTGTCAAATCCTCTATTCTTTGTACCCAATCCTCTCCGTCGCCAAACCTGGTATTTGTGCTTTTCACCGTGTAGGTTACCACTGGGAGCACCTCTGCACCCGCTTCAACAAGCTTTTCTATTTCTGGAAACACAGCATCGTACGTACAATGTGATCCCGTCAATCCAAAACCAATTCGTTTGCCTTTCAAACTCATTTCGTATTCCCCTCTCGTTTTTTCATATCATCCATAATTAGCTGAGCCAGAACATTCGCCAAAATCTGCCCTGCTGTTTTAGGTGCAACAATACCAGGCAGCCCCGGTGCGAGCAGCGCTTTTACGCCCCTCTTTTCTGCATATCTAAAATCAGTGCCTCCAGGTTTAGAGGCAAGGTCAATAATGAGCGTATGAACAGGCATTTTCGAAATAACCGAGGCGGTCACAACTAAATGAGGTATCGTGTTGATACAAATATCAGTATCTTTTACTTGATTTTCTAAATCACTTAAGTGAAAAGGTTCAAGGCCCATTTCAAAGATCCTTGCTAAATGTTCCGTTTTCCTGGCACCGACTTTTACATTCGCCCCAAGTGCATCAAATATTCTTGCCGTGCTCATTCCCGTGCGGCCGAGGCCCAGGACGACAACATTTGAGCCATGAATGGTAATATCGGTGTGCTGAATGGCCATCATAATCGTACCTTCCACAGTTGGAATCGAATTATATATGGCTACATCATCACGCTCAAAAAGTTTAATAAGATTTCTATTCGCCTGTTTTGTTATCCCATCTAAATAAGAATTGCTGATTCCAGAATAAATGGTGCAATGTGACGGTGTCTCAAGGAGCATTTCTTTTTGAAGATACACCTTTTCATTTGAAAATATCGTCTCTATTTGGCCATCAAGTCCTGTTCCTGGAACTGGCAGGATAATGACATCTTTATCAGAGAAATCGACTTCATCGATTTTTTCTTTCATAGCGCCGGTAAAGGCGTGATCTAATTGTTCAAAACCAATCAATGAAAGTTTGGCATCCAGATCCGTTAATTTGCGGATAATCTCTAGCTGCCTGGCATCACCGCCAATGACAGCGACCTGTATCCCTGTTAACATGAAACCCTCACCTTCTTTTCAAGAATGTACAGGTATTTTTTTGGCTTTGTTAATTTTGGCCGTTGATTTCCTCTCCAGGCGCTTCGCTTTCCGGGGGGCGTTTTGCGAGCCTCCTCGCAGCTTACGCTCCTGCGCACGTCTAGCTTCAACGCTGATCCCCCAGGAGTCTACGCGCCTGCAGCGAGGATCAACTAAGCGGTTAAATCAACATAAACCATTAACACAGCTTTTTATTAAACCATAACTACTTCAACATCTTATGTATGGAATGGAAAATAGGTGATTATCCACTTTAATTAAGGCTAATATGTTCAAAATGAAAAGGCTTCGCAGACTCATCGGCTGATTTTTGCACAGCCAAAGAAAAAAAGACTGGTTTCCCAGTCTTTTTAAAAAAGCACCTATTTTATAGTACTGTCTCTTCCTCATCGTCAGGCATATCCAGGATGATCATATCGTTGCCAATCTTTTTGATGTGGCTCCATGGGACGCGTATTTCTTCCCCTTGTCGTTTTAGGCCAAACCATTTTAGCGATGGAATGACTAGAGCTTGGATTTGCCCTGTTTTCTCATTTATCTCTAAGTCTGTCTGACCAAGAATCCCCAGCCTTTCCGCTCTTTTGACATCAACGATTTCTTTGCCGCCAAGCTCGCTTAACCTCATGTGGACATCCCCCTATTTGTCTATTATTAATATCTTATCGATAGAAAAACATAATTAGACCCAAATAAAGACGAAAAAAAACAGCCTGTTTGTCAGACTGTTTTCGTTCATAGGTAAACGTATAAAATTTCAGCTGCAAGAGCGATCGATCTCAAAGCGCCGTCTTACGGGCCCCTTGCGCTTTCTCATTTATTTCAGGCTTTTTGGCATTTCGCCTTCTGGACTAATTAAAGCAATAGAGTAGTTGTCCGTAAAGACGGCATTCGCCATCTCATTTACCCCTTGCTTGGTGACTGAATCAATTTGTTCGATAATTTCATCCAGGCTGCGATGGTATCCTAGCAGCAGCTCATTTTTGCCATTGCGGCTCATTCGGCTGTTTGTACTTTCTAAACCAAGCATTAAGCTGCCTTTGAGCTGCTCCTTGCTGTTTGTTAGTTCCTTGTCGGTAATGCCCTCTGCTTTAAGCTTATCAAGCGTTTCCTGCATGGTTTCAAACAATACATCTAATTGCTTCGCACCTGTTCCCCCATAAAGCGTGACGATTCCAGTATCCTGGAACGCAGAATGATAAGAAAATACCGAATAAGCTAATCCTTTCTGCTCCCTGACATCCTGGAATAACCGGCTGCTCATGCTTCCGCCAAGGATATTATTTAAAATAATCAAATTGTACATATCACTGTGCCCAGCCTGCAAGCCCTTGTAGCCAATGCATAAATGCGCCTGTTCCGTATCCTTTTTCCTTGCGACTCGGTTAGGATGGAATGCCGGACTTTGTGAAGATTTTTCGTGTTTTCCGCCATCATAGGAACCGAAAAGCTTATCTGCTTCGCTTATAAAGGACTCAGAAATATTTCCAGCTATCGAAATGACGACTTTTTCGGGTGTATACATATTATGGACATACTCATTTAATGTATCACTTGAAAAAGTTGATAGTGTCTCTTCTGTTCCTAAAATTGGATAGCCAAGCGGATGGTTTTCATAAATAGCCTTGCTGAGCAAATCATGAACAATATCATCTGGCGTATCCTCATACATTTTTATTTCTTCATAGACAACGTTTTTCTCCTTTTTCAATTCCACATCATCAAATGTAGAGTTAAAAAACATATCGGCCAGCACTTCAAGAGCAAATTTTGCATGCGTATCAAGCACTTTTGCATAATAGCAGGTATATTCCTTGGATGTGAATGCATTGACCTGACCGCCTATGCTGTCAAATGATTCAGCAATATCTAAAGCTGTTCTTGTTTTTGTACCCTTAAAGAACATATGCTCAAGAAAATGGGAAATCCCATTGTTTTCAGGATTCTCATCTCGAGAGCCAGTGCCGATCCATACACCAATGGCAACAGAACGAACCGTTGGGATATTTTCTAGTACAATTCTTACACCATTTTGACAAGTATATTTCTTTACCAAATAAATTCCTCCTGATTCTAAAACAGTGAAGCGATTTTTTTTAGTCTACATCATTACCTTTTCCAAAATCAGCATAATCTATTGTTCTTTCTGAGCTTAAAAGTTCAGAAACTGGAACGACCTGCAAATCTTTTTCTTTTAACTGAAGAATTAGCCGTTCTAATGATTTAGCGGTCGGATCTGTCGGGTGCATAAGAATCATTGCTCCGTTATGGACTTTGCCCATCACACGATTAATTAAGCTTTCAGGGGATGGCTTTTTCCAGTCTACTGTATCAACTGTCCACAACACTGTACCCAGCTGCTCTTCTGCGGCGATCTTCACAATCTCATCCCTGAAGCTTCCACTTGGAGGGCCAAACCATTTTGTCGGCTTATCCGTGATTGCCTTAATGACCTCATTCGTTTTCCTGATTTCTTCCCGTGCTTTGGCTGCAGAAATTTTCGCCATATCCGGGTGAGAATAAGAATGATTCCCCAGTTCATGACCTGCAGATTCAATCATGCTTGCGAGCTCTGGATTATTCTGCGCCCATCTTCCCTCAAGAAAAAAAGTAGCAGACACATTATGCTTTTTTAGAACAGCAAGCATATCTGTTAAATATTCATTTCCCCACGCCACATTGATCAGGAAGCTAACCATCTTCTTATCTGGGTGGCCTTTATAGACGGGGGACGGCGGCAGATCGCTTAATTGAACTTCAGGTTCAACTTGAGTAAAAACTAGCTTATCCTCCTCAAATTTCCCTGCATCCGCCATTTTCTTATAGGATGCCTGAATATCGACCTTAACTCCATTCAGCCCAGGTATCGCCTTCCACACCCGATCGATTTTTGCATTTTCCGGCGGAAGATAATATTCATCAGCTTTCTTCGCAATCTCCTTATATAGAGGATCCTTTTGTTTTGAAACGAAAATAGCATCATTTTTTAAGCCAGCAACATAATGATTAGTAAAAGGATTATTAACAAAGGTTAACGCTAAAATAAAAATAATAACAAACGGAATCAGCCTTCTCATCATCATTGCCTCCTTCAATTAACCATATGTTTTGAAGGGACAAGGTAGAACCTTAGGCAGATTCTTGAAAAAATATGTATATAGAAAGAGTCAGGAAGACACCTTCCTGACTCCTGATTAAAGCCGCTTTTAAGAATAAAATTACTGCTGAGCTTTTTCCTTTTGCTCGCGCTGCTCCTTAAGAACCGCTTTTCTAGAAAGGTTAACCCGGCCTTGTTTATCGATTTCAGTTACCTTCACAAGAATCTCGTCTCCAATGGAAAGTACGTCTTCCACTTTGCCAACACGTTCTTCGGCAAGTTCAGAAATGTGGACTAACCCATCTTTTCCTTGGAAAATCTCAACAAATGCACCGAACTTTTCAATGCGTTTCACTTTACCAAGATACATTTCTCCCACTTGAACCTCACGGACGATATCCTCAATGATTTTCTTGGCCTTTTGATTCATTTCCTCATTAGTTGAAGAAATAAAGACTGTACCATCCTGCTCAATATCAATCTTAACTCCGGTTTCCTCAATAATCTTATTGATCTGCTTACCGCTTGGTCCGATCACATCGCGGATTTTATCAGGATTAATGGCCATAGTCAGAATTTTTGGAGCATAAGCAGATAGCTCATTTCTTGGCTTATCCAATGTACTAAGCATGGAATCTAAAATTTGCATACGGCCTTTTTTAGCCTGCTGAAGGGCCTCTTCTAATATTTCACGGGAAAGACCTTCAATTTTGATATCCATTTGCAGTGCGGTAACACCTTTTGCTGTTCCCGCAACCTTAAAGTCCATATCGCCCAAATGATCTTCCATTCCTTGAATATCAGTAAGAATGGAATAATGCTCGCCTGATTTAATAAGTCCCATCGCAATCCCAGCAACAGGAGCTTTAATTGGAACACCAGCGTCCATCATTGCTAGTGTACTTGCACAAATACTAGCCTGAGAAGTAGAACCGTTTGACTCAAGCACCTCAGATACAAGACGAACCGTATATGGGAAGTCCTTTTCAGATGGAATAACCGGCTCCAATGCACGCTCACCTAAAGCACCATGCCCGATTTCACGGCGGCCAGGCCCTCTCATTGGCCCTGTTTCACCTACACTGAAGTTTGGAAAATTATAATGGTGCATGAAACGTTTTTCTTCTTCAATTCCCAATCCATCAAGAATCTGGACATCTCCTAAGGCACCTAGCGTACATACACTCAAAGCCTGAGTCTGCCCGCGTGTAAATAATCCTGAGCCGTGTGTTCTTGGAAGAAGCCCAACTTCTGATGATAGTGGGCGTATCACTTCAAGACCACGTCCATCAGGGCGGACTTTTTCTTCCGTAATAAGTCTTCTTACTTCACCTTTAACAATCTTATCTAAGATTTTTTTGACTTGTTTTAAGTCTTCATCTGATGCAACTTGTTCCTGGAAGTTTTCTAATACTTTATTTTTCACAGCAGAAATCGCATCCTCGCGGGCATGCTTTTCCTGAACTTGAATTGCAGCAATCATTTCTTCTTCACAAAGACCGCGAACTTGCTTTTCTAATTCCTGATCTATTTCAAATAATGTAACTTCAATTTTTTCCTTGCCGATTTCTTTTACGATTTCCTCTTGGAAAGCAATTAGGCGTTTAATTTCCTCATGGCCGAACATGATTGCTTCAAGCATGGTTTCTTCAGGAACCTCAATTGCCCCTGCTTCAACCATGTTTATCGCATCTTTCGTTCCGGCTACAACAAGGTGGATATCACTATTTTCGGCTTGCTCAACTGTCGGGTTAATGATGAATTCATTGTTCACACGGCCAACTTGAACACCAGCGATTGGACCGTCAAATGGAATATCTGACACACTTAGGGCTAATGAAGATCCAAACATTGCCGCCATTTCAGTTGAACAGTCTTGATCAACACTCATAACCATGCTGACTACCTGAACTTCATTTCGAAAACCATCAGCGAATAACGGGCGAATTGGCCTGTCAATTAAACGGGAAGCTAAAATGGCTTTCTCACTTGGACGTCCTTCTCTTTTAATAAATCCTCCAGGAATCTTCCCTACTGCATAAAGTCTCTCCTCGTAGTTGACGGTTAGCGGGAAGAAATCCAAATTCTTGGGTTCTTTTGATGCTGTTGCAGTACTTAGAACAGCTGAGTCTCCATAGCGAACCATCACGGCGCCGTTTGCTTGCTTCGCTAACTGACCGATTTCGACTGTCAGCTTGCGGCCGGCCCAATCTATGGAATAAACATGCTTATCTTGTCCCATCTTTGTACCCCTCTCTATCTCTTCTCGGGGGTCTAGCCAATTTGATAGCATAAACCTTCCCTAATTAGTTTAATGAATTCTTTATTTAACAAACATTTTGCTTTCATCTATATCAATGTTCAATCATTTTTGAACAAACATTTATGTGTTAAATGAAGCTTTAGCCCATTATGGCCACATTTCTAGTATGTACAGATTTATTGTATGTTAAAATAGCCAAGCATTAATATGTAAACAAATGTTCCTTTTATGCCTAATAAAAAAGCGGGAATAATCCCGCTTTCCATTGATTATCGACGTAGACCTAATTTATTGATTAGTACGCGATAGCGTTGAACGTCCTTGTTACGAAGGTAAGTCAACAGGTTACGGCGCTTACCTACCATTTTCAAAAGACCGCGACGTGAATGGTGGTCTTTCTTGTGCACTTTTAAGTGCTCGTTCAATTTGTTAATTTCTTCCGTAAGGACAGCGATTTGAACTTCTGGAGAACCAGTATCGCTCTCGTGAATTTTGTATTCACTGATAAGTTCATTTTTACGTTCTTTAGTGATTGCCATCCTATTCACCTCCTAAATTTTCAGATCCCCATTTACTGAGCAAGCGTTGGTGACTCGACTTGCCAAGCAAAGGTTCATTTGATACGTTATTTAGAATACAACTTTTTACGACAAAAATCAAGCAGAGTTTGACGTTTTACTTTGCAAAATACTCAATTGCTTTTTGCTTGTCTTTTTCAATTTGCGCTACAAGCTCGGCAACACCAGCAAATTTTTGTTCCTTGCGCAGATGAATATGCCATTCAACTGTCACATCCTGCCCATATATTTCCTGATCAAAATTAAAGATAAAAACCTCTACAGATGGTTTGGATGACACCACATTAAAGGTTGGTTTATACCCTACATTGCAGACACCTTCATGCCATTTTCCTTGGACAAGAATTCTCACACAAAAAACACCAAGGGGCGGAAAAATATAATCGCCGTTTAATTCAACATTTGCTGTTGGAAATCCGATGGTTCGGCCTCTTTTATCTCCGTGCACTACTGTCCCGCTTGTAGTATAATATCGGCCAAGGATCTCTGGCAGCCTTTCCATCTGGCCATTTCGGATATGTGTCCGTATTAATGTGGAACTTACCTTTTCATTATTGACCGAAAGCTTTGGTACGGTCGTACATCCAAATTTCCCGCGTGAATGCTCAGGCATTGTTTCCATTGTTCCTTTTCCCATCTTCCCGTAGGTGTAGTCAAAACCAGCTGTAACATGCTGGACGTTTAGTCCGATTAAATACTGATCGACAAATTCCTGCGGCGATAAATTTGCAAAATCGCGGGTGAAATGAACAATGAATAGATAATCAATGCCTAAATCGGCAATCAATTGAATTTTATCCTGAAGAGGGGTTATATACTCAACATGCTGAATATTGTTCCCCAATACCACTGACGGATGAGGATCAAACGTCATGACAGCACTTTTCATTTCTGTTTCATCTGCTGTCCTTTTCGCCTGCAAAATAACCTTTTGATGGCCTAAATGAACTCCGTCGAAATATCCTAATGCCATCGATAATTCCGGTAAATATAAATGATTTAAATGTATAGGATGATTTAACGAAATGATTTCCATGATGGTTCACCTTTTTCTAATCTAGAGCGTCAATGAACTATTCCTCATTCCTCAGAACCTTTACCGGCTTCATCAGTCCAGTCTTAGAAGGATGCTTTTGATATATAGCCAAGACAGTCCCTTCCTTGGTTTCTATGACAATCGGTTCGCTCATATTCAAAAAGTTCTCGGGAATATTTAATATGGCCCCATTTTTTACTTTCTTTGCTACTGTATCATTTATCGTAATTTTGGGCAAATGGAAAAGTGCCGATTCCATTGGCCTGATAAAATCAGAAAGCGTCCCATCTTCCATTTTTTGTTCAATCTCTTCGAACGTCAGACAATCTTGTATCGTATAGCCAGCCGACTCAATTCTGACAAGATCAGACATATGCGCTGGATATCCAAGTTTTTCTCCAATCATGACTGCTAATGTGCGAATATAGGTCCCCTTGCTGCACGATACGCGGAAGCGGAACTTGACGCGTTCCCCCTCAAAAATCATCCGGTCATCAAGAAGATCAATGGAATGAATGGTCACCTTTCTTTCAGGCCTTTCCACTGTGATCCCAAGCCTGGCATACTCATAGAGCCGCTTCCCATTAACTTTCACGGCAGAATACATTGGAGGAATTTGAACAATTTCTCCTGTCAGTTCATTTAGCACATCGAGAATTTGCTCCCTCGAAAAAGACTTTTCAATCTTTTTTTCAGCAATTACATCTCCAGAGGAATCCTCTGTTGTTGTCGCAATACCGATAGTTGCTTCTCCTTCATATGCTTTGCCTGCTTCCGTTATGTACTCAGCTACTTTTGTTGCTTTTCCCAAACAAATGGGAAGCACCCCTGTTACATCTGGGTCAAGAGTGCCTGTATGCCCGATCTTTTTCATTCGCAATATTTTCCGAAGCTTAAAAACACAATCATGAGAGGTAAGCCCCTTTGGTTTAAACAATGGCAAAATACCTTCCATCTAAATCCACCTTTCGAAAAAAAAGGATAGACACGTGTCTATCCGATTTTCTCATATTAGAAAAGATTTACTCTTCCTCGCCTTTTGAACGATCCTCATCGTGAATTCGATGAATCAATGATTCAATTCGATTCCCATAATCAATCGATTCATCAAATTCAAAGAAAATTTCCGGGGTTTTACGTAAACGAATCCGCTGGCCAATCTCAGATCGGATAAACCCTTTGGCTTTAGCCAAACCTTTAAGCGTATTTTCTCTTTGCTCCTCATCTCCTAGAACAGAGATGTAAACCGTTGCCTGCTGAAGATCGCCTGTTACTTGAACATCTGTAACAGTGACAAATCCAACCCGGGGGTCTTTTATTTTCCGGCCGATAATATCGCCCAATTCCTTTTTCATTTGTTCGCCGACTTTCGTTGCTCGAAGGCTCATTTAAAACACCTCTCTTATGAACTAAGGAGACTCTTGCTAAAGCCACTCAAAATTTGTAATGGTTCGTTCGATTTCCGGGAACGAATCAATTAATTTAAGGGCATTCTGCAGTTCTTGCTCAGCCGAAACGCGGGCGGAGGATACAGCAGCGATGGCAATCTTCGTTCGCTGCCATACATCTTGATAGTCAACCTCTGAAACGGATACATTCAGTTTTTGCCTTAAACGGGAAATAATCCGCTGCAGCACAGCCCGTTTGTCTTTTAAAGAGTGTGCATCATAAATAATGCATTCACAGGCTGCTAGGCCAATCATCATTTACGTTCCACTTCCTCCATAATATATGCTTCAATGACATCTCCTTCTTTTACATCATTGAAGTTTTTAATGGTAATTCCGCATTCATATCCTTGTGCGACCTCTTTTGCATCATCCTTAAAGCGCTTAAGATCGTCGACTTCTCCTTCAAAAATAACAATTCCGTCACGAATTAAACGGACACCGCTATCACGAGTGATTTTTCCGTCGGTTACATAGGAACCTGCAATCGTTCCAATTTTAGAAACCTTAAAGGTCTGGCGAACTTCTGCCTGGCCAATAATTTTTTCTGCATACTCAGGCTCAAGCATACCCTTCATAGCCAATTCAATTTCTTCAATAACCTTATAGATAATGCGGTGCAGACGGATTTCAACACCTTCAGCCTCTGCTGCACGTTTCGCGTTAACATCAGGGCGCACATTAAATCCGACAACAATCGCGTTAAATGCAGATGCAAGTGTAATGTCAGATTCATTAATAGCTCCAGCGCCTGTATGAAGGATTCGAACATTTACGCCTTCGACATCAATTTTTTGCAGGGCTGTTGTAAGTGCTTCTGCAGAACCCTGAACATCCGCCTTGACAACAACATTCAATTCTTTCATTTCACCTTGTTTCATATGCTCAAATAAGTTATCTAAGCTTACACGTGTTTTTTCACTGCGCTGAGCCTGCAGTGCCGTTTGTGCACGTGATTCACCAATCTGGCGGGCTGTTTTCTCATCTGCTACAACCGCGAAACGATCCCCTGCCTGTGGCACGTCGTTTAAACCAGTAATTTCAACAGGAGTAGATGGACCAGCCTGTTTCACACGGCGCCCTAAATCATTCACCATTGCACGAACTCGCCCAAATGTGTTCCCGACTACAATCGGATCTCCTATTTTCAGTGTTCCATTCTGAACAAGGAGGGTAGCTACAGAACCGCGGCCCTTATCCAATTGCGCTTCAATGACTGTTCCTACTGCAGCGCGATTTGGATTTGCTTTATATTCTTCCACTTCACTTACTAATAAAATCATTTCAAGAAGATTGTCAATTCCTTCCCCTTTTAGGGCAGCAATAGGAACAAAAATAGTATCTCCGCCCCATGCTTCAGGTACAAGACCATATTCTGTCAATTCCTGCATAACCCGGTCAGGATTGGCTCCCTCTTTATCCATTTTATTAATAGCAACAATAATCGGTACTTCCGCAGCCTTGGCGTGATTGATCGCTTCAACAGTCTGCGGCTTAACACCGTCATCTGCTGCTACAACTAAAATAGTAATATCAGTAACCTGGGCACCGCGTGCACGCATCGTTGTAAATGCAGCGTGTCCTGGTGTATCTAAAAACGTAATTTTCTTGCCATTTTCAACAACCTGATAGGCACCGATATGCTGGGTAATCCCGCCAGCTTCTCCAGCTGTAACCTTTGTATTTCTAATGGAATCTAATGTAGTCGTTTTTCCGTGGTCGACATGGCCCATAATTGTTACAACAGGAGGACGTTCAGATAATACAGCATCTTCATCATCTGCGAAGTAGGTTTCCAAATCCGTTGCATCTATAAGAACTTCTTCTTCTACTTCCACACCATAATCACCGGCAATTAATTCGATGGCATCTTTATCAAGCTCTTGATTAATGGTTGCCATAACCCCAAGCATAAATAGCTTTTTAATAATTTCAGATGGTTCGCGATGCAGTTTCTTGCCCAGTTCGGCAACAGTTAAGGATTCGCTAAAAGTAATTTTTTCAGGAAGCTCTTTTTGCTTTTTTGGAGCTGGTGCAGCATGTGTCTGCTGCTGTCTTCCCTTTTGATTTTTGTTCTTGTTATTATTTCGGTTTTTATTTCTATTATTGTTACTGTTTTTATTAAAGGCTTTGTTTTCTTTTACTTGATTTTCCTGGTTAGTCTTTTTGCCTTCATTGACCTTATTAGAAGGTTTAACCACCTTTTTGGCTGGTGGCGCACTATCAATTTCATCATCAGCAGCCGCTGCTTTTGGTTTTACATTTACATGCTGCTGTTTCTGTCCTTGGTGCTGCTGGTTATTTTGCTTTTGAGGCTGATTTGCATTCTTGTTGCCAAAAAGTCCGTCTAATTTTTTAACGGCATCTGATTCAATTGTTGTCATATGATTAGAAACCTCAATATTTAAGTCTTTTAATTTCGTTATTACATCCTTGCTGGATACGTTATGTTTTTTTGCATATTCGTAAACGCGCATTTTACTCATACTTTCACCCCCGCTGGAATTAATCGAGCAACGACTTCAGTTTTTTTGCAAATCCATCATCTAAAACAGCAACAACGACCCTGGCTTCTTTTCCGATAGCCTGACCAAGCAGCTGCCTATTTTCCACTAGCTTATAGGGTACTTGATAGGATTTACACTTATCCGTTACTTTCTTCGCTGTATTAACAGAAGCGTCCGCTGATAGTAATATGAGCTTTGCTTTACCGTTTCTGATATCTTTGATTGTTAGATCTTCACCTGAAGTAATTTTTCGCGCCCGATTTGCTAAGCCAAGCAATGACATCCATTGATTTGAATTCATTAGGATAGTCGTTTCTCCTTCTCAATGAGCTCTAAAAGCTCTTCATATATGGAATCGTCAATTTGTGATTCCAAATGATTGGCTAGAACATTTTTCTTTTTTGCTAGTAATACTGCTTCTTTTTCCTTTGAAAGATAGGCCCCCCGGCCGGATTTCTTCCCGGTTGGGTCTACAGACACTTCCCCTTCTTTGGAGCGAACAATGCGAACGAGTTCTTTTTTCGGCTTCAATTCACCGGTTGCGACACATTTACGCATAGGAACTTTTCTAGGTTTGTTCACAGTTATTCACCTCTTCTTAATCCAGATCATCCTGGACATCAAAGTCTTCTTCATAATCTGTACTGTCAAAAGACAGCAATGCTTCTTCACGAGGATAAATGCCGTTCTCACGTGCTTCCGTTTCGGATTTAATATCAATCTTCCATCCTGTCAGCTTGGCAGCCAGGCGAGCATTTTGACCTCTTTTACCAATGGCCAGCGAAAGCTGATAATCAGGAACAATGACAGTTGTAGCTTTTTCCTCTTCACTTACAATAACATCAAGAACTTTTGAAGGGCTTAAGGCGTTTGCCACAAAAACAACAGGGTCTGATGACCATTTAACAATATCGATCTTTTCCCCTTTTAGTTCATTGACCACTGCCTGAACACGGGTTCCTTTTGGACCGACACATGAACCTACTGGATCCACCTCTTCATTTTCTGAGTGAACAGAAATTTTCGAACGGTCTCCTGCCTCACGGGCAACTGATTTAATTTCAACAGTTCCATCATATATTTCTGGAACTTCTATTTCAAACAGGCGCTTTAAAAGACCTGGATGTGTTCTGGAAACAAAAATCTGCGGTCCCTTTGTTGTCTTTTCTACCTTTGTAATGAACACCTTAATTCGGTCATGCGGCTTATAGTGCTCATTTGGCATCTGTTCATTAGCCGGAAGGATCGCTTCAATTTTGCCAAGGCTTACATATATAAACTTCGAATCCTGCCGCTGAACGATTCCCGTCATAATATCTTCTTCACGGTCAATAAATTCTGAATAAATAATACCTCTTTCGGCTTCACGAACTCTCTGTGTAACCACTTGCTTTGCCGTCTGGGCTGCGATTCGGCCAAAATCTTTTGGTGTTACCTCTAATTCCACGATATCTTCAATCTGGTAATTAGGATTAATTTTTTTCGCTTCTTCTATGGATATTTCAAGTCGTGGATCAAATACCTGATCAACGATTTCTTTACGGGCAAAAACTCGCATGGTACCTGTTTCAAGATTTAAATCAATCCGAACATTTTGTGCTTGGTTAAAATTTCTGCGGTACGCAGATACGAGTGCTGCTTCAATAGCATCAATAAGAACATCTCGTGAAATGCCTTTTTCTCTTTCAAGCAAAACAAGAGCATCCAACAATTCGCTGCTCATCAGACTTTTATCCCCCTTTAATCTCTTTCTTTTAGGCTTTAGGCTATATTACGAAAAAACCACTGCTAATCGAGCATTGGCCACTTTTTCATATGGAATATCAATCGTTTTTCTTCTTGTTTTTATTTTAATTTCTACGGTTACGGTTTGACCATTAAACTGTTTTAACATACCTTCGAAAACTTTTTCCCCGTCAATTGGCTCGTATGTCTTGATATAAACATTTTTACCAATTGCTTTTTCAAAATCTTTGTCATTTTTCAGAGGGCGCTCAGCTCCCGGTGATGAAACCTCTAAGAAATAGTTGTAGGGTATCGGATCCACTTCATCGAGTTTGTCGCTTAGTCTTTCGCTGACCATACCGCATTCTTCAATATCCACACCTGTTTCTTTGTCAATGAATACACGAAGAAACCAATCTTTACCTTCTTTGACGTATTCAATATCAACTAGTTCTAAATTAAGGTCATCTAAAATGGGAGTGACTAATTTCTCAACCGTTTCAGTCACCTTGCTCAAAAAAAATCCCTCCTTTATTCAATTGTTCATACTATGCTGGATTATTCCCTTAATTAAAGGATTAAAACAAATAAAAAACAAGCGTACACAACACGAAAGAGTGGGTTGCCCCACTCTTCATTTACGAGAGTTATTGATAGTATTTCCAATATGACTATACCATAACCATTTTGTTTATGCAAATACAATAGCTGTAGAGTCAAGGGGTTAGGCCCGTTGGTTTCCGCTTTCAGGCGCTCTAACCAGCTCAGTACTATCAATATCAATTTTCCTATTTGTAACAAACTTAAAACAATGACAGCTGATTCTGCTCTGGAAGAGATTCTAAGCAGCCATGGTTGTCTAGGTACTCTATGATGGTTTTAGAAACCTTACCTCTTTGCTGAAGATCTTCCTTAGAAAGAAATTCTCCTTGTTCTCTTGCCTTGACGATGTTAAGCGCCGCGTTTGTGCCAAGACCTGGGATGGCGTTAAACGGCGGAATAAGTGAATTTCCGTCTATAATAAATTCACTCGCGCTTGAACGGTACAGGTCAACTTTTTTGAAACTGAATCCTCTCTCTGTCATTTCCAGTGCAAGCTCCATAACAGTTAACAGGTTCTTTTCTTTAGTGGAGGCATCAAGGCCTTTTGCATTAATTTCTTCAATTAGCGCCTTGATTGCCTGTGGACCTTTAACCATGGTATCAACATCAAAATCCTCCGCCCTGACTGTGAAATACGCAGCATAGTAGTAGAGTGGATGGTGAACCTTAAAGTAGGCAATTCGGACAGCCATTAATACATAAGCAGCCGCATGAGCCTTAGGGAACATGTATTTTATCTTTTTACATGATTCGATGTACCATTCTGGTACTTTATTTCTGCGCATTTCTTCTTCCATTTCGTCTGTTAATCCTTTACCTTTACGGACGGATTCCATAATTTTGAAGGCAAATGATGGCTCTAGCCCCTGGTAGATTAAATAGACCATAATATCATCACGGCAGCCGATTACTTCACTTAGCGTACAAATTTTATTATGAATGAGTTCCTGGGCGTTCCCCAGCCAAACGTCTGTACCGTGTGAAAGACCAGAAATTTGCACAAGCTCGGAAAAAGTAGTCGGTTTTGTATCCTCAAGCATTTGCCGAACGAATCGTGTTCCGAATTCTGGGATTCCGAGTGTCCCTGTTTTACACATAATCTGCTCTTCAGTTACTCCCAATGGTTCAGGGCCGCTGAAAATTTTCATTACTTCCGGGTCATCTGTCGGGATGGTCTTTGGATCAATTCCGCTCAAATCCTGAAGCATCCTGATAACGGTCGGATCATCGTGTCCCAGAATATCGAGCTTTAAGATATTATCGTGAATCGAATGGAAGTCAAAATGGGTCGTTTTCCATTCTGAATTTCGATCATCGGCTGGGTACTGTATTGGCGTGAAATCATAGATATCCATATAATCTGGGACAACAATAATACCGCCCGGATGCTGTCCTGTTGTTCGTTTAACACCGGTACAGCCTGATGCCAAACGGTCAATTTCCGCACCTCTAAGATGCAGGTTGTTGTCCTGCTGGTAGGCCTTCACATACCCAAATGCCGTTTTATCCGCAACCGTGCCAATCGTACCTGCACGGTATACATATTCCTCACCAAATAGCACCTTTGTGTAATTGTGGGCGCGCGGCTGATATTCCCCGGAGAAGTTTAAGTCGATATCCGGCACCTTGTCCCCTTTAAATCCAAGGAAAGTTTCAAACGGAATATCCTGGCCATCTTTCACATATTTCGTTTTGCATTCCGGACAGTCTTTATCAGGCAAATCAAATCCCGAACCTACAGAACCATCATTAAAGAATTCAGAATGCTTGCACGATGGGCAGACATAATGCGGCGGAAGCGGATTAACCTCTGTAATTTCGGTCATTGTTGCCACGAGTGAAGATCCGACTGACCCCCGTGAACCGACAAGATAGCCATCATCTAATGATTTCTTAACAAGTTTATGAGAGATCAGATAAATAACGGCAAATCCATGCCCAATAATGCTGTTTAGTTCCTTTTCAAGTCGGGCTTCAACGATTTCCGGAAGTTCCTCACCGTAAATTTTTCTTGCCCTTTCATAGCTCATATTGCGGATCTCATCTTCTGCCCCTTCAATTTTTGGTGTATAAAGATCATCTTTGATTGGTTTAATTTCATCAATCATATCCGCAATTTTATTTGAATTTTCCACGACGATTTCCTTTGCCTTTTCTTTCCCGAGAAACGCAAAGGCATCCAGCATTTCATTTGTTGTCCGGAAATGGACATTAGGCAGACGGTGGCGGTTTAGCGGGTTGGCTCCGCCTTGGGAATTGATCAAAATTTTACGGTAGATCTTATCATTAGGGTTTAAATAATGTACATTTCCTGTTGCCACAACTGGAATCCCTAATTTATCTCCAAGCTTTACAATATTTCCGATAATCTCCTCAAGGGCTTTTTCATTCCTGACAAGCTCCATTTCTATTAACGGCGCATAGACCTCTTTTGGGTGAACCTCAAGATAGTCATAAAATGTTGCATGCTCCTCAACCTCATCTGGAGATTTCTGCATCATTCCTTCAAAAACCTCACCCTTGTCGCATCCTGAACCTACTAAAATACCTTCGCGATATTTTTGCAGCACTGACCTCGGAATTCTTGGAACCCGGTAGAAATAATCAATATGGGCAATGGAGATTAATTTGAAAAGATTCTTTAGGCCATCCTGTGTTTGTGCCATCAATGTGCAATGGTAAGGCCTTGCACGCTGATAGGCATTTCCCTGGCCCATATGCTCATTAAATTGGTCATGGTACTCAATACCTTTTTCAGATGCATCCTTCAGCATCTTTAATAAAAGGTAACCGGTTGCTTCAGCATCATAGATGGCACGGTGGTGCTGTGTCAATTCAACATCAAATTTCTTCGCCAATGTATTTAATCGGTGATTTTTCATTTCCGGATAGAGGAAGCGGGCCAGCTCCAGTGTATCAATAACTGGATTTGGCGCTTTTCCAATGCCAATTTTCTTATAACCGGTATTTAAAAATCCCATATCAAATGATGCATTATGTGCTACTAAGACCGCATCCTCCGTCCAATCATGGAACCTCTGGAAAACTTCTCCGACCTCTGGAGCATTTTCAACAAGATCGTCTGTAATGCCTGTTAAGTTAATCGTTGTCGCAGAAAGCGGATGGTGCGGGTTAGCAAATGATTCAAAACGGTCAATGATCTCTCCGCCTTGGATTTTCACAGCAGCCAATTCGATCACTGTGTCATATACCGCTGATAAACCGGTTGTTTCTACGTCAAAAACAACAAAAGTATCTTCATCAAGTTTGCGATGAACACTATTGTAGGCAATTGGCACCCCGTCATCTACAAGGTTCGCTTCAACCCCGTATAAGATCTTAACACCATTCTTCTTACCGGCGCTGTATGCCTCCGGGAATGATTGGGCAACTGCATGGTCTGTCACAGCAATCGCTTTATGCCCCCACTTTTTTGCCTGGGCAATCAGAGTGCCCACAGGAGTGACTGCATCCATTTGACTCATTGGTGTATGAAGATGAAGCTCAACACGCTTTCCATCTTCTGGAGCTGTATCCTGTCTTTCAACTGGTTTAATTTCATTTATATCATTTCCGATCATGACAAGGTCTCGAACGAAGGTGTCATTTTGCACACTTCCGCGCACCTTTAGCCACATGCCTTTTTTAACATGCTGGAAGATTTGCGCATCTTCTTTGTCACGTGAAAACATTTTAACTAGAATTGAGCTGGTATAGTCTGTGATTTTGAAAGTTAATAGTGTTCTTCCGCTGCGAAGTTCCTTCGTTTCTGCAGCAAAAACATAGCCTTCAATGGCAACACGGCGTTCTTCATCTATGATATCGTCCAGCTTCTTAAATTCAGCGTCGTCTTTAATGGTTAAACCAATCATGAGTGGACCCTGAAGGACAGGAGCTGCACCCGGAGCCGCTTCAGCCTCTTTCTTCTGCATTTCGATTAAAGCCTGCATGCCTCTTTCTTGATCTTCCTTTTGTTTTGCTTCGAGAAACTTCATATATTCCTCATTCGAGGATTCAGCTTTTACAGCGGTATCAATACTCAGCATCGGGAAGCCGAATGTTTTATACACACCTGAAATGAGGTCTGCGTATTTTCTTTTGATTGAGAGGCCTTCCATATCATTATGGACGTTAATGATGAGTTTGTTTCCTTTGATTTCCGGTATTTGTTCATGTAAAAGTTTAAGAATTGGCGGCGACATGCCATCGATTTCCCTAATGCAATGCTGCCAGTATCCTGAAATAAGATCTTCGTCAAATTGCTGGTTATTTACATCAATGGTGTAAGCGATATTTGCAATATGTGAGAAAGATTTTTCTAATTGCGTGGTGAAAATATTAAAAACATTGTACGGCAGTATTTTTTCGAATGAAAAATGAAAATGCCATGTCTTTGCTTGTTTTTCAATAACGACTCGATTGATTTCTGCTTGATAAAAATGCTGCACAAATGGATCGTCAGTTAATTGCAGCTGCTGGAGCAAGAGCTGGAATCTCTCTCTGTTTCCTAAAGATTCACCCATTAACCTCTCTCCCCTCTAGGTATTGACAAGCTGATTTCCACTCCAGGCACTTCGCTTTCCGGGGGGCGTTTGTGAGCCTCCAGGAGTCTGCGTGCCTGCAGTGAAGATCAACTATATTTGCGTCTTTCAATTCAATCCTTTAATAACTCAATATAAAAGTAATAAACGAATCCTATTATAACATGAACGAACAAAAAACGGACTCCTTAGTTCGGAATCCGTTTTTTGTTTAAATTATAAGAAGAATCTCTGAATGTCATTCCATGTGACGACTAGCATTAACAGCATTAATAGGGCAAAACCGATGAAATGAACTAAGCCTTCCTTGTGTCGGTCAATTGGTTTTCCTCTAACAGCTTCAACAGCAAAGAACATTAACCTTCCGCCGTCTAAAGCTGGTATTGGAAGCAGGTTCATTATTCCAAGGTTGATGCTCAAGATTCCTGCCCACTTCATTAAGTAGAATATACCTGATTTTGCTACCGTATCTGTTGAAACATAGATTCCGACAGGACCTGATAGGGCATCAATGGAGAATTGGCCTGTGACTAGTTTTCCTAGCATCACAAAGATCTCTTTCGTCCACTGGTAGGTTTCCGTCGCACCGCTCACAATTGCTTTCAATGGATTTTGTTCCATCGGGCTATATACGCCGATAACCCCTATCTTTTGACCTTCTTCCAATTCCTGTGATTTTGGAGTGACTGGGATGATCATTTCTTTCCCGTCTCTCTCTAATGAAAATTCAAGCTCTTTATTCGGGTTGTTGCGAATGATTTCAACAACATCAGTCCAGCTTGTTATTTCAGCACCACTGACACTTTGAATTATGTCTCCTTCTTGGAGGCCGGCTTCTTTAGCTGCCCCATCTGCAGTCAGTTTTCCTAACTCTGGGTCATTTGTCGGCACCCCTTGCATTAATCCAATTAATACAAAAACAACAAAGGCCAGAATAAAGTTCATCATTGGACCTGCAAAGATAGCCATTGCCCGCTGGCCAAGTGTTTTGGATGCAAACTGGCGATTATATGGTGCAATCAGCGTTTCAATGCCATCTTCCACAATCAGGGCACTTGAGCTTATCTGAAAGGTCTGGATTTTTTCTTCTTCATCGCCTTCAACATACCCTTTAATGACTAGATCGTGTTCAATATCAGCATGCTCAACTTCAACCACTCTTGCCTCAGGGAACTTTTCTTTGTTATTTAAGATGATTTTGCTTACTTCATCATTCTTATTAAATAAGAGGCCTACACGATATCCAGGCTTAATTTCAACCATTTCCGGATCTTCCCCGGCCATTCGGACATAACCGCCAATTGGGAGCAGGCGAATAGTATAAAGAGTTTCCCCTTTTTTATGCGAAAAGACCTTGGGCCCGAAACCGATGGCAAATTCACGGCAAAGAATTCCGGCTCTTTTGGCAAAAACAAAGTGTCCTAATTCATGAAAAAAAACAAGAGCTCCAAATATGATAATAAACGCTATAACTGTGCTCAAAATATAACCACCTTTTTTTAGAGGTTGTTAAAATCAAAACCCCCTGTATCAATTTTTTATATAAGGGATTCGACGAATTTTCTTGTTTCCATATCAGCTTCTTGGATAGAAGCAAGATCTGGATGCTTGATGTTTTTATGAATACTTAAAGCTCTTTCAATTAAATCCTCGATTTGCAAGAAAGTTATTTTTCTTTCCAGAAATGCAGCCACTGCTGCTTCATTTGCTGCATTCAGTACGGTTGGCATGGTTCCGCCAGCTCTTCCTGCCTCATAGGCATATTTTAAACAGCGGAATCGTTCAAGATCCATTTTTCTAAAATGCAGCTGGCCGATTTCTGCGAGGTTCAGCCGATTCCCGCTCGGCAGCGGAAGCCGGTCTGGATAGGACAAAGCAAACTGAATAGGAACTCTCATATCAGGTGTTCCTAACTGGGCAATGACACTGCTGTCGTGAAACTCAACCATGGAATGAATAATGCTCTCTTTATGCATAAGAACATCGATTTTGTCATAGCTCATTGAAAATAGCCAATGTGCTTCAATAACTTCCAGCCCTTTATTCATCATGGTAGCCGAATCTATTGTTATTTTAGCACCCATTGACCAATTTGGATGGTTTAATGCATCTTCAACGGTGACATCTGCCAGTTCATCGCGTGTTCGGTCACGGAAGCTTCCTCCCGAGGCCGTTAGGATTAATTTCTCAATATTTTTTTCTTTCTCCCCCTGCAGCGCCTGAAATATAGCAGAATGCTCACTATCTACTGGGAGCAATGGCACCTGATGCCGTTTAGCCTCTTCAATGACCAGGTGGCCTGCTGTAACTAATGTTTCCTTATTAGCTATAGCAATGGTTTTTCCCTCTTTAATTGCCTGGAGGGTTGGTGTCAGCCCAACACTGCCAATGACGGCATTTACAAGGATATTCGCTTTATGATAAACGGCAGTTTCGATCAGTCCGTCTTGTCCAAATACAAAACGGGTTCCGGGGAAATCTGCCTGCAAGTTTTCTGCTGCTGATTTTTCCAATGTGGAAACAAGTTCTGGCTGGAAATCCTTAATGATTTTTCTTGCCAGCTCTAAATTTCGCCCGATGGACATGGAAACTAGACGAAATTGTTCTGGGTGTTCTTTTATTATGTCTAATGTCTGGGTCCCAATGGAACCAGTAGCGCCTAACAAACTTATATATTTCATTTTATTCAACTCCTGCTTAAAAAAAGCGTCAACGAACAAAAAAAGAATTCAAATTATAATAAATAAATAAAATGCATTAATGGCAATACAAATAATAGGCTGTCAAAACGATCTAATATCCCGCCATGACCTGGAAGAATATTGCCGGAATCTTTCACCCCATAATGGCGTTTCAGCGCAGATTCTACAAGATCGCCTATTTGTGCAAAAGCAGACAATACAATCGTAATGATAATCAGCTGCAAAAAGGCTGCATTTATATCTGTAAAAATCAAAAATATCACCGCAACGATCAGAGCACAGATAATTCCGCCGATGGAACCCTCAATGGTTTTGTTCGGGCTAATATCCGGCCATAGCTTTCGCTTTCCTATAGCTCGGCCAATAAAATAGGCTCCGGAATCGGTTGCCCAGATGATAAAAAGAGCGAAAAAGACATAAACTAATCCTTCATATCGAGTTTCAATAAAATAATAAAACCCAATTCCTACGTATAATGTCGCCAGTATCGAGAAAGCAACATCATCAAAGGTAAATCTGTTTTTTGTTGCCACTGTATATGTAAGAAATAACAAAACAGCAAGCAAGGCAAACTCAATCTTTGAAAAATGAAGGGCACTTATCATCCCTTCATATTGAGTTGGCAATAGAAAAATCCACAGCAGAAGCATAGATATAATGCCTGGAAATGAAAAAATATTTAAATTCCTCATTTTCAACAATTCATACAATGCTACCGAAGCTAGGAGATAGGCTAAAATAACTACGGGCACACCGCCATAAATAACAACTGGCAGGAATATGACACCAAAAAATACGATCGCTGTTATGATTCTTTGCTTCATCTAAATTTTCACACCTTTGTTATACTCCACCAAACCTTCTTTGCCGGTTTTGGAAGACCTCAATCGCTTCGACAAAATGTTCTTCAGAAAAATCTGGCCATAATACATCTGTGAACCAAAACTCTGTATATGCCAGCTGCCAAAGCATAAAATTGCTTAAGCGGATCTCTCCGCTTGTGCGAATTAATAAATCCGGATCTGACAAACCCTTCGTCATAAGATAGGATGAGAAGAGATCCTCATTTATTTCATTTTCGTCTAGTATACCACTTTTACAATCATTTAAGACACGCTTTACCCCTTCAATAATTTCGGCTCTGCTGCCATAATTGAGAGCAAAATTAAGAATCAGGCCTTCGTTGTCTTTCGTATCATTTATCGCTTTTTCGACTGCCCTTCTTGTATGTGGAGGCAGCATGTCCTTTTCACCTATCATGGCCACACGCACATTTTCTTCTACCAGTTCCGGAAGAAAGGTACCTAGAAACTCTTCAGGCAATTTCATTAGATAGTCTACTTCCATTTTTGGCCTTTTCCAGTTCTCGGTCGAAAAAGCATAAAGGGTAAGTGTTTGTATACCAAGCTGATTTGCCAATTTCGTAATTTTTCGTACCACCTTCATGCCTTCGTGATGCCCAGCAATTCTTGGCATAGCCCTCTTTTTTGCCCATCTTCCATTGCCGTCCATAATAATCGCTACATGTGATGGTACTTTGAGCTCTTGAATTTTACTGATTCTTTCGCGGAGTTCAGATGAATTGTTTTGATTTTTCCATCGTTTGATTTTATTTAACATAAGACTGCTCCTTTAAGATAGGTTAATCTTACCTCCGACTTGCGCCAAGAGCTGAAGTTAGAAATCCAGGCGCCCTGAAAGCTTTTACAAATAATGAGGCATCCACAAATTTACACATGATATAATCATACCAAAAATATAAGAACATATCTTTATAAAAAGATTATGTATGAATGACAAAATTAAGAATATGTAATCATTGTTTATATTAAACAAATACGAAATAGAATGAAATGATACCAACAAAGATAAAAAACCCCCTAAGCCTAGAGGGTTCCCTAAATAAGTTCAGCTTGGAAGTTTGGATAAGACAAGTTTTGACCCTATCTTACACGTCAAGTACTTCTTTTTCCTTATCCTTAGTCATGGAATCAATTTTTGCAATTTGTTCATCTGTTAACTTTTGAATATCGTCTGAAAAACCGCGAAGATCATCTTCAGTGATTTCACCATTTTTTTCAAGCTTCTTCAAATCATCATTGGAATCGCGGCGAATATTGCGAATGGCAATTTTCGCTTCCTCTGCTTCCTTTTTCACTAGTTTCACTAGTTCCTTACGGCGTTCCTCAGTAAGCTGTGGAATTGTCAGACGAATGATATTTCCATCATTGCTTGGTGTTAACCCTAAATCGGATTTAAGGATTGCCTTTTCAATTTCCCCAAGAACACTTTTGTCATAGGGCTGAATAACTAGCAGACGAGCTTCCGGCACAGAAATTCCAGCAAGCTGGTTAACAGGTGTCGGTGCCCCATAATAATCAATCGAAATTCTATCAAGTAATGCTGCATTTGCGCGGCCTGCACGAATGCTGGCTAGTTCACGAGAATAAGCTTGAATTGCCTTAGTCATTTTATCTTTTGCATTGGAAATTACTTGTTTAGCCATTATTTATTCCCCCTAACGATTGTTCCGATTGTTTCACCCATTACTGCACGATTGATGTTTCCTTCCTCCATAATAGAGAAGACAATTAATGGGATATTATTATCCATACATAAGGAAGAAGCCGTTGAGTCCATGACAGCAAGTCCTTCTTTAATGACATCCAGATAGGTTAGCTCATCATATTTCTTTGCATTTTTGTCCACACGAGGGTCTGCGGAATATACACCGTCAACATTGTTTTTCGCCATTAAGATGACTTCAGCCTCAATTTCAGCTGCACGCAAAGCGGCTGTTGTATCTGTAGAAAAATATGGATTTCCAGTACCTGCTGCGAAAATGACGACCCGTTTTTTCTCCAGATGTCTAATCGCTTTTCTGCGGATGTATGGTTCTGCCACCTGTCTCATTTCGATGGATGTCTGTACCCTTGTCTCAACGCCCATTTGCTCAAGACTGTCCTGTAATGCCATGGAGTTCATGACAGTAGCCAGCATACCCATGTAATCTGCAGTCGCACGATCCATGCCCATTTCCTCACCGATTTTTCCTCGCCAAATATTTCCGCCGCCGACAACTACTGCGACTTCTACTCCTAATTTAGCTAAATCTTTCACTTGTACGGCAACTGATTTAATTACGGATGGATTAATGCCGAAGCCCTGAGTTCCGGCTAAGGCTTCACCACTTAATTTTAAGACAACACGTTTATATTTTGGGCTGCTCATAAGAACCTCCATATGTAGTTTATAAGAAAAGCGTAAGCGCCTTGGTCAGCCCCGATTAATGTTCGCAGGCTAAAATCGCCACGTCCTGTGGCAACGCCTGCATGACCCTCATCCTGAGGGCCCTAAGACAAGACGTCAGGAAGGTGCTCTTTACCTTCATGACGGCTTGGCTTATGACTCGAGGGGCTAGGCGCCGAAGCTAGACAATTCTCGAAGTACATTTATACTTTTCTTATCTCTCCTGTATAAACAGCTTGAAAAACAGGGAACACACTGTGTTCCCTGAGACAAACATTTTCGTTTAAAACATTTTATTATTTCTTCACTTGATTCATAACTTCTTCAGCGAAATTATCTTCGCGCTTTTCAATACCTTCGCCAACTTCGTAGCGAACGAAATCACTGATTTTGCCGCCTTTGGATTCAACGAACTTGCCAACTTTTACGTCAGGGTTTTTAACAAACGCCTGGTCGTTCACACAAACTTCTTCGAAATACTTGCCTAAGCGGCCTTCAACCATTTTCGCAACGATGTTTTCAGGCTTGCCTTCGTTTAGAGCTTGCTGTGTTAATACTTCGCGCTCATGTTCAACTTCTTCTTGAGACACTTGATCGCGAGAAATATATTTTGGATTTAATGCAGCAATATGCATTGAAACATCTTTAGCAGCTTCCTCGTCAGTTGTTCCTTCAAGAACAGATAACACGCCAATGCGTCCGCCCATATGAAGGTATGCACCGAAAGCATCGCTATCTGTTTTTGTTTTTACTTCGAAACGGCGAAGAGTTAATTTTTCACCAATTTTTGAAACTGCAGCATTGATGTGATCTTGAACAGTTGCTCCATTTTCCATTGTTTGAGCTAAAGCATCTTCAACAGAAGCAGGCTTTTTAGAAAGCAAATGATCTGCTAGCTCTTGAACAAGCACTTGGAAGCCTTCGTTCTTTGCAACGAAGTCTGTTTCAGAGTTTACTTCAAGAATAACTGCCTCATTGCCGTCAACCTTGATAGATGTTAAACCTTCTGCAGCGATACGGTCGCCTTTTTTAGCAGCTTTTGCAATTCCTTTTTCGCGAAGGAAGTCAATTGCTTTTTCCATATCTCCATCTACTTCTTGAAGCGCTTTTTTACAGTCCATCATTCCAGCGCCAGTTTTTTCACGTAGTTCTTTAACCATTTGTGCAGTAATTGCCATGATTAATTTCCTCCTTGATATAGGTTATGTATATCTTATTTTAGCCTTATAGCAGTATTTGCAAACTGAAAAAGCTTATTAGCTATTTCTTCAAAAAAAGGTGATAAAGGGTGCTCCCTATTATCACCTTTTTATTGTTTGCTTAAAAAACAGGCATTCATTCATAAAGCTCTGTTAATATTTACCGTTGATTTCCGCTACAGGAGCTCCAATCAACTAAGAGGTTATAACAAAGCCTTGTAAATATATGCTTGAGTAATTATTAAGCAGTAGTTACTTCTTCACCTTGTTTAGCTTCAAGGATTGCATCTGCCATTTTACCTGTTAAAAGTTTAACAGCGCGGATAGCGTCATCGTTTGCAGGGATAACAACATCAATTTCATCTGGATCACAGTTTGTATCAACAATACCAACGATCGGGATATTTAATTTATGTGCTTCTGCAACAGCAATGCGCTCTTTGCGAGGATCAATGATAAATAAAGCATCTGGAAGAGTCTTCATATCTTTGATTCCGCCTAAGAACTTTTCTAAGCGCTCAAGTTCTTTATTTAATTGAACTACTTCTTTCTTAGGAAGCACTTCAAAAGTACCGTCTTCAGCCATTCTTTCGATATCTTTAAGGCGAGCAATACGCTTTTGAATGGTTTCAAAGTTTGTAAGTGTTCCGCCTAACCAGCGTTGATTCACATAGTACATTCCAGAACGAGTTGCTTCTTCCTTAACGGAATCTTGAGCTTGTTTTTTAGTACCAACGAAAAGGATTGTACCGCCGTTACCAGCAAGCTCCTTAACGAAGTTATAAGCTTCTTCAACCTTTTTAACTGTTTTTTGAAGGTCGATGATGTAGATGCCGTTACGCTCAGTGAAAATGTACTTTTTCATCTTAGGGTTCCAGCGGCGAGTTTGGTGACCGAAATGTACACCAGCTTCTAGCAATTGTTTCATTGAAATTACTGACATGTTTTTTTCCTCCTACGGTTTGATTTCCTCCGCCTATATCATTTCCAGCTGGGAACTAAAAATTAGCACCATCCAGCTAAATCCATAAGCGTGTGTATTAACACCATTTGTTAATATAGCACAATCATTTTTGACAATCAAGTTATTCTTGTGTTTTTTGGTGAAATTTTAATAACAATGATATCTCTGTTTTGCCTTTATTTAGAGCCTTTGCTATTTCCCCTTCCGACAAGCCCTTTTCCTTTAAAAGCCAGGCTTTATCTGCCAGAGATTCCTCATTCTTTTGATTGCTTAGAATAGTATTTTGTTTATATACTTTTGCCGCTGCTGCTGCAGGCAATTTTCCTCCGCTGGTCTTCAAAGGAATGTGATCCTGCTGTTTTAGATCCTCCGATAATTGATTCACTGCTTTCTGCTTTTCGATAGATTCATTTGGTGATGCCGCATGGTCTGCTTTTAGTTTATTAATGAAATGTTCATTTTCCTCTTTCATTTGAACTAAAAACCCAGCTACCGAATCTTCTATTTCCCTATTCATCTTTTCAATCTTTTTCTCTGTTTCCACTAGCTTGTTCTGGCGTAAAAAAAGGATGACAATAGCAAATAAAGCTAAGATATTTAAAAATAAGCTGATAACTAAAAAGAATGCCGTCATATATGTATAAATCTCCTAAGAAATTTTCCCTAGACTCTGCCTTAGTTTACTAATGGCCTTCGAATGAATCTGAGAGATTCTTGATGTCGAAAGACTCATAACCTGGCCGATTTCAGTAAGTGTTAGTTCTTCTTTATAAAACAAGCTTAGGACTAACTGTTCGTTTTTGTTTAATTGCACGAATGACTTACTTAATTCTCTGATTAATTCATTTTTCACCAGATGATCTTCAGGAAGGTCCGCATTATCGTCTTTAATTGATAATTCATGTTCTTCCTTATCATCTTCATCATTCAGTTTTTCATTAATGGAGAGGACGTTTGCAAAGAAATCCTGATTGATGGCAGATTGTACTTCTTCCTCACTCATATTTACCTCCGCAGAGATTTCCTGAATGGTTGCATTTCGCATCAGCCGCTGTTCTAGACGCCTTATGGCCGCTTCTATCTTTTTAATCTTCTCCCGCGTATTCCGCGGCAGCCAATCTTCTTTTCTCAGCCCATCCAAGATCGCACCGCGTATACGGAATGATGCATAGGTATCAAATTTCAAATCTCTTTTTGTATCAAATTTTTCCAGTGCATCGAAAAGCCCCATCATTCCAAAGCTTCGCACATCATCCCTCGAAACATTTTTAGGCAAATGAACAGACACTCGCTGAACATGATAATGGACAAGAGGCATATACTTTTTCACCAAGAAATCACCGGCCTCTGAATCACGGGATTCAGCCCACTTTTGCCAGTATGATTGTTCCTCAAGTTTTTGATGTATCATGATAGCCCCCCTCGAAGACTGGATTAATGATTAAATTTCTTTAATACCTTTATTTACAGTCCTAATTTGCAGCATGCAAGTCTCTGGATCAAACTCAATGGTCCTGCCGCTGTTTCCTCCGACATCTTCAGCAATAATATTGATTCTAAGGCCCGCCAGCTCTTTTTTTACCGCTTCGACATTTCTTGGACCGATTCGCATAATATCGCTCCCTGACGAAAATTGAAACATTTGTGCCCCTCCGGCAATTTTTGCCTTTAGAAGGGGTATTCTTGCACCATTCGATGCCAATTTCTCCACAAGTTCCTTTATCGCTGTATCCGCGTATTTAGCCGTATTTAAAACACTGGATTTTGCAAGTGAGGAATCAGGAAGCATAATGTGTGCAAGTCCCGCCATTTCTTTGCTTTGATCAAATATGACAACACCGACACAGGATCCAAGCCCAGATGTCCTTATTGAACAGGGAGCTTTCACTATATTCATATCAGCTATGCCAACCTTAATAACCTCTTTGCATTCAGTCATCTAATTGAACTCCTAATGCGTTAAAAATGGGAGCAAATGAATCGGGATCCGGCAAAAGGAAAAAATGGCCTTTAACAGACTCTTCTTTTTCTTCATCCTCGTTAAGTTCCGTATCAATAACAATCGCATAATCACTGATATGTGAAAGCTCAATAAGGCCATAACTGATGATGGCGCCTATCATGTCAATAGATAAAGCAGGGACCGACGGATATAGAGAAAGGTTCGTAAAGTCAGATAAGGCCGACAGATATGAGCCAGAAAGGATATTTCCAAGCTCTTGCAAAGCGGAAAGTCCCAGCTCACTATACGGCTCAGAATCGAAGGAAAAGCTGTCGTCCCCAATCATTTGCTTAATAAAATGTGCTGCTTGTTCCGTTGGCAGGATAAAAAACATACTTCCAGGCGCAGCACCTTCTATGCGCAGAAAAACGCCGGCAACAACATTTTCCGCTCCGCCGTTAATATTCATCATTTCATCCAATGAAACAATGCGTACAGCAGGCACCTGCATATCAATTTTTTTATTTAACAGCTTAGAAAGGGCTGTGGCAGCATTACCGGCTCCGATATTGCCAATTTCCTTTAAAATATCTAAATGTATGGATGATATTTTATCGATAAAATTCATAATTATAGCCTTCTAACCTAGTTATTTTTCATTTTAGCAGCTTTTCCAGATCGAGAAGAATGAGCAGTCTTTTCTCAATCTTCGCTACACCATTTATATATTGTGCTTCTTCAAGGCCGATAATTTCAGGCGGAGGTTCAATCGACTCTTTCGGAATATCCAATACATCATTTGCTGAATCGACGATAAACCCAACTTCTAAGCCGGGCAATCCAACAATAATAACCCGAGTGGCTTCAGAATATGGGACTTCCTCGATGCCAAATCTGCTTCTAAGGTCAATAATTGGCGTAATAACTCCGCGTAAATTTATGACCCCCTTAACGAACTTTTCTGTTCGGGGAACCCTCGTAATATGCTCAAATTTCTCAATCGACTGTACGTGGCTGACGGGTATTGCATATTCTTTATCATTTAATTGAAAAACAATTAATTTTATCTCGCTTGCAAGAGCCTCATTCATCCCTTTTCACTCCTTGTTCTGTCATCTATCCAGGAAAATGCAAAGTATCTAATAAGCAAATTATTTAATCAGTGCGTTGCAATCAAGGATTAAGGCTACCTGGCCATCACCTAGAATAGTTGCCCCTGAAATAGCAAATACATTTGTTAAATAATTTCCTAATGACTTTAATACAACCTCCTGCTGGCCAATAAAGGAATCAACAACGAGTCCCGCCATTTTATCCCCTTTTCTTACAATGACCACAGAATAGTATTCATCATCTTTATTATCATTCGGCACTTCAAATATTTCTTTTAAGAATAGGAGAGGGACCACTCTTCCGCGAAAATCGATTACTCTTTGGTTATGCGCGTTTAATACTTCAGTCTTTTTAACAATAGCCGTTTCAATAATGGAAGAAAGCGGTATCGCATATTTTTCATCTTGAATTTCCGTAAGCATGACCGAGATAATGGATAATGTCAGCGGCAATTGAATAGAGAAGATCGACCCTTGACCCAAGGAGGAATCAATGGAAACCGAACCTCCTAAGGATTCAATTGTACTTTTAACTACATCAAGCCCTACACCGCGTCCAGAAACATCAGAAATTTTGTCTGCTGTTGAAAAACCGGATGAAAAAATAAGCTCAAATACCTGCTTGTCTGTTAATGATGATGCCGTCTGCTCTTGAACGATTCCCTTTTTAATTGCTTTCGCCAGCACTTTATCGCGGTTAATGCCCGCTCCATCATCTTCGATTTCAATAAATACATGATTTCCGCTATGATAAGCCTTTAGCTTTACTGTACCTTCTTCAGGCTTGCCGTTTGCCCTTCTTACCTCTGGAGTTTCTACCCCATGATCAAGTGCATTTCTGATCAGATGAACAAGCGGATCACCAATTTCATCAATCACTGTGCGGTCAAGCTCTGTTTGTGCGCCAATAATTTCAAGATTGATTTTTTTATTTAAATCACGGGCTAATTGACGGACCATTCTTGGAAAGCGATTAAAGACCGTTTCAATCGGAACCATGCGCATAGTAAGAATAATATTTTGAAGATCGCCGGAAATACGGGACATGCGCTCAACAGTTTCGTGAAGCTCCTGATTATCCAACTCTCTTGAGATTTGCTCTAGCCGGCCGCGGTCGATGACTAGCTCTTCAAACAAGTTCATTAATATATCCAGCCGTTCAATGTTGACACGAATCGTTTTACTGCTGGCATGTTTATGCGATGATGCTGAAGTATTTTGGGCATTGGCTTCTGCCTTCTCTGGATTTGCCGTAGCACCCTTAATTTCATTTTCCATCGGCTGATGATCTTGGCTTTCTTCCTCCTCGTGGCATACCTCTGCTAAAGCAGGAAGTGTAATTTCGACATGATCAATTTCCGAAACTTTTAAAATTTTCTTTTGAATGTCCTCTTTTGTTTCCTGTGTAATAAGAACAGCGGTAAATTCTTGATCAAATAATTCTTCCTCTAATTGTTCAGCAGGCGGATTCGACTTGATGATTTCACCGCTCTTTTCAAGGATTTCAAAAACCATAAAGACTCTAGCCGCTTTTAATAGACAATCTTCTCTTAATGAAACGGTAATTTCGTAAGTTTCAAAACCCTGTTCTTTTGATTGCTGTATAACCGTTAATTCGTATTCATCATATGTAATCGGCGCTTTTTGAACAGGTTCAGCAACCGCTGCTGCGACCTCTGAAGCGGCCTGTTTTAAAACAGGACTTTCACCTTTTTCAATTAATAATAATTTTTCAACTGCCTCGGAAACGTCTCTTTTTCCGTCGCCTCCATCTGCAATCGATTGTACCATTGCCTCAAGATCATCTACAGCAAGAAAAACAACATCCAGAATTTCCGGATTAAAGGTGATCTTTTGATTGCGGATGGCATCAAGGACATTCTCCATTTGGTGAGTCAATTTGGCTAAGTCCTCATAGCCCATGGTCGCAGACATCCCCTTTAACGTATGGGCAGAACGAAAGATCTCATTTACAATCTTTAAATCTTCGGGATTCTTCTCTAATTCAAGAAGCAGTTCATTACATGCCTGCAAATGCTCTTTACTTTCTTCAATAAAAACCTCTAAATACTGGTTCATATCCATTGTAGCTTGCCCCCCTCGGCAATATATGTAATAAGAAAAGCGCAATGCGCCTGGAGCTAGACATTTCTCGAAATCTTTAAATCAAATATGCCTCGGCGTATTTGCGTCATTTTTTTCAAGCTTGCTCGTTCAATAACGTTAAACAAATTTCATAATGGAAGCTGCAATTTGATCTACATCTAAGATTTCGTCAATTAAATTGGCTGCAATTGCAGCTTTTGGCATTCCAAAAACAATGGATGTTTCTTCTGATTCAGCAATTGCTTTCACAAAACGATCTTTTTCCTTTAAAGTCTTTAGACCACTGGAGCCATCTGAACCCATTCCTGTCATGATCACGGCAAGCTTTTGGTATCCTTCAATGCAGCTTACAGACTCAAACAATACATCAACAGCTGGCCGATGTCCGTTCCTTATCTCCGTCTGATCTATTTTTAGGGATAGGTTCGCCCCTGTCTGCTTTACTTTTAAATGAAACCCTCCTGGAGCAATATAAGCTGTGCCCTTTTTCACAAGATCACCATCTTGGGCTTCTTCAACAGAAATACGGCACATTGCATTCAGCCTGTTTGCTAATGATTTAGTAAACCCTGCAGGCATATGCTGTACAATTAAAATCCCTGCATCCAGATCCTCTGGCAGCTTCGTCAGAACTCTTTCCAATGCCCTGGGGCCACCTGTTGAGGTGCCAATGCAAACAAGCTTCTTTAAGGGAAAACCAGCTGTTTTGCTATGTAAAGCCAAACTTTGCACAGCCAAAGGATCTAGGTCTTTTCTAATCTTTTCTGGAAGTACAGAAGTTTCATTTAGTTCTATTTTACTATAATTATTTCCAAATTTAATAGAAATTTTCCTATTTAATCCAAAATGTTCTAAATGCTTCCGCTTGACCTCGCTCGCTGAAATCACCTTGCTGATTAATTCATTCTTTATTTTGTCCAGGTCAAGGGAAATGGAGCCTGATGGCTTGGCAATAAAATCTATTGCACCATATTGTATGGCTGTTAATGCATTTTCTGTACCTTCGCTTGTTGTGCTTGATAGCATAACAACGGGCAATGGCTGTTCCTGCATGATTATTTTTAATGCTTCTAAGCCATTTTTCACTGGCATTTCTACGTCCATCGTAACAACATCCGGTTTTAGTTCCCGGATCTTTTTGAGTGCATCCTCGCCATTTCTTGCTGTGCCAGTCACATATAGTCTGGAATCCTCAGACAATAAATCCGAAATGAACTTTCTCATAAAGGCCGAATCATCTACTACTAATACATTTATTTTTTTCATGATCTGGCCTGCCTTTCAAAAAGGAAATGCTTCATTCTGGCAATAAAAGATGAAGCTTTCTGATGATTAGCATCCCTATTGCAATAAAACTCGGTCAATTCTTTTAATGATTTTGCTGCCTGTGAGCGCCCGTTAAATAAAATAAAGGGTGTCTGACTTTTTACGGCCTTTTGCACAGTCCTGTCGTCTGGGATCATTCCTAAAAAAGCCAGTTCCCTGCCTAAAAAGGTTTTCAGCACATTGGCCAGTCTATTATATGTCTGCTTTCCTTCTTTTTCCGTTTGTATGCGGTTCACAACAAGATTGAAAGGAAGACTTTGATCTAAAAGATGAATATGCTTCATCATGGCATATGCATCTGTAATGGATGTTGGCTCTGAAGTGGTAATGACGATAATTTCCTGTACAGATAGAATAAACTGTAAGGAATAATTCGATATCCCTGCTCCCATATCAAAAACAACATAATCATAATGGTCCATGACACCTGATAGCTCATGGAGAAAGTGTTCCACCATATCTGCGTCAAGCTCAACTAATTTTGATAGTCCTGTCCCACCAGTAATATAGCTGATCTTTTGCGGCGAGTTTACAATAATTTCCTTTAAGGGAACACTTTTTTCAAAAAAGTCAATAATAGAGTATTCAGAGGTTTCCCCCATTAAAATATCCAGGTTTCCCATTCCCATATCCAAATCAAATAGCAGAACAGAATAACCCTTCTGTGCCAGTGAGATTGAAAAGTTAAGAGAGAAATTAGATTTCCCAACACCGCCTTTGCCACTGACCACTGCAATTGTCTTAGGTATTTTCTTCTCTGCATTTCTTCTAAGCTTTAAACGCAATTCCTCCGCCTGATCCTTCATATCACTTAACTCCAATAATCATTTTTGCGATTTCTCCGGGTGCAGCTTCAATCATGTCATCAGGAACATTTTGGCCGTTCGTAATATATGCTGCTCCCCTGCTGTATTTTCTGATCAGATTATACATGGCGCCATAGGCTGATGTTTCATCTGCCTTGGTGAAAATAAATTTATCAATATCAATAATCGAAAACTGTTCGTATATATCTTCCATATCCCGCTGTTTTGCCGTAAGGGAAAGAACAAGAAAGGACTCCATATCTTTATCAAAATCTATCGTTTGTTTCAGCTCATCAACATATTCCCTATTGCGAAAATTTCTTCCCGCCGTATCGACAAGGATGACATCATAGTCATCATACATTTGCGCTGCTTTTCTAAAATCTTCAATGGTATAACAGACCTCCATTGGTACATTTAGAATCTTTGCATAGGTTTTCAGCTGATCAATGGCGGCAATTCGATAGGTATCCGTTGTCAGAAAGGCCACCTTTTTTTTATGTGTTAGCACACAGTCAGCGGCAATTTTCGCCAGAGTTGTTGTCTTTCCCACACCTGTTGGACCAACCACGTTAATAAACTTTTTCTTAAAGGAAATTCCCCCAAATGAAATACCAGACATTTGTTCCGCCAACTCTTTTTCAAGCCAAGTATAGACTGTATCAATCGCTGAATTCGCTCCATTGACAAACCATTTTTCGAGCAGCAAATTCATGATTTGGTCTTTTATTGCTCCATCAATTTCCTGGTCATTCAAAAGCTTGTCCATATGCTTTAGGGGCGGGGGGTAAGTTAGCCCGGATACCTCATTTGAATGAGGAAGATTCCTGAGAAGGCTTTTTAGCTCGGCTACTTCCTTTAATAGCTCATCTTGAGGTATTGGTTTTTCATCATTCGTTTGTTGTTTGACAGGTTCCTTTACCATCATTTTTAATTTTTCTTCAGATAATTTAGTCTGTTTTTGCTTCGTGATAGGAATGGTCTGTGAAGCCGATACTTGATCCACAGCAGCAATAACCTCAATTGTCTTCTTTTTGAAAAACCCAAAAAGTCCGCCTGACTGCACTTCCCTGGAATTTAAAATTACTGCATCACTGCCTAGTTCAGCGCGAATTTGCTTCATTGCCTCTGCCATTGATGAAGCGGCATATTTTTTTACCTTCAATCTACATTCACCACCCCAACGCTTTGTACTTCAACACTTGCTTCGAGCTCATTATAAGATAGGATAGGAATTTGCGGGAAATACCTTTCCGTTATTTGTCTTACATACATCCTGACAGCTGGCGAACATAATACAATTGGTGTTTGATCAATTAGCGCCAGCTGTTCTACTTGTGAAGCAATGGATTCTAAAATCCCTTGAGAAACAGATGGATCTAACGATAGGTAGTTCCCATGCTCCGTTTGCTGAATTCCTTCTGCGATAAGCTTTTCTACCCTGCCAGAAATGGTAACTACCTTTAGTGTATCTGAAGTGTTCGAATACTGATTGGTAATTTGACGGGCAAGTGCCTGTCGAACATATTCAGTCAGCAAATCTGTATCACTTGTGACTTTGCCAAAGTCAGCCAGTGTCTCAAAAATAACTGGAAGGTTTCTGATTGAAACATTTTCCTTCAATAGTTTGGCAAGGACTTTTTGGATATCGCCTACAGACAGCGGATTTGGTGTAACCTCTTCAACCAAAATCGGATAGGTTTCATTTAAATGATCAATCAGCTGTTTTGTTTCTTGGCGTCCGAGAAGCTCATAGGCGTTGTTTTTGATGACCTCGGTAATATGTGTAGAAACAACGGACGGCGGGTCAACAACGGTATAGCCGAAGATTTCCGCCTGTTCCTTCATTTCTTCCGTTATCCATTTAGCCGGCAATCCAAAGGAAGGCTCAATCGTATCAATTCCTTCGACAGATTCATCTTCAACACCAGGGCTCATAGCAAGATAATGATCAAGCAGCAGCTCACCCCGGGCCATTTCATTGCCTTTGATTTTCAATCTGTATTCATTTGGCTGAAGCTGGATATTATCGCGAATCCTTACTACAGGAATCACAAGCCCAAGCTCAATGGCCAGCTGCCTGCGGATCATAACAATCCTGTCAAGCAGATCTCCCCCTTGGTTTGCATCTGCTAAAGGAATAAGCCCATAGCCAAATTCAAACTCAATCGGATCTACACTCAATAGCCCAACGACACTCTCAGGGCTTTTCATCTCATTTGTTTCTTGTTCTTCTTCTATTTCTAATTGTTCTTTATCTGTTTCTGGTGTTCTGGAAATGAAATAACCGCCTGCACATAGAAGTCCAGCAATAGGAATTGTCAGAACATCACTTATCGGGGTAAATAACCCAAGCAGAAAAATCGTGCCGCCTGTTACATAAAGCATCTTTGGAAAAGCAAAAAGCTGTGCAGTAATATCTTTCCCCAGGTTCCCGTCAGATGCAGCCCTTGTGACAACAATTCCTGTCGCTGTAGAAATAAGCAAAGCAGGTATTTGACTGACAATACCATCCCCAACGGTCAGAAGTGAAAATTTATTGGCTGCATCAGCAATTGATAACCCCTGCTGCGTCATACCAATAACAATGCCAAAGATCAGGTTAATAAGGACGATAATGATACCGGCAATGGCATCCCCTTTAACAAATTTGCTGGCACCGTCCATCGAACCGTAAAAATCCGCTTCCCTGCTGACCTTTTCACGGCGCATCCTTGCTTCCTGCTCGGAAATCATGCCTGCATTCAAATCAGCATCAATACTCATTTGCTTTCCGGGCATTGCATCCAACGTAAAACGCGCAGCTACCTCAGAAACACGTTCGGCCCCTTTGGTAATGACAACAAATTGTATGATGATCAATATAAGAAAGACAACCATTCCAACAACCACATTTCCGCCGACAACAAAGGTTCCAAAGGTCTCAACGACACCGCCTGCCTCTCCTTTTGAGAGTATGGAACGTGTCGTAGAAACATTAAGCCCCAGGCGAAATAGAGTCAAAAGGAGCAGCAGCGAAGGAAAGATTGAAAATTGCAGCGGCTCACTCATATTCATTGTCGTAAGCAGGACAATGAGGGCTAAAGAAATATTGATCATGATTAGTATACTTAAAAGCCATGACGGAAAAGGGATGATTAGCATGGCGACAATTAAAATAACACTCAGCAAAACAGATAAATCTCTAGCTGACATATAATTCCTCTCCTAGCAACAGAAAAGCGCAAGGCACCCGCTGGCGCCTGGAGCTAGACATTTCTCAAAGTAGAAAACTTACAATTTATTTTTTGTCCGGTAAACATAAGCAAGGATCTCGGCAACTGCTTTGAAAAATTCTTCCGGAATAGCCTCGCCAATGTCTGTTCCGCTATATAAAGCTCTCGCAAGAGGCCTATTTTCGACAGTTATAATATTTTGTTCTTTTGCAATTAATTTGATCTTCTGGGCAATAAAGTCAGCCCCTTTTGCAACGACAAACGGAGCGTCCTGTTTGGTTTCATCATACTTTAACGCCACAGCATAATGAGTCGGATTTGTAATCACAACATCCGCATTGGGTACTTCCTGCATCATTCTTCTCATAGCCATCTCACGCTGTTTTTGCTTGATTTTTGACCGAATGAGCGGATCCCCTTCTGAATTTTTAAATTCATCCTTGATGTCTTGCTTGGACATTCGGATATTTTTTTCAAAGTCATATTTCTGATATAAAAAGTCTAATAGGGATAAAAAAAGCAATGCCCCTGAAGCATAAAGCCCCATTTGTACGGTCAGGCTGCCCAGTTCGGTCATCGCCTGTCCAATGGATTTTTGCGATAGGATTAAAATTTCATCAATTTTATTCCATAAAACAAAAAAGGTTACAAAACCGACAAAACCTATTTTTAAGATAGATTTAAAAAGTTCTACAAGTGCTCTTACGGAAAAAATCCGTTTAAATCCTTTGATAGGATCCAATTTTTCAAGCTTTGGTGTTAAAGGCTCTGTTGAAAACAAAAAGCCGATTTGCATATAGTTTGCTGCGATCCCTGCGATCAAGGCAACCGCCATAATTGGGGCAAGGAAAATAAAAAACTCTTTTAAAAACACAAGAAGGACTGACTGGATATTCGCTTCTGTCAGTTCTGTCAGCATAAAGTCCCCTAAGGAATACTTCATTAAAGCGAGTATTTGGTCACCTAAATAGGAGCCGCCAAAGAGAAAAAATAAAAATACGCTTAATAGCACAATGGCTGTATTAACATCCTGGCTTTTGGCTGCCTGACCTTTTTTCCTTGAGTCCTGTTTTTTCTTTGGTGTGGCTTTTTCCGTCTTTTCTCCAGCAAAGGCCTGAAGGTCTAAACGAAGTAAATACGTCATTTTCATAGCCCTCCAATTAGCTCCATAAGTCCCCTCATCGTGTGTAGCATGATATCAAATAATTGAGAAACCAAAAGAAGGAGTGTTCCCATTACGACCATAAGCACAATAAAGCTTACCCCAATCTTTAGCGGGAGACCGACAACAAAAACATTAAGCTGCGGGACGGTTCTCGCGACAATCCCTAAAGCGATATCAACTAAAAATAGGCTGCCGACAATGGGGATAGACATTTGGAAGGCAATGATAAACATTGAATTGAATGCCTTAACAACATATTGCAGCATATTTTCATTCCCAAAAGGAATCCATGGCTGATCAATGGGGATGAATTTATAGCTGTAAAATACCCCATCAAGCAGTAAATGGTGTCCATTTAATGCCAGCATCAAAAATAGTCCAATGGTATACAGGTATTGACCCATCAGCGGACTCTGCGCTCCCGTCTGCGGATCCATGACATTAGCAATCGCAAAGCCCATTTGAAAATCAATAAAGCCTCCTGCTGTCTGGATCGCAGATAATAGCATGTAGGCAATAAATCCAATGAATAGTCCAACAAGCGCCTCTTTTATGATCAGCAAAAAATAATTGCTATCAATAGCCAACTCAGGGATATCGACGGCAAAGACCATGATGAGAGCCATAAAGAATCCCAAGCCAATTTTTGCACCTGCTGGGATGTTCCGATAAGAAAAAAGGGGCACCATCAAAAAGAAAGATGTTACCCTGACAAATATCAGCAAAAAAGCTGGAAATGCCGGTATTATCTCCGTCATAGAATTCATCCTATAAATCTATTTAAATTAGAAAAAATCTCATTCGCATACGATAGCAAATGGCTTAGCATCCACGGGCCGAAGAACACAATCCCTGCCAATACGGCAATGATTTTTGGAATAAATGCTAAGGTTTGTTCCTGTATTTGTGTGGTTGCCTGAAAAATACTTACGGCCAAACCCACAACAAGTGCAAGCAATAATAGGGGTCCACTGACAAGCAGCACCATACGGATCCCCTGCTCAGCTATGGAAATCACCGATTCCGGCGTCATGAACGTTCACCTTCTTAGGGTATAAGGTTAAAAGCTTTGCAGAAGAGATTTAACAACCAAATACCATCCATCTACAAGCACAAATAATAGTATTTTAAACGGCAATGAAATCATTACTGGCGGGAGCATCATCATTCCCATTGACATGAGAACACTTGCAACCACCATATCAATGACTAAAAATGGGATAAAGATCATGAATCCTATTTGAAAGGCGGTTTTGATTTCACTAATCGCAAAAGCCGGAACAAGTGCCGTTAACGGAATATCCGCAATTGAATCCGGGCGTTTTGCCTTCGCATAATCAAGAAATAGCGCTAAATCCTTTTGCCTCGTATGGGCACTCATAAATTCCTTAAAGGGGACAACAGCTTTATCATAGGCCTGTTCTAAATTGATTTCTTCATTAAATAGAGGCGTCAATGCCTCATTATTTACCTGCTGAAAGGTCGGAGCCATAATAAAAAACGTCAAAAACAATGATAGCCCGACAATCACCTGGTTTGGAGGCATTGACTGTGTAGCAAGCGCCGTTCTGACAAAGGAGAGAACGATTACTATTCTAGTAAAACAGGTCATTAATATGAGAATACTTGGTGCCAAAGATAGAACAGTAAGCATCAAGAAAAGCTTTACAGAAACGGAGACATTTTCAGGCGAACTATTATTGAAAAATTCCATGAAATCATTCATCGCTCGTCTGGTCCTTTCTGTTCCATTTCCCTAAATAATCTTTTTCTTCCTGATGAGATATCCTCTAACTGCTTATTAAGCAAGTCCTGAAACTGGGAGGATTCCCTTTGATCCGGGTTCCCGTTTTTCTCATCTGATGATTTATTCCTTCTGCGTTGTAATACCTTTGTCACAATATCGCTTGGCTGCAGATGCTGGTCCATTTTTTCATTGTAATCCTTGATCATTTGACTGTACTCAGTAAAATCTTCAATTTCCTTTAAAAGCTGAACATTTTCCCCTACACCAACAACCAGGATTCGATTTCCCACCTTTACAAGCTGGACAGAACGGTTCATACCGAGTGTTGTACCGCCCAAATTCTCCACAAGCTGTGTGCTTTTATACTTTTTGCTTTTTGCGTTTATTACTTTTAGCAAAAAATAAAGCAGGGCAACAACAAAAATAGTAGCAAAAATCATTTTAATGAAATCCCATGCATTAAGCCCAACCTGTGGATCTTGGACAGCCTTTTTTGTAGTTTGATCAGGCGTTTCCCCTTTTTGACTGCACTTATCTGGCTGTTCGATACATTCTTTCACACTATTATTTAATTGCTCCGCAAATACATGCACCCCAAAACCCTGAAGCACAAATGCAATAAGAAGCAATGTAACTGTAATCCGCTTCGTTTTAGCCAATCTATTGCACCCTCTAATTAGCCTAAAGTTTTTGAAATCGCTTCTAGCACACGGTCTGCTTGGAACGGCTTAACAATAAAGTCCTTAGCCCCTGCCTGAATAGCATCGATAACCATTGCTTGCTGACCCATAGCTGAGCACATGATAATTTTGGCATTCGGATTTAATTTTTTAATTTCTTTTAATGCTGTAATTCCATCCATTTCTGGCATGGTAATATCCATTGTTACTAGATCTGGCTGAGTTTCTTTATACTTTTCAATGGCCTGTGCCCCGTCTGCAGCTTCTGCAGCAACAATATAGCCGTTTTTTGTCAGGATATCCTTAATCATCATTCTCATAAATGCTGCATCATCAACAACCAAAATCTTATGCGCCATCTTTTGATAACCTCCAAAAATATTATTTTAGTTTTTTTATTCGATCGGTCTGGCTGATAATATCCGTCACACGGACGCCGAAATTCTCATCAATGACAACTACTTCCCCTTGTGCAATTAGACGGTTATTGACAAGGATATCAACCGGTTCGCCCGCAAGCTTGTCCAGTTCAATAATGGAACCCTGTGAAAGTTCCAGAATTTCTTTCACAGAACGCTTAGTTCTTCCTAATTCCACAGTAATCTGCAGCGGGATATCAAGAAGCATATTTAAATTTTTTGTCTCTGTCCCCTGGAGCCCTGGATATGGTTCAAAATTAGAGAACACCGCCGGCTGCACGTTTGCCTGTTCTGCCTGTGTAAAATTCGATCCGAAATGCTGCGGCTGATGTGCAGGCTGAGAAACCTGTCCATAGGCATTCACAGGCTCACTATATTGCTTTTCCTGATAAACAGGCACTTTTTCCTGCTGGGCTGGCTGACCAGTTTGCTTAAATTCTCCTGCGAACGGATCACTGTATGTTTTTGCATCCATTTGATCAACGGGAGAATCAGCTGTATATGAGCTATTTAAATCATCCATGCCTGCATTACCGGCTTCCCCATCGTTCTGGCCTGGATTTAATAATTCATTCACCAAGCTTTTCGCAAAATTAAGCGGAAGAAGCTGCATGATACTAGAATCTATTAAATGTCCAATCTTTAACCTAAAGGAAACCTTCACGATGATATCATCGGGAATTCTATCTGCTCCTTCTCCCTGTGTAAGATCTAATATATCGATAGAAGGCGGCGAAATATCCACACGTTTATTAAAAATCGTTGACATAGATGTTGCTGCAGAACCCATCATTTGATTCATTGCTTCCTGAACAGCGCTTAATTGAATATCCCCCATCATCTCAGATGGGTTTTCTCCATTTCCGCCAAGCATTAAATCCGCGATAATAGCAGCATCCCTATGCTGAATAACAAGTAAATTACTTCCCGCAAAGCCATCCGTATAATTGACCTGTATCGCAACATATGGGTGCGGAAATTCTTCTTGAAGCTTCTTTGGCAAAATAACAGATACAGACGGTGTCGTGATTTCTACCTTTTGATTGAGCAGGGTGGATAAGGCTGTGGCTGAACTGCCAAACGAAATGTTGCCAATTTCACCTAAAGCATCCTGTTCCATATTGGATAAGTAATCTTCAGTGAAAAAGACATCTTCGTATGATTCCGTCTCCTCCTCATCATCCGCTGTTCCGCGCAAAAGAGCATCAATTTCATCCTGTGAAAGCATGCCATCACTCATCATCTTCATCTCCTCCCTTAACAATATCTAACACCTGTATGGCAAGTTTTTTGTTTAATTTGCCAGGCTGGCCAATGAACTTCGGAATCCCGCCGATCTTGACCGTAAGCGGCTGGTCAATGCTCTTATTCAATTCAATGACATCGCCAATATCTAGCATTAGAAAGTCTTGAACACTGATTTCTGATGTTCCAAGTTCTCCTACAATTGGCAGCACGGCCTTTTCAATGTGCTTTTCAAGCCTAGCTATATCTCTTGGCACTGTTTCTTTTTTCTCATTCTGCATCCAGTAGTGGACAGATAGCTTTGGAATAATTGGCTCCAGCACAACATGCGGAATACAGATATTAATCATCCCGCTTGCCTCGCCGATTGTAGTGTTCAAAGATATGACCACAACCGTTTCATTCGGAGAAACCATTTGCAGAAACTGCGGATTCACCTCAAAATCTATAAGCTGAGGATCAATTTCAACAATGGTGCTCCATGCCTCCAGGTAATTCTCAAATGCTTTTTCAAAGGCAGCCGTCATAATTTTAGTCTCTATTTCTGTCAGCGTTTCAATTTTATTAACGCTAGCTCCCCTGCCGCCCATCATTCTGTCAAGCAAAGCATAAGCGATATTAGGGTTGACCTCCATAAGGATCCTTCCATCTAAAGGCGGTACTTCATAGACATTTAAAATCGTCATTTTTGGAATGGAACGGATAAATTCCTCATAGGGAATTTGGTCAGCAGATGCTACTGTTATTTGTACATATGTCCGCAATTGTGCAGAGAAAAAGGTCGTCAGAAGCCTTGCGAAGTTCTCATGAATTCTCGTTAAGCTTCTGATCTGATCCTTCGAAAACCTTAATGCCCTTTTAAAATCGTATACTTTTACCTTTTTTTCTACTTGTTCTTTCTTTAATTCATCTGCATCCATTTCTCCGGTAGACAAAGCTGATAATAAGGCATCAATCTCACTTTGGGATAATACCTCTCCTGACATGAACCTCACCTCCATTTTCGTTTGGAAAAAATCCCTTTTGGTATGAATAAAGTCTATTGGAGGAGAGATTCGGTTATATAGACCTGGACGATCTTTCCAGTTTGCATATATTCATTTATTTTATTTTTCAGCATCTCCTGAAGTTGTGTTTGACCTTCACGGCCTTGAATATCTTCTGGATTCATTTCAGAAAGCTCTTGAATAATAATATTTTTAACCTGAAATTCTCTTTTCTCTAATTCCTTTTTCGCTTTTTTTCCATCTGTTTGAATCTTGAAGGAAACACGAATAAAGTTATCATTTTTTAGATTCGTGGTAATTTGCTGGATATCAACCGAGGCCTCCAGTATGTCATCAATAGATGGTTCTTTTTGTGCTGACACCTGATCCGCCTGTTTGACAAAAACAACTAAAGCAGCTCCAGCCAGAGTAATAATAATGAGCAGAATAAGCATAATGATGGCAGGTTTATTATTTTTCATTATCCATTTCCTCCTGAATGATGCTGCCTGTTAGTCCGATTGATTGATAGAATTCCTTTACAAGCCGATAGATGGAATCCTCTGATTCCTTGACAACATATTTCTTTCCATTTGTTAATGTAAGTGTTGTATCAGGGAAGGATTCTATTGTTTCAATATAAATGGCATTTAATAAAAATGATTTACCGTTTAATCGAGTGACTTTTATCAATCTATTATCAGGACCAAGGCAAAGTTTGCCATTAGCCCTGTCCCTCCCTTAACCTAGCGTTTTAAGTTTACTAATTCCTGCAGAATCTCATCAGATGTTGTAATGATTCGTGTATTCGCCTGAAAACCGCGCTGGGCAACGATCATCTCAGTAAATTCCTCAGAAAGGTCAACGTTTGACATTTCGAGAGTACCTGAGACTAATTTGCCAGCACCTGAAGTTCCCGGAGTCAAATACGTAGGTTCCCCAGAGTTAACTGTGCTAGAAAATAAGTTTTCACCTGACTTTTCCAACCCGGCATTGTTATTAAATCTAGCAATCGCAATAGTTCCTGCCACATCAGGGGTATCTTTCCCCTCTACCAAGAAATTAATTTGACCGTCAGCTGAAATACTCATGCTAGTCACCTTATCAACCTCACCTCCGTTTATTTGAATTGTCGCTTTATCGGAATCCAAAATAAAGTCTCCAGAACCATTGACTAAATATCCGCCTGAATCAAGATATAAGTTCCCCGCCCTTGTATAAAAAAATGAATCTCCTCTTTTAACGGCTAAAAATCCATCCCCCTGGATACCAACATCGAGGACCCGGCCTGTTGTCTGCAAGCTGCCTTGAGTATCAATTGTATCGATAACTGTTAATTGGGCACCCAATCCTACTTGTTTAGGGTTCATCCCGCCTGATGCTCCCCCTTCGCCGGGGCCTGTTGCTCCTGAAATCGTTTGGCTCATCATATCCTTAAAAGTAACCCTTCCCTTTTTAAATCCAAAGGTATTAACGTTAGCAATGTTGTTGCCAATAACGTCTAGTTTTGTCTGGAAGTTTTTCATTCCGCTAATGCCAGAATACATGGATCGAAGCATTTTATTATCCCCCTTTTGGTTATCAGCTGCTTCTGTCATTCCACAGCCAAGGCTTCCTCATTGAGGTCCAGCCATTCTTTTTAATCCATTACGATTGTTCCGTTAATATTTGTAAAAATTTGCGAGGAAGCTTCCTGCCGGTCCATTGCCGTAATGACCGTATTAGTTTTGGCACTGACAATGAGGGCCGCGTCCTCTAGCAGGACAAGTGATTCATTTACACCCATTTTTTTAGCTTCATTCACCTTTTCTTCAATTCTCTGCCATTTTGCATGATTAATTTCGATCTCTCTCTGTTCAAGCCTAATTTGGGCATGTTTGCTGATCCTTAATGGATCATCTGTATGTAAAGCATGGTGAAAAACCTGCTTAAACGTCCCCTTATTCGTCTGATTAGGCTGCACATGGCGGATTGGAGCAGTGTTCAGCGTTTTTGCATGAATCGAATTAAATTTATAAGGTTCCATCCGGTCACATCCTTTATACTTTAGGCTTTTCTGTGTTCTCCGGCGGATTTCTGACCTCAGATATATTGGCTGGTTCAATCACTTTTCCATTTTCTAATGTCAGAAAAACTTGTCCATTCTTGTAGGAAGTGGAGACGACCTTTCCTATACCTTCTTCAACAATCGGCTCATCACCCTCATTTTCCGGATTGGATACATGAGTCCAGGTGACTTCCTTGCCAATTAAATCGCTGTATGCAATCAGAAGGTTTTGCTGCTGGCTATCAGCAAGCTTTTGCATTGTCTGATTCATATTGGTAATTTGTTCTAATGTAGAGAATGTCGCCATTTGGGCAATAAATTCTTTATCGTCCATCGGGTTCGAAGGGTCCTGATTTTGGAGCTGAACCATTAAAATTTTTAAAAAATCATCTTTTCCAAGGATATTAGAGCCTGTTTTGCGCTGTTCCTTTTGATAGTTTGATAGATATAACGATGAGTCAATGCTATTTGCCATTCTAATCCCCGCCTAGCTTTCAATATTAGTGATGAGCTCATCTTTAAAAGACTGATTGTTTGCATCTGCTTGCTGCCTTTTCTTTTCTTCCTGCTGGTGCTGCCCGCTTTGCTGGCCTTGCTGATGCTCCTTATTAAAGGTACGCTCCTGACCTGTCAAGCTCTGCGAAATTTCTATTTTTTCCACTTGAATGTTTTGCTGGCCCAACGCGTGCTTTAAGCCGTGCAATTGTGATTCAATCATTTCCTTTGCAGCAGAAGTTGATGTCATAATACGTGCAATCATGCCCGAATCCCGCTGAATTAGCTCTATTCTTAGCGCTCCAAGATGTTCAGGATGAAGCTTGATAAACAGTCTCTGCGTTTCCCCATTTTTTAGTAAATGGCTTTTTGATAGTATTGACTGAAATTGTTCAATAAGCTGCTCAGCAGAAACTGGCCGCCCACTTTGGCTGTTTACTAAGGTTAGTTGTTCTGCTCGTGAAATCTGCTGAAACTGAAAATAAGAATGGGGCTGCGTGTGTTCACTCAGATTTGATATTCTCATCGATTTGTTCATTTTCGCTGGAGAACTTTCACCTAAATCAGCGGCAAGGGCTGTAAAAGTTTTCTGTAAAAATTCGCTTCTGGACGAATTGGCCCCTTTTAACATGGCCTCAAGCTTATCTCCGGCCTTTTGCAAAAACTCCCGCAGACGCACCTGATCATCTAAAGTGCCTTCTTGGGCGTTTAATAGTTCAAAGAGTTTCATAGCCTTAAAGGCCTTTGAAGTGTCTTTATCAAGATTGATTGAAACACCCTGGATAGGCAATGATGAGATTGCTTGCATCAGCGAATATAAATCACTGTAATCTTCCTGGGTATCCTCGAACTTATTTTCTGTTTGACTAGAAGTAAGCTGATCGTAAAAATTTTGTAATAGGCTTACGATCTCTCCCTGTGAAAGTCCTAATAATTCTTCTAGCATGTGGCCCAAATCTGAATGACCATTAACTGTTAACTGGTTTAATTGTTCATCGCCTCCTTCAAGCTCAGCCATGCTATTTATCTGCAGAAATTGAAGAAGCTGGGAAATTTCCTCATTGGATATTTCTGTCTGAGTACCTGTTAAGAGCACATTTCCTGATTCATTTGGTGTTTTTCCTGAAGCCGCCGCAAAAAATGCCAGGAAACTTTTTTCCCCTTTTGCAGCTGATTCCTTTGTCAAACTTGACTGAAGAGACTGTACTGTTCCGATAGCCCCAATTTCCATTTTTCACACCTCCCTTCAACTCCAAAGTATTAGTTATTGAATTTCGGAATCATCGGTTAAAAGCTCGGTATATCTTGCTGCATCCTCTGGATTCATCTTCTCTAAGATGGATGCAAGCGCATCAGCTTTAATAACGGAAAGGATCCTTAATGCTTCCTTATCTTCCATTTGTGCTAGAATGGGCGCCGCTTTTTTTGCTGAAATGGTTTCATATGTTTTAACAATATCCTTAAAGGCTCGGTTATTTTCTTCTTTCATTTTGTTTAGCTCTTCTATTTCCTTTTCAAGCTGTTCAATTTCCAGCTGTTTTGCCGAAATTTCTTCATCTTTTGTATCCAGCTGAGCTTCAAGGTTTGTAATTTTTGCCTCACGATCCTTTATCTCTGCTTCAAGCTTAATCATTTTCTCTTCAAAAGCTTGAACGGAACTGTCTTCTTTATCAGAAGCTGCTGATGAGACAAAAGGAAGCTTTTGGCTAACGTCTTTCGCTGTTTCAAAAACATTATAGCCAAGTATGGTCATGATAATCAGAGCAGCTGTCACCGCGAATAGCAGCGGTATCACTATGACGAATATAAAACTCTGAAACCTTGAAGCCTTTTTTGTTTCTTGTTCTTCCATCATCTTGTCCACATTACCACCTAATTTCCCCGATACATAAAATGCTGAATCGAGATATCATCCATTTGTCTGTCCTCAAGCTGCTTAACCTGCTCAGTAAAAAGAATAAAGTCTCTATCCTTCATCTTCTCAAATTTTTTCACTTCAATATTTTTTTCCTTTAGCTTTTCCTGATAGAATTGCATTTGGCTTCGAACGTTTGCAACAATTTGCTGATACGTCTTGATGCTTTTCTCTAGATTTTGAATAAACCCTTGATAGTACTTCATTTCTTGGACTGGAATGCCCCTCATTAACCGTGAGGACTGATAATCTTCCAGGTCTTCCTTTTTCTTTAATAACTCATAAAGCTGGCCTGCGGCTTCTTCAAATTTTTTCACCGATTGATTGTAGACATCAAGCGCTTCCTGTTTTTCTCTTTCTTTTAATGTAAGAATCTTTTCGAATTTAAATTCGCGCTTCATTAGGATTAATCTCCCTTCCCTATGAGACTATAAAGCTGCTGCAGACTCTCCTGAAAAGAGATCTTTTCATCCGTTGACTGTTTTAAAAAAGAGATAATGGACGGATGCAGCCGGATGGCTTCATCAATGGCCATTGAAGAACCTTTTTTGTAAGCGCCAATATTTATTAAATCCTCAGAATTCATATATGTACTAAGCAGGTCTCTTAATTTTTCCGCTGCTTTTACATGGTTGGGATGAACAATGTTATTCATGACCCTGCTGACACTTTTCAATATATTAATTGCTGGATACTGTCCTTTATTTGCCAATGCCCTGTCGAGAACAAAGTGACCATCCAATATGCCCCTGACAGTGTCAGCAATCGGTTCGTTCATATCATCGCCATCGACCAATACCGTATAAAAAGCTGTAATTGAGCCAAGATCATTTGTTCCGGTCCGTTCCAATAACTTTGGCAAAATCGCAAAAACAGATGGCGTATACCCCTTTGTTGTAGGAGGCTCACCTACAGCAAGCCCTACCTCCCTTTGTGCCATCGCAACCCTTGTCACAGAGTCCATCATCATACAGACATTAAGACCTTTGTCCCGAAAAAACTCTGCAATCGCCGTTGCTGTAAATGCCCCTTTAATTCGCATTAATGCAGGCTGATCAGAAGTGGCCACTACAACGATGGATCTCTTGAGCCCTTCTGGCCCCAGATCCCGCTCAATGAATTCTCTGACCTCTCTTCCTCTTTCTCCGATAAGGGCAATTACATTTAGGTCAGCGGCTGTATTCCTGGCTATCATCCCAAGCAGAGTGCTTTTGCCGACGCCGCTTCCGGCAAAGATTCCAACCCTTTGCCCGTTCCCCACTGTCAATAAGCTGTCAATCATTCTGACTCCCACTTCAATCGAGGAAGATATCGGCGGTCTTTTTAGCGGATTGGGAGCATCCTGTTCAGTTGGAACTGAAGAAAGTCCCTTTGGCAGTGCCGAACCGTCGAGCGGCTGTCCCATTGAATCGATAACTGAACCAATTAATTGCGGTCCCACTTTTATCTCCAGTGGCTTTTCTGTTCCTTCTACAAGGCTCCCTGGGGAGATGTGATTAACGGCTGTATAGGGCATCAGTATAACCTCTTCATTTTTGAAGCCGACAACCTCTGCCTGTATCATGCGGTTTTTCTTATTGCCTGTATGGATCAGACAAACATCCCCAATGGCACTGTCTGGCGGACCTTGTGATTCAATCATCAGGCCCACCACTCTTTTGACTCGGCCATATCGTTTAAATGTATCAAGCTGGTCAATCTGTTCAATTAATTCAGCAAGATTCATCCTACTCATCCTCCAGCATGTCAAAAAGCTTCTGTTTAATTTCTTTTAGCTGGCTATCTAGGCTTGCATCGATTCTTCCATTTTCGGACTCAATAATGCAGCTGGATTCCGGCAATTCATCATCAGGATAGATATAGAATTTTACGTCTTTTGGGAATATCCTTACCAAATCTTCTTTATTCTCAAGAAGGAGATCATAGTGAATCGGGTGAATATGGAGCTGTACCTCAAGATGATCCCTAGCTTCCTTTAAAGCCCTTTTCACAATATCAACAAAGCTTTCAGCCTCTTGTTCTAACTTTCTCATCAAGATCTTCTCAGCCGTTTTTAGCCCGATTTGCAGAATCTCGTTGTCAGCTGACTCTACATGCATCTGATAGTCTTTTTTTGCTGAATGGACAACGCTTTGTGCGGATTGAATCAATTGCTGGTATTCTTGGTACCCTTTGTCTTTTCCTTCGCTGTGCCCGTTGGCATATCCTTGCTTCCGTGCTTCTTCTTCAGCCAATTTCTTTTCCATCGCGAAGGCTTTTTTCTCTTCTTCTATTTGCTGAGAAGCTTTTTCTGCCTCTGCCTGGGCCTTTTTTAAAATCCCTTCAGCTTCCTGCTTGGCTTTCTCCACAATTTCTTTCGCTTGAAGAAGAGCTGCAGATCCTGTTATATCCGATTCTTCATCGATTTTCGGCTGTTCAAATACCCTAATAGAAATAACTTTTTTTTGATTACTGCTTGGCTCCAACTGAGGATAACTGCCCTTGATTAGCCTAGACAATGATATCTTCTCCCCCTCCGCGGGCAACTACTATTTCTCCAGCCTCTTCAAGACGGCGGATAATGGCAACAATTCTTGATTGTGCCTCTTCAACATCGCGGAGTCTGACAGGCCCCATAAATTCCATTTCCTCTTTAAAGGTTTCAACCATTCGCTTAGACATATTTTTAAAGATAATTTCTTTTACTTCATCACTTGACACCTTAAGTGACAGCATGAGGTCCTGACTGTCACAATCACGGATCACTCTTTGAATAGCGCGATTATCCAATGTGACAATATCCTCAAATACAAACATCCTCTTCTTGATTTCTTCGGCAAGTTCAGGGTCCTGTATTTCTAAAGCATCCAAAATCGTCCGCTCCGTTGACCTGTCAACACCATTCAGCACTTCAACAACAGACTCAATCCCGCCTGTCTGCGTATAATCCTGTGTCACTGTAGCAGAAAGCTTTCTTTCTAATATTTGCTCAACCTCATTGACGATTTCAGGTGCTGTACTGTCCATGACGGCAATTCTTCTTGCAATATCTGCCTGTACCTCCTGCGGAAGCTCAGAGAGTATCTGTCCGGCCTGTGCAGGATCTAAATACGATAAAATCAATGCGATGGTCTGCGGATGCTCATTTTGAATAAAGTTCAAGATCTGACCAGGATCAGCCTTTCTGGCAAAATCAAACGGCCTTACCTGCAGAGAGGATGTCAATCTGTTAATAATAACGGATGCCTGTTCACTGCCAAGGGCTTTTTCAAGAACTGTTTTTGCATAGCCGATCCCGCCTTGAGAAATGTAGTCCTGCGCTAATGCAATATTGTGGAACTCTTCGAGGATTTCCTCCTTAACCATGGATTCCACTTTTTTCACACCAGAAATTTCCAGTGTTAATTTTTCAATTTCTTCTTCGCTTAAATGTTTATAGACAGAAGAAGCAACATCAGGACCAAGAGAAATTAATAAAATGGCAGCCTTTTGTTTCCCTGACAAACCTTTTTGATCTTTTTTCGCCAATGTTTCTCCCTCCTAATCTTCTGCTATCCATGTCCGAAGCAGTTTCGCAAAATCCTCAGGCTTTTCTCTCGCCATTTTTTCAAGCTGCTTTCTGCGGAGCGTACTTTCGGTTTCATGGGTTTCGTTTACATCTGGGATATCAATTGGGTCTTCAAGAATGAGTGATTCCTCTTCTTCTTCTTTTTGCTTTCGCTTAGATCTTTTGATAAATAAAAAGATTAATAGAGCAATGATTAACAGAAGCACTCCAAGAACAGCATAAGCCCAGTTTGGAATTACAGGCTCTTTTGCAACTTCTGCAGCTTTCTCCTTAAATGGCTGTTCTGAGACGAAGATTTTATTTGCAATTTCAGCATCATTTAATGTATCTTCTGCTCCAGCTTCTTTATGAATAGTTGTTCTGACAATCGTACCTAAGAGCTGAGTGATATCTTCTTTAATCTCCGGCTGATAATTGTCATAATCGCTGTTGACCATCACTTGAATGCCAAGGTCCCTTACTTTATAAGGACTTTCAACAATTTCTTTGCGGATTTTATTCACTTCATTGTTAATCGTCTCTTCAATTTTCTCGTAATCCCCATTGGAGCCGCTGCCGGCTAAATAGGATGAGCCTAGGGAATCTGCAGGATCCTCGCCTTGCGGAATTCCTCCAGCCTGATCTGCATTTCCTGTGAATGTCTCAGTGATTTTTTGCGCACTGATGGCAATGCCTTCCATATTTTCTTTATCAACTGGTTCTACTAGATTTTCTTCACGATTTTCCTTAGTAAAATCTATATCTGCTGTAACTGATACAACTACATTTTCCGGTCCCATCATTGTGCTAAGCATTCGCTGAACCTGGCGCTGCACATCCTTTTCAATTTCGCTTTTAATTTCATGCTGCTCAGCAAACGTATTGCCTGATGAAGAATTATTTTTATTTTTTAGATCAAAGTACTCAAAATATTGGTTCATAATGACGATATTATCAGTAGGCAGATTAGGAATGCTTTTCGAAACTAAATGATAAAGAGCAAAGATTTGCGATTCCTCAAATTGATAGCCTGGCTTTGTTGTCAGGACAATGGATGTTGAGGCCTCTTCTGCAGGGTCGCCGACGAATATGCCTTTGTCCGGAAGCGAGATCATTACCTTTGCATCATTAACGCCTTCAATCCCTTTAATTAGGTTGGCTAGCTCCGTTTGCATAGCATCCACTTTGATCATTTTAAATTCATTATCAGTTGTGCCAATCCCGGCATTTTGACTAAAGAAAGAATAGTCAATGCTTCCGGATTTCGGTATTCCCTCGGCTGCGAGCTCAACTTTTAGCGTATCCACAGTCTCTTCCGGAACCTTGATTGTTGAACCGCCATCAGAAATTTCCGATTTGATGCCTCTGGTATCCAGGCTCTCCTTAATCATCCCTGTTTCAGAGGGACTTAAGTTACTGTACAGCGGCACAAGTGTTGTTCTTGCCGAAAAAAAAGAAACCGCAGCAATCATGATCACGAGAAACAATGCTGCGCCAATGTGGAATCCTTTTTGTTTCTTGCTCCTGCTTGTCCAATATCCTATTATTTGATTTTTATATTTCTGAAGTGATTCTTTCATTCTAATCTCCCTAGTTATACCTGCATACGCATGATTTCCTGGTATGCCTCGATGACCTTATTTCTAATTTCTAATGTTGTCTGCATTGTAATACTAGCTTTTTGTGAAGCAATCATAACTTGATGCAAATCAATATTTTCACCTTTTATCAGCTTTTCGGTCATTTTGTCTGATTGAATCTGGGTTTCATTAACTTTATTAATTGATTCTTTTAATACGGACGCAAAACTCTTTTGCGCTTCGAATGGTGTATATGTATTGGTATTCGTTTGCCTGTTTCCATTAATTGAAGAAATTGAAGCAGGCAATAATCCCGGCATTTGTATACTGTTCATTTGTTATTCTCCTTATTTGCCTATTTCAAGAGATTTCATCAGCATGTTTTTCGATGCATTAAACACGGTTACGTTTGCCTCATAAGAGCGTGTTGCGCTCATTAAATCGACCATCTCCCTTAACGGGTCAACATTGGGAAGCTGCACATAGCCTTCATTATTTGCATCGGGATGCTCTGGTGCATATACAAGCTTAAATGGTGTCTGGTCTTCAACAATTCGCGAGACTTTCACGCCATTGCCTGCTGAATGGCTTTTATTCATCGCAGTATTAAGAAAGCTTGAGAAGTTTTCTTCTTTCGGCTGAAGGACCACTGATTTCCTTCTATACGGCTCCCATTCGCCATTCACATATTTCCCTCTAGTAGAGTCAGCATTAGCCATATTAGAAGAAATAACATCCATTCTTAATCTTTGAGCTGTGAGGGCTGTTGCGGTCGTGTTCATACTATGAAAAATAGACATGATTATTTGCCCCCTCTAATTACATTTTGCAAACTAGTAAACTTTCCATTTATTCTTTCGGATAAAGCATTGAAATAAATTTGATTGGCCGCCAAATCCGCCATTTCATTATCAATGTCCACACTGTTCCCATTTTGGTTAAAAGCAACATTCCCTTTAACGATCATTCCGATATTCGCCGATGGTTTGCTCTGGAACTGAATATGTCTTTCATCAGTACGATAAGCACTGATTGATTGGCTGGCCTCTTTAAGCGCTGCTTTAAAACTTACATCCTTTGCTTTATAACCAGGCGTTGACTCATTAGCAATATTTTGGGATATAGTTTTTTGCTTTAATGATGAGTAATTTAGTCCAGATTCCAGCATATTAATAGTATTGGAAAATAATTTCATAGATCCCTGCCCCTTAAGGTAATACCAAATTCATACAAAATTGCGAGAAAATTGTAGAAAACTGGTGATTATCAGCAAAAAATGTAACTATATGTCTTATTGTAATGAAAAAAAAATAGGATGTCTATGTAAGTTGGGATTCTTTTAACATGACATTAGGACTATTTTTTAGTATAAATTTTTGAAAACAATAAAGAAATAACGTATTTGTTCAATAACTTACAAATTGATGAACAAAAAAAACCGCCCGTTTGTCGAAAACGGGCGGTTTTTTGTTCTTACCTATCTTAATTTGATTTTAACTTTTCTAACTCAACTAGGAACTTATCGTTTAATACTTTAATGTAGGTACCCTTCATCCCTAAGGATCTTGATTCAATAACACCAGCGCTCTCAAGTTTTCTTAAAGCGTTAACGATGACTGAACGGGTAATTCCCACTCTATCCGCAATTTTTGAAGCAACAAGCAAGCCTTCATGGCCATTTAATTCTTCAAAAATGTGCTCGATCGCTTCAAGTTCACTATATGATAGTGAGCTGATTGCCATCTGCACAACAGCTTTACTGCGTGCTTCCTCTTCAATTTCTTCAGCTTTTTCGCGAAGAATTTCCATTCCAACAACTGTTGCACCATATTCAGCAAGAATAAGATCGTCATCATGGAATTGGTCCTGCAATCTTGCAAGAATTAATGTTCCTAGACGTTCTCCACCGCCATTAATCGGTACAATCGTTGTCAAACCAGAGCTGAATAATTCCTTATTTTCAGCAGGAAATGCTGAATGTTCACTGTTAATATCAAGATTTGATGAGGTTTCTTGAATGTTAAAAAGATTATTTGTGTATTCCTCAGGGAACTGGCGATCAGCAAGCATTTGCTTCATACGGTCATTTTCAATTTGCTGATTCACTGCAAATCCTAATAATTTTCCGCGGCGGCTGACTACAAATGTATTAGCAGCAATAACATCGCTTAATGTTTCGGCCATTTCTTTAAAATTAACCGGTCTGCCCGCTGCTCTTTGCAGCATTGCATTAATTTTTCTTGTTTTTGATAATAAATCCATTGTTCTTCCTCCTAATAGCTTCCAACTAGCTTTGTCATCTAAAATTTCTTTAGCAGTCTGAATCTTATCCTCATGGTTAAATCGTTAGTACATATTTTTTACAAAATAAACTGGCTTAAATCCTTGTTGCGAGATATTGCTCCTAATTTGTCTTCAACATATTGTGGAGTAATAGTGATTTTATCCATTGTGATTTCAGGTGCTTCAAAGGAAAGGTCCTCAAGCATCTTTTCCAAAATGGTGTGAAGACGGCGCGCCCCAATATTATCAGTGTTTTGGTTTACTTCATAGGCAAATTCAGCAATCCTACGAATAGCATCGTCAGAAAATTCAATTTGTATACCTTCTGTTTCCAATAATGCTTGATATTGTTTAATAAGCGCATTATCCGGCTCTACTAAAATGTTGACAAAATCCTCAACAGTCAGCTTTGTTAATTCAACCCTGATTGGAAAACGGCCTTGCAATTCAGGGATTAAGTCTGACGGCTTCGCCATGTGGAAAGCGCCAGCAGCAATGAATAGGATATGGTCTGTTTTCACTGTGCCATACTTCGTAACAATTGTTGAACCTTCAACAACTGGAAGAATGTCTCTTTGAACGCCTTCACGAGAAACATCAGCTGTTGAACCGCCGCTGTTTTTACTGGCAATTTTATCAATTTCATCAATAAAGATAATCCCGTTTTGTTCCGCACGGTTTACTGCTTCCGAGGTAACCTCATCCATATCGATTAACTTTTGCGCTTCCTCATTCGTTAAGACCTTTCTTGCTTCTTTGACTGTAAGCTTTCTTTTTTTCTTACGCTTTGGCATAAGGCCGCTAAGAGCATCCTGCATATTCATGCCCATATGCTCCATTCCAGAGCCCTGAAGCATATCAAAAAGAGAAGGCTGCTGTTCTTCAAGCTCAACTGTGATATATTCATTTTCCAGCTCGCCAAGAGCAAGCTTTTCACTCACTATCTTACGCTTCTCTTGAAGGTTTAAATCATCTGATACAGAAGGTTCCTGTTCTGTCTGATTGTTCATGCCGCCAAATAACATTTCAAGCGGGTTTTTGTAATTCATAGATTTCTTATTTGCAGGCACAAGCATTTCAACAATGATCCGGTTAGCACTTTCCTCTGCTCTGCCCTTTACCTTTACCATTTTTTCCTCTTTGACCAATCGGACTGATGTTTCGACAAGATCTCTAACCATTGACTCCACATCACGGCCAACATAGCCAACTTCGGTAAATTTGGTTGCCTCTACTTTAACAAATGGCGCTCCGACAAGCTTTGCCATACGGCGTGCAATTTCGGTTTTACCTACGCCTGTAGGCCCGATCATCAGGATATTCTTTGGACTGACTTCATCTCTTAATTCCTCATTAAGCAGCCCGCGGCGATAACGGTTTCGCAAAGCAACAGCTACCGCTTTTTTGGCATCTTTCTGCCCAATAATAAATTGATCCAGCTTTTCTACAATTTGCCTGGGAGTTAAGTTTGTTCCTTTAGCCATCATATCGCTCACCTTCCCTTAAAGTTCTTCCACGATAATATTGTGATTAGTATACACACAAATTTCAGCTGCCATTTCAAGGGAGGCTTTTGCAATTTCTTTGGCAGATAGATGCTCCCCTGCGTACCTTTTAAGGGATCTTCCTGCAGCTAAAGCATAGTTTCCTCCTGAGCCTATAGCCAAAATCCCATCATCAGGTTCGATAACCTCACCAGTTCCTGATATCAAAAGCAGACCTTCTTCATTCATAACAATTAGCATTGCTTCAAGTTTTCTAAGAATCTTGTCGCTTCGCCATTGTTTTGCAAGCTCCACAGCAGCACGCTGCAAATTCCCATTATACTCTTCCAGCTTCCCTTCAAACATTTCAAATAGCGTAAATGCATCAGCAACAGAACCGGCAAATCCAGCTATTACCTTTCCATTAAACAGTTTCCGGACCTTCTTGGCTGTGTGCTTCATCACTACTGCATTCCCAAAGGTTACCTGTCCGTCACCGGCCATTGCGGATTTACCATTATGCTGGATAGCAAAAATAGTTGTTGCATGGAATTGAGACATGTTTAATCCTCCTTATACTGTTGCAGGGATACCTGCACGTAAACCGTCATTTTTGTCAATTATGCCCTTGGGTGAGCTGACATATATGTTTTTCGCAAATATTCATTTGTTACGTGTGTATATACTTGGGTCGAGGACAAAAAAGCATGCCCCAAAAGCTCCTGAACTGTTCTCATATCTGCCCCATTCGCTAACAGATGCGTTGCAAATGAATGTCTAAGCATATGGGGGTGGATCTTCCCCGATAGCGCAGACTGGTCAATGATTTTATTAAGGATTAGTCTAATTCCCCTTGAAGTCAGCCCTCCGCCCCTGGCATTTAAAAATAAAATGTCATTTGATGCAGAGTTTTTTTCAAGCAGCCAATTCCTGCCATTTTGTATGTAATACTGTAATGCATCACTGGCAAAACTTCCAAATGGAATATAGCGTTCTTTATTTCCTTTGCCGTGAACCAGAACAGTTCCAAGGTGAAAATCAAGATCCTTCAGCCTGATTTGACTGCACTCGCCAACCCGCATTCCAGTGGCATACAGAAGCTCTAATATTGCTTTATTTCTTTGGCCTAGAGCCGTCTCGGACTCACAGGCTGCAAAAAGCTGCTGCATTTCCTCTTCATAAAAGAACTCCGGAAGCTTTTTTTCTGTTTTTGGAATCGATGCTAGTGCAAAAGGATTTTCTTTTACGATATTTTCTCTGACCAAAAATTTAAAAAAGCTGCGCAGGCAAGAGATTTTTCGTGCTACTGATTTTCTTGCAAGTTTATTGTTAAATAGCTTGGTTAAGTAAATTCGGACATCGGAATATTGGACGTCATTGATTCCATTAATGGATTGTTCAGTCATGAACATGAAGAACTCCTCAATATCGTGCTCATAATGCCCAATTGTATATTGTGAATAATGTTTCTCTATTTGTAAATATTCAATAAACAATTTTAACGAATTGTTCACAATTTCACTCATTATTTTTTCACCTCACAAGGGCTTCTAAAGCTTAACATATTTTAGAAGCCCTTGCAATTAAATTGCCTTACTTTTCATAAAGTTCTGAATTGTTTCCAATGCTCGGTTTGCATGCTGCTCATTTCGTTCTTTTTTGCCTCTAATCTTTTCAGGAAGGTCAGGAAGAAGGCCGAAATTCGCATTCATCGGCTGGAAGTTTTTTTGATTTGCTGAAGTAATATATCTTGCCATGCTTCCGATTACAGTTTCATGCGGGAATTCAAGCAATTCTTCCCCCTTAACCAGACGTGCGGCGTTAATTCCGGCAATCAGTCCGCTCGCAGCTGATTCAACATAGCCTTCTACACCAGTCATTTGGCCGGCGAAGAATAAATCTTTTCTCTGTTTAAATTGGTAGGTTGGGAGCAATACAACCGGCGAATTAATAAAGGTATTCCTGTGCATAACTCCGTAGCGGACTATTTCCGCGTTCTCTAAGCCCGGAATTAATTGGATGACTTCTTTTTGCGGCCCCCATTTTAGATGAGTCTGGAACCCAACAATATTATATAAAGTTCCGGCAGCATCATCCTGACGAAGCTGGACAACCGCAAATGGCCTTTTCCCTGTTTTCGGATCCTCTAAACCTACAGGCTTTAATGGACCGAAAAGCATAGTTTTTTTTCCTCTGCTTGCCATTACTTCTATTGGCATACATCCTTCGAAATAAACTTCTTTTTCGAATTCTTTTAGCGGAGCTGTTTCTGCACTGACCAGGGCATCATAAAACCGATTAAATTCCTCTTCAGTCATTGGGCAGTTCAAATAGGCAGCTTCCCCTTTATCATAGCGGGATTTCAAGTAAACTTTATCCATATCAATAGATTCTTTTTCAAGGATTGGTGCAGCAGCATCATAGAAGTATAAATAATCTTCTCCTGACAGCTCCTTCAGTTTTGCTGAAAGCGACTCGCTTGTCAGAGGACCTGTGGCAATGATCGTCGGTCCTTCAGGAATTTCTGTAACTTCTTCATTAATGACGGTAACATTTGGGTGGTGTTTCACCATTTCCGTTACTCTTCCGGCAAAATCATGACGATCAACAGCAAGCGCTCCTCCAGCGGGTACTGCACTGCGATCAGCAGAATCAATAATAATAGAATTCAGTTTTCTCATTTCTTCTTTCAGAACACCTACTGCGTTTGTCAGGGTGTTAGCCCGCAAAGAGTTGCTGCAGACAAGCTCTGCAAATTTATCTGTATGATGGGCAGGCGTTTGCTTGACCGGCCTCATCTCATAAAGCCGAACATGGATGCCTCTTGTCGCTAGCTGCCAGGCCGCTTCACTTCCCGCCAGACCGGCACCGATAACATTTACGGCTGATTCATTCATTTTTCGTTACCTCCAACTATGTAAAACTGATTTAGTAGCATTGTTAACAAATAAAAGGGAGTTTATAAAGCGTCATTATTAATTTGCCCTAATATAAACAACCATATTGCATTGTACAATACGAAACAGAATAAGAAAAGTTTCAAGCTCCCATAAAAAAGAAGGGGAGCTTTTCGCCCACCCTTACTAGCTTTGCTTTTCTTCCTTATAATCACACTCAATACACTGAACCTGTACACCTTTTTTAAGCTTTTTCTCGACCAAAAGGTTTTCACATTTTGGACAGCTTCTTGCCAAAGGCTTATCCCAGGAAATAAAATCACATTCCGGATAACGGTCGCAGCCATAGAAAATTCGGCGCTTCTTACTTTTTCTCTCTATTATATTTCCTTCTTTACACTTAGGACATTTAACCCCGATGTCTTTGACGATCGGCTTTGTATTCCGGCAATCCGGGAAATTGCTGCATGCCATGAACTTGCCATACCGGCCCATTTTAAATACCATTGGGCTTCCGCACTGTTCACAGTCAACACCTGCAGGCTCATCTTTGATTTCAACTTCCTGCATTTCCTCTTCAGCCTTTTCGAGCTGCTTTTCAAATCCTTGATAAAACTCATCGATGACCTGAACCCACTTTATCTTACCTTCTTCTACATAGTCAAGTCCTTTTTCCATTTTGGCGGTGAATTCAACATCAAGAATTTCAGGGAAAAATTCTAGCATTAGCTCAGTAATAATTTCTCCTAGCTCTGTTGGGATAAATCTTTTATTGTCTAAAGCAACATATCCACGTTTCTGAATGGTATCTAATGTTGGAGCAAATGTTGATGGACGGCCGATTCCCAGCTCTTCAAGCGTCTTCACCAGCCGTGCTTCTGTATATCTTGGCGGCGGCTGAGTGAAATGCTGTTTTGGATCAATATCCTTTTTAAAACATTCGTCTCCTTCCTTCAAGTCAGGAAGCATTTTTTCATTATCCTCAACAAGATCATCGGTTCCTTCGACATAAACCTTCATGAAGCCGGGGAATTTCACCTTTGACCCAGAAGCTTTAAAGATGACCTCACCATTGACTAAGTCAACACTCATGGTATCCATGACAGCCGGGGACATTTGGCTGGCAGTAAACCGCTCCCATATAAGCCTGTAAAGCCGCAGCTGGTCTCTCGATAGATATTCCTTAAGGCTTGCTGGTTCCTTCGAAATACTTGTCGGACGGATGGCCTCGTGGGCATCCTGAGTATTTGCTTTCTTTTTTTCTTTTTTCTTTTCAGAAGAAAGATATTCTTTCCCATATGTTTTTTCAATATATTCTGCTGCCTCAGCCTGTGCAACTTCAGAGATCCGGGTGGAATCCGTTCTCATGTAAGTAATTAGACCCACGGTTCCTTCTTTTCCAAGATCAATCCCCTCATACAACTGCTGGGCAAGCATCATCGTCTTTTTCGCACGGAAATTTAATTTCCTTGCTGCCTCCTGCTGCAGTGAAGAGGTTGTAAATGGAGCGGCTGGATTTCTCTTACGTTCTTTTTTTGTCACAGAAGATACTTGGAAAGTATTTCCCTTTAATTGACTTAACACCTGTTTAACGTCATTTTCAGATGTCAGCTCCATCTTTTTCGAGCCGATTCCGTAGAAGGATGCGGAGAAAGCATCCTTTCCCTTTAAAAACTCCCCATCAATAGACCAGTATTCTTCAGGCTGAAAATCCTTGATTTCCTTTTCTCTATCGATAATCAGGCGAACCGCAACAGATTGTACCCGTCCTGCACTTAGTCCCTTTTTGACTTTCTTCCATAATAACGGGCTAATATTGTAACCAACTAACCTGTCCAAAAATCTTCTTGCCTGCTGTGCGTCAACAAGATCCATGTTAATTGGTCTTGGATGTTTAAATGATTCCTTGATGGCATCCTTTGTAATTTCATTAAATACAACCCTGCAGTCTGAATGAATATCCATATTCAGGCTGTGTGCGAGGTGCCAGGCAATTGCCTCCCCTTCACGATCGGGGTCAGCCGCGAGATATATTTTTTTTGCTTTCTTTGCCGCTGTTTTTAATTCTTTTAATACAGGACCTTTGCCGCGAATGGTTATATACTTTGGTTCGTAATTATTTTCTACGTCAATACCCATTTGGCTTTTTGGCAAGTCGCGGATATGGCCCATAGAGGCTTTAACTTTATATTTTTTCCCTAAATACCGCTCAATCGTCTTTGCTTTTGCAGGCGACTCAACGATGACTAAAAACTCTGACATATAATAATCCTCCTTAAGAGGTTAATTTATAGTAACAATTAAAATTTTTATGATTGAAATATCCCCTATTATTGTATATCCTTTTAAACTTTGTCAAATTTATTTTTTCTGCGCGCTGTAATAAAGCGCTTTCAAAGGGTATATTTTTAGTTCTTAATTCGAAACGTCTGTTGGACAATGTATAACAGATTGCATGGAATTTCAACCTTTTTGATAAAAATAATATAAAAATATAGTTTTCCCCTGTAAAGCAGTGAAGAAATTATAGTTTCTAAAATTATACAGTAAATCATAGAAAAAAGTACATTAATAAATAAATTCCTCCAAAATATCCTCCGGTGTGCTTACAAGCTTGGCCCCCTGCTGGATTAATTCATTTGTCCCTGAAGAATACGGACTGAAAATATTTCCAGGAAGTGCAAAGACTTCCCTTCCTTCTTGAACAGCAAAATTTGCTGTTATAAGGGAACCGCTTTTCTTTTTCGCCTGAACAATCAGAGTTCCCTTGCTTATTCCGCTTATAATGCGGTTTCTCATGGGAAATTGCCACCTTGTTGGTTTTGTATCAGGAGGATATTCAGAGAGCAGCAAATGACTTTTCATCATCTCGCAGGCGAGATTTTTGTTTGTATGAGGATATATATGATAAAATCCCCCCGCTATTACTCCAATTGTTTTTCCGCCGCACTTTATCGCTGCATGATGTGCAGCCGTATCAATACCTGCTGCAAGTCCGCTGACAATCACGATTCCCTTTTCAATGAGTGGGGGAAATAGATAATTTATCGCATTTTCGCCATAATCACTGTGCTGTCTTGAGCCTACAACAGCAAGCAGCTCCTTGTTTTGCAGCAAAGATAAATCACCTTTTGCATAAATGACCCACGGCGGCTGATAGGTTTCTTTTAATAAAGCTGGGTATTCCTTATCAAAAATAGTTATGGTTTTAATTCCGTTGAGGGAGTATTGGCGAATTTGCTCATATATGGATTCTGGATGAAGAGTATCTTTGAGGTTGACTGCCTGCGGGGATTTTACGAATGGAGAACTTAGTTCTTTCAGAGTGCTGCAGTTTACGTTTTTAAGATTAGGATCCTCATTTAGCATCTTGCAGATGGTTTTCCAGCCTATACCCGAAATGGATGTTAACTGTATAAGTTTTAATTTAAATTCATCCATAATAGCCTCCTAATTGATTTTTTAGTAAATGCGAAATAGTCCCCCTTGCACAGGGGGACCAGACATTTTTAAATGTTTAATTAGTGTGTTTTACACTTTTCATAAAGTCCTTTTTCTTTAAGAACTTTAATTAATGTTTCACCCATGACAGAAGGAGTATCAGCAACCTCAATGCCGCACTCATTCATCACGCGGATCTTTTCATCTGCTGTACCCTTGCCGCCTGAAATAATGGCGCCAGCATGGCCCATACGCTTTCCAGGAGGTGCTGTGCGTCCGCCAATGAAGCCGACAACAGGCTTAGTCATATTTGCCTTCACCCATTCAGCCGCTTCTTCTTCAGCTGTTCCGCCAATTTCACCAATCATGATGACTGCGTATGTGTCAGGATCTTCATTGAATGCTTTTAATACATCAACGAAGTTTGTTCCGTTCACCGGGTCTCCGCCGATACCGACAGCTGTTGTCTGACCGATTCCAGCCTGTGTTAATTGATGTACAGCTTCGTACGTAAGTGTTCCAGAACGAGATACTACACCAACGTGGCCTTTTGTATGAATATAGCCTGGCATGATGCCGATCTTACATTCATCTGCTGTGATGACACCTGGGCAGTTTGGTCCAACAAGACGAGTCTTCTTGCCTTCCATGTAGCGCTTCACTTTAACCATATCTAATACAGGAATGTGCTCTGTAATACAGATGGCTAGATCTAATTCAGCGTCAACAGCTTCTAAAATAGCATCTGCTGCAAATGGAGCAGGTACATAGATAACAGAAGCATTAGCGCCTGTTGCATCAACAGCTTCTTTCACTGTATTAAAAACAGGAACGCCTTCAACTTCAGTGCCGCCTTTTCCAGGTGTGACACCGCCGACAATTTTTGTACCATATTCAAGCATTTGTTTTGTATGGAAAAGGGCTGTAGAACCTGTTATGCCCTGTACAATAACTTTTGTATCTTTATTTACAAATACACTCACGATTATTTCTCCTTTCTTTGTTACCCAACTAATGAAACGATTTTTTGTGCACCATCAGCCATAGAATCAGCTGCAATAATTTCAACATCAGACTCTGCAAGAATTTTCTTGCCTAAGTCAACATTTGTACCTTCCAGACGAACTACTAAAGGCACACTTAAGCCAACTTGCTTTGCAGCCTCAACTACACCAGTTGCAATAACATCACATTTCATTATTCCGCCAAAGATATTAACGAAAATACCTTTTACGTTTTTGTCAGAAAGGATGATTTTAAATGCTTCTGTTACTTTCTCTGCAGTGGCACCGCCCCCAACATCAAGGAAGTTAGCCGGATCTCCGCCATAGTGCTTAATGATGTCCATTGTAGACATGGCAAGACCTGCACCGTTAACCATACAGCCAATATTTCCGTCTAAAGCAACATAGCTTAAATCATATTTAGAGGCTTCGATTTCTTTTGGATCCTCTTCTTCTAAATCGCGGAACTCTAAAATATCTTTACGACGGTATAGTGCATTAGAGTCAAAGTTTAATTTTGCGTCCAAAGCCATAACATTGCCGTCGCCAGTAACTACTAGAGGGTTGATTTCAGCGATGGAGCAATCTTTTTCGATATAAGCATTATATAAGCCCATCATGAATTTAACAGCTTTGTTAACAAGCTCTTTTGGAATATTGATGTTAAAGGCAATTCTGCGTGCTTGGAAACCTGTTAATCCAACAACAGGATCGATTTCTTCTTTGAAAATCTTTTCAGGTGTATTTGCAGCTACTTCTTCAATTTCTGTGCCGCCTTCTTCAGAAGCCATTAGCACAACACGGGAAGTCGCACGGTCTAATACTAGACCAACATAGTATTCTTTCTTGATATCGCAGCCTTCTTCAATTAGCAGGCGCTTAACTTCTTTTCCTTCGGGACCTGTTTGGTGTGTTACAAGAGTTTTCCCGAGGATTTCCTCTGCATATGTACGAACTTCGTCTAGGTTTTTCGCTACCTTAACACCGCCGGCTTTACCGCGGCCACCAGCATGAATTTGTGCTTTTACCACACAAACTTGTGTACCTAATTCTTTTGCAGCTTCTACTGCTTCTTCAACCGTAAAAGCAACTTTTCCGTTAGGAACGGCTACCCCATATTGTCTGAGGACCTCTTTGCCTTGGTACTCATGTATATTCATTTCCATCCTCCTATCAAACTCTTTACAAAAATACACTGCGTTTTCATTTTATTAAATGAAAGATACCTTGTCCACCTTAAAAAGCAAATATTGACTCTCTTTTAGCATTTTTCTTAAATTAAAAGAAATATAATCTAGTATTTATAAGTCTTCCTCCTATTTATTTACATTCTCCTTTCCAGCTCTTTTTCAGCCTTATAAATAAAAGCAAAAACTTCAGCAACCGCCTGATATAGGTCTTCAGGTATTTGCTCATTAATGTTTAGTTTCCCTAGAAGCTCAACTAAAGATGCATCTTCTTGAATAGGTATTCCATTTTCCTTTGCTTTTTCAAGAATATGATCGGCAACCAGTCCCTTTCCCTTTGCAGCAACACGCGGGGCATCTAAATGGGCTTGGTCATAGGATAAGGCAACCGCCTCTTTTTTTGGTCTAAGATCCTTATTCATACACGAACATCCACCTTATTGTACTGGTTTGGGATGATAGAGGGCATGCTTTTTTGACTAGATTTTTCAAAAGGTTTGGTAAACTTCACTGATAGAAGAGTGAAATTTATTTTCTCAAGCCCTGACTTCAATTCATCCATAAACGGAGCAGCCAGCCTAGACAATGGGAGCGCTTCTCCTTCTAAGTCATTTGCAATATGAATGGTCACCATCCTATTCTGTACACGAAAATCGACAATAACCTCTTTTAGGAAATCCAGACTTAAATAAAAAAGCACTCGGCAGTAGTCCGAATCAATGCTGCCGTCCGCTTTGCTTCTCCCGCTCCATTGCATCGTGACATTTGTTTTACGGTCAAAAAGAGTGAAGGGGAGCTGGCAGACAAATTGCTGGATCGGACCATCCTCTTTTGAAATCACTTGCTGGCCAGTAATTTTGTTTAGCACCTTTTCGGCTGCCTCTTTAACGGCTTCAGGCGGGTTCTCATGAAGAAGACGGATCACCTGCTCCTTAAGGGTCTTCTCGGGGTTTAGAGTCTCATCACGGCCTAGAAGAGCATGAATAACTTCATTTTCATAGGAATAGCCGATTATTTTTACAAGATTCTTTAATTGGTCTGCCATATATTGAGCCGGCTGCTGGCTAGCGGGTTTTTCAGCTGAATGAATGTCGTTGAGCATGCTGGTTACCTTTGACGCTGCAGGTCCATTTTCTTTTCCCGAGAGCAAGGCTTGCAATCTTTCCATCAGGACTGGCAGCGGCTCATCTTTGTAGAGTGAGCTTACCCCATCATAGACAGTTTGTGTGAATGGAAGACCCTTCGATAGGATCACTTTGATTGCCTGCAGCCCATCTTTTAGTGAGGGGCGATCTGTAAGCCATTGCGAAGCTTTTGTCAGTGTTTCCTTTGTGATGGGCAGCTGTTCATTAATAAAAAATTTTAATAGCTGGATATTCTTTTTTGAGACAGGCAGGGAAAACTGCTTTAATAGACTTTCCTCCGAAGCTTTCGGTTCGATTTTATCTGCACCCTGCAAAACCTTTAAATGGATTTTCCCTTCACCCGGCTGAACCTGAAACCAATAACGGTTATTGGCTGATATTGGTGTTTCTAATTGAGCAATCACTCTTTGACCGCCAAGCTTTACCTCTGCAAATTGATTCGGAAAAAGCTTTAACACTTCCCCGCTGATGATTTGCCCCGGACGAAAGGAAACAGGCTTCTCAGCTGTCTGCAAATTTTGCAAAAGGAGCGATTGGACAATATTAATGGGATTCATCTACTCACCCGCCTTATAAAAAAGTACACTAGCCTCTTATGCCATACTAATTCTTGAATTAAGTAGTTCACACCTAGCCCAATGCTTCCTTAATCGGTCCAAAGCTCTTTCTGTGGTATGATGTGATGCCGTATTCTTCAATAGCCTTCATGTGTTCTTTCGTTCCATATCCCATATGCCGGGAAAATCCATATTGCGGATATTCTTCACCGATTTGCTTCATGATCCGGTCTCTGGTTACTTTGGCAATAATGGATGCTGCGGCGATGGAAATGCTTTTGCTGTCCCCTTTTATGATTGATTCCTGCGGGTATGGAGCATTTAGTTTTAATGCATCGATCAGCAAAAAGTCAGGTTTGATCGTTAACCCCACCAGCGCAGTCAACATCGCTTTTTTAGCTGCTTCAAATATATTGATTGTGTCAATTTCCTCAGCCTGAATAATGCCAACACCAACATCTAGTGCCTCAGTCTGAATTGCCGCAAAATATTGCTCTCTCTTGTTTTCGGTAAGCTTTTTTGAATCATCAAGCCCTGGGAGATAAAAGTCAGGGGGCAAAATGACAGCAGCAGCAACAACAGGACCCGCCAGCGGGCCGCGGCCTGCTTCATCTATCCCGGCAATATGCTGGTACCCCTGTGTCCAATATTTTTTTTCATAATTGGACATTTCGATAAATTTTTCGTATGTATTCTTTTCGGCTATTTTCTGATTATGCCATTTTTTTAAAAGCTGCTGAACACCTTTGCGTTCATCATTTTTTAATAAATCAATGAAGCTTGTGTCTGTTTGGCTATCATTGAACAGCATTTCCTCGATCTCACGAATCTTAAGCTTTTCCATGCAGTTTTTCCCCTTTTGTGCTTGCTAAAATAAATAAATGCCTTCTTTGGAAGAAGGCACTGTGTTAATAGTCAAACGCAGATGCGTTATCATTGTTCAGATAATAGTATAGCAGGGCTGTCCAATGTAATAGGTCCAAACTTTTCGGAGCGAAGATCTCTTATGACAAGATCTGTTACTTTATCATAATCAATTTCTCCGCCGCCCATTAAACATCCGCGCAATTTTCCAATCGCATCAAATAAATCAACAATGTCTTCTGGAATCTCTTCTAAATTATAACGCTCTTTTAGTCTTCCTGGGTATTCTTTTTCAAGAAATTTTAATGCGTAGACCGCGACATCCTGGAGATTTAAGATGGTATCCTTAATCGCACCTGTCAAGGCAAGCTTTAAGCCGACCTCCTGATCCTCAAACTTCGGCCAGAGGATTCCAGGTGTATCAAGAAGCTCCAGCTCCTTACCTACCTTTATCCACTGCTGGGCTTTTGTAACCCCAGGGGTATTTCCCGTTTTGGCAATATTCTTTTTCGCCAGTCTATTGATAAGGGTTGATTTACCCGCGTTTGGGATGCCAACGATCATAGCACGGATAGCTCTAGGCTTTACCCCTTTAGCTCTCATACGATCAAACTTTTCTCTTAGTACATCCTGAGAAGCAGAGACAATATTCTTCATTCCTTCTCCTGCCTGCGAGTTAATGGAAATAGCTCTAATCCCCTGATCTTGAAAATAGCTGATCCATTGTTTTGTCATCTCTCTATCTGCCATGTCAGCTTTATTTAATAAAAGCAGCCTTGGCTTATGCTGGATAATCTCATCAATCATCGGATTTCTGGAAGAGAAGGGAATTCTTGCATCCACAAGCTCATATACGATATCAACTAGTTTTAGTTTCTCTGTTACCTGTCTGCGGGCTTTAGCCATATGGCCCGGAAACCACTGGATCGTCAATGGTGCACCTCCTAGCTTGCTTACTTAACGATTCGCATATCTTCAATCGGCCAGTAAATGACACCCGTGTTGCCCAAAACTTTTTCCATTGGCACTGTTCCGATATGCCTGCTGTCTTTGCTGTAGCGGCGATTATCGCCCATAACAAAAAGATGGCCTTCAGGAACCGTATCACGGCCGATTTTTTCTTTGAGTGTAAATGGTTCTGTTAATGGTCCATCAATCACTCTTTGTTTGTATTCATCCAGGTATGGCTCTTCATAGGCTTTGCCGTTCACATATAAGACATCATCCTTATATTCGATTGTATCTCCCGGCAAGCCGATCACTCTTTTTATGTAATCTTTATTTTCTGGGGCGTGAAAAACAATGATATCAAAGCGGTCTGGTTTACCAAGCTTGTAGCTTAATTTATTTACAATCATCCGATCCTGGTCATGAAGGGTCGGCATCATGGATAAACCATCTACCACAATGGGAGCAAAAAGGAAATATCTGATAACTGCAGCTAATAAAACGGCTATAATGAGTGCCTTTGTCCATTCAAATAGTTCATTTTTCTTCTTTTTCGCCATATACTTCCCCCCAATACTTCTATATCCTTGTTATATTATAAGGTATTTCTAAAAATATTATTTAACCTTTTGACATTGGCCGTTGATTTTGCGTTCCAGGCACTTCGCTTTGGGGGGGGCATTTTGTGAGCCTCCTCGTCTCTTCATTCCTGCTCACGTCTCACTTCAACGCTGATCCCCCAGGAGTCTACGTGCCTTCCACTCCAATCAACTAATATGTAAAATCAACTAGTTTTGTTCCAAATAATCTTATTTAATTGCTAAGAAAAAGGAGCTTGATAACCAAGCTCCTTTTTTGCTTACTCTTTTTTCTTTATTAACGAAGTTCTTTAATACGAGCTTTTTTACCGCGAAGGTTACGCAAGTAGTAAAGCTTCGCACGGCGTACTTTACCGCGGCGAATAACTTCAAGCTTCGCAATCTTTGGTGTGTGTACAGGGAATGTACGCTCTACGCCTACACCATAAGAAATCTTACGAACTGTGAAAGTTTCGCTGATTCCACCACCACGACGCTTAATCACAACTCCTTCATACACCTGGATACGCTCACGAGTACCCTCGACAATACTTACGTGTACACGGACAGTATCACCAGGACGGAACGCAGGAAGGTCAGCACGAAGCTGTTCTTTTGTGATTTCTTCGATTAATTTATGCATCGTTTTCAACTCCTTCCAGCAGATGCTCTTGCATAAACATTTCTTATCATTGCAGCGGAACATCTTTATCAGACATCAAACTAAGTTCTTAGTTCAAGTCACAAAATGTATTTTAACATAATTAAATTATTACTTCAATGCTATTTTAGCTCTTTTTTTAGTTCGTCCAGCCATTTTTTCTGGGAATCCGTCAACTCCATAGAGTCAAGCAGATCCGGCCTTCTTACTAGCGTGCGCCTTAATGATTCCTTTTCACGCCATTCATCAATCAAGCGGTGATTGCCTGACATTAGAACATCAGGCACCCTCATTCCCCTAAAATCAGCAGGACGGGTATAATGCGGATGTTCTAAAAGGCCTGTACTAAATGAATCTTTGCGGTGAGACTCTTCATTTCCAAGAACGTCAGGGAGCAGTCTGACAACACTATCAATAATCACCATGGCCCCTAGCTCCCCGCCCGTTAAAACAAAGTCGCCAATGGATATTTCATCTGTAACAACATGCTCGCGTATCCGTTCATCATAGCCTTCATAATGTCCGCAAATAAAAATTAAGTGATCTTCATTCGCCAGTTCTTCCGCTTTTTTTTGCGTATACGTCTCCCCCTGTGGACAAAGAAGGATCACCCGCGGAGTTGATTCCGCCTTTTCCTTTAGGTCAGCGACTGCATCAAAGATCGGCTGCGGCTTTAGCACCATTCCTGCCCCGCCGCCATATGGGTAATCATCAACGGTCTGATGCTTGTTATCCGAGTAATCCCTGAAATTAACAACATTGTAGACTGCCGCATTTGCATCAGCAGCTTTTTTTAATATCGAATGTCCGAAAACACCGGAAAACATTTCAGGAAAGAGGGTAAGCACATCAATCTTCATCATGAAAGCAGCCCTTCCATCGGATCGATGAGAACTAGCTTTTCTTTTACGTTTACTTCTTTCACAACATCCTCAATATAAGGAATAAGAATTTCTTTTCCCTTTTCCCCTTTGATCACCCACACATCATTTGCTCCTGGAGAAAGAATTTCTTTAATTTTCCCTACTTCTTCTCCATTAAGCGTCTTTACCGTACAGCCGATGATTTCATGATAGTAAAATTCATCCTCTTCCAGCTGACCAAGCTGATCCTCTGTAATTTTCAAAAGACCGCCTTTCATCTTCTCTACGGTGTTTATGTTTTCGTATCCTTCAAAGGTTAATAAATCAAACGATTTATGTGTGCGATGGGATTTCACGGTAAGTTCCTGGGATTCATTTGAATCAGGGTAAAACAACGTCAGCTTATTGCCCTTTTTATAGCGTTCGTCTGGAAAGTCCGTCTTTGATACTACTCTTACCTCACCTTTAATCCCGTGAGTGTTTACGATTTTTCCTACATTAAACCATTTTTCCATCTGGATGTTCACCTCTAGCGAATTTCATCGACAATTCCGTCTTTAATAATAATGGTTTTCTCGCTTTGAATATCTTCCCACCGGTCGCCTTCGTTTATTTCAATAATGGCTTTAATTTCTTTTTCTTTTAGTTCGCTTCCTAGCGGGAGCATATGTAATTGTTCCATTTGGAAATCCAGAAGCTTGATTTTTTCTTTTCTTGCCTGGATTTCTTTTTCAAAATGTTTTTTTAAACTGAGAGAAGGGATCTTTTTCGTTTTTTCTAGCTTTTTCATTTCAAATTTGAGCTGATCACTTTCTTTTTGAAGCTGCAGCTTTTTTGCTTCATAATTCCCAAGGAGTTCATTTTTGCTTTTTTCAGTCAATACTTGCTTTACAATTACATTCTGCAATATTTTCATCCGCATCCTCCTAGCCGTCGGTTTCCACTCCAACTAAATAATAAAGTCAACAAGGCTCATTAACAAAGAGAATTTGAAAAAAGGAGGGGAACTCTTCCCCTCCTTTTTGTATGACTAAGATGAATGTGTACTTATTTTACATCACTCACAAATTTCTAAGAAGATTTTCTTATGCTGTGATGATCCTGCTGCGTATACTACAGTCCGTATGGCCTTCGCAACGCGCCCTTGTTTGCCGATGACCTTGCCCATGTCATTTTTGTTGACAGAAAGCTGATAGGTCACTCGGTTTTCCTCTTCCTGGACAGTTACCTGAACCTCTTCAGGAAAATCTACAAGGGGCTTAACAATCGTTTCGATAAGCTCTTTCATCTTATTATAAGATTACTTGCCGTTTTTTACATTATGGAATTTTTCCATGATGCCTTGTTTAGAGAAAATGTTACGAACTGTATCAGATGGTTTTGCACCATCAGAAAGCCATTTAAGAGCTAGCTCTTCGTTAATGTCAACGATAGCTGGTTCTGCAACTGGGTTGTAAGTTCCAACTGTTTCAATGAAACGTCCATCACGAGGAGAACGTGAGTCAGCTACTACAATACGATAGAAAGGAGATTTCTTAGCTCCCATACGCTTTAAACGAATTTTTACTGCCATAATTAAAAGCACCTCCGAATAGTTTCACACAAGATAGAATAATAACAGATTGATAAATAGTTTGTAAAGTGTTTTTTCTTTACAGGTGAATTTTTTAAAGATTAAGCCGTTGATCTCCGCTCCAGGCACTTCGCTTTCCGGGGGGCGTTTTGTGAGCCTCCTCGTCGCTTGCGCTCCTGCTCACGTCTCACTTCAACGCTGATCCCCCAGGAGTCTACGTGCCTTCCGCTACAATCAACTGGATTGTAAAGCTAATTGGCTTTATACAAAGCCAACCTTTTAGAAAGGATTAAACGGAAATTTGAATCCGCCTTTTTTCTTTCCCTTTTGCTGCATGCCTGACATTTGCTTCATCATTTTTTTCATTTCTTCAAATTGCTTCAGCAAGCGATTGACTTCTGGAACGGTTGTGCCGCTTCCTTTGGCAATCCGCTTGCGGCGGCTTGAATTGATGATTTCAGGGTTTGCTTTTTCCGTTTTGGTCATCGAACGGATAATGGCTTCCACTTGGTTAATCTGTTTATCATCAATTTGAAGATTGTTCAGGCCCTTTATTTTGTTTGCACCTGGAAGCATTTTCAGAAGCTCATCAAGCGGTCCCATATTTCGGACCTGCCCCAGCTGATCCAGGAAGTCATCAAAGGTCAGGGAAGCTGTCCGCATTTTCTGCTGGATTTCCTTCGCCTTTTCCTCATCTACATTAGCCTGGGCTTTTTCAATGAGAGTAAGAACGTCACCCATTCCCAAAATCCTTGAAGCCATGCGCTCTGGATGGAATGCCTCAAGTGCATCAAGCTTTTCGCCAAGACCGACAAACTTGATTGGCGTATCTGTTACAGAGCGGATAGATAATGCCGCACCGCCACGGGTATCACCATCAAGCTTGGTTAAAACGACACCTGTCAAGCCCAGCAAATCATTAAAGCTCTGTGCCACATTTACAGCGTCCTGACCAGTCATCGCATCAACGACAAGAAAAATCTCATCCGGTTTGGTGATTTCTTTGATTTGCTTCAGCTCGTCCATTAATGCTTCATCGACATGCAAGCGGCCGGCTGTATCAATAAGAACATAGTCATTATGATCTTCTTTAGCCTTTGCAATCGCCTGTCTGGCAATTTCCACAGGGCTTACCTGATCTCCAAGGGAAAATACAGGCATACTCAGCTGCTTGCCTAATGTTTCAAGCTGCTTTATGGCAGCCGGGCGGTAAATATCCGCCGCTACAAGCATGGGGCTTCGGTTATATTTTTTCCGAAGCAGATTAGCAAGCTTACCAGTGGTTGTTGTTTTACCGGCCCCCTGCAAGCCTACCATCATAATCACGGTCGGCGGACGATTAGAGACAGCAATTTTGCTTTGCTCCCCGCCCATCAGCTCGGTCAATTCTTCTTTAACAACCTTAATAACCTGCTGTCCTGGAGTTAAGCTTTTTAAGACTTCTTGGCCGACAGCTCGTTCACTTACTTTTTTAACAAACTCTTTGACGACCTTAAAGTTAACGTCCGCTTCTAATAGTGCTAGACGAACCTCACGCATCATTTCTTTGACATCCGCTTCGTTGATTTTCCCCTTGCCGCGGATCTTCTGGATCGTATTCTGCAGTCGGTCGGCTAATCCTTCAAACGCCATCTTGCCGCCTCCTAATCTAATTTCTCAAGCTCATTTATCGCCTTAATAATAGCCTGGTTTTGCCCGGCATTCTCATTAAGAAGGTTTTTAATTTCTGCTATCAGTTTGCTTCGCTCTTGAAATTTTTGAAATAATAACAGCTTTTCCTCATATTCCTCAAGCATTGCCTCAGTGCGCTTAATATTGTCATATACCGCTTGGCGGCTGACTTCATACTCCTCGGCAATCTCCCCTAGAGAATAATCATCCAGGTAATAGAGGGACATATAGCTGCTCTGTTTCGGAGTCAGCAGTGATTGGTAGAAATCATAGAGAAAATTCATTCTCGTCGTCTTTTCTAGCATCTCTACTCCCCCTTGTTAAGTGAAAACCCTTTACAAAACATAGTTTACCTAGAACTATAAGACATGTCAAGAAAACATCTTGACAATATTCTGAATAGCCCCGATGAAGGACATTTTACACGAAAAATCGTATCATTTTGTCCTTCATGGGCCCAACCAGGTCTTTGCTCCACCAGTTTAATGACTAGTTCTTTCGCTTCTTTGCATCAAGCAGCCGCTTCATTCTTTCCGCACGTTCTTCTGCAGTGATAGGGGTATCCTTTGGCTTGTATGTTTTTTTTCGCTTTTTATCTTTGTTTTCTTCCGTTTGCTTCACCGTCTCTGTCTGATCCTGAGTGACTTCTTTCTTTGGAACAGCAGCTTTCGGCTTGGAGGAGTTTGCTTTTTCAATTGTCCTCGTTTCCGTCTTTTCTTTGGACTTTTTCCGGAGCTTCGGTCCCATTTTTGAACGGAACATCGATAGAAGATTAAAGCGCCTAATCGCTATTTCGGCAAAGAAGAGCAAGAATGCTGCCATGAGAAGCCACTGGCTGATAGGCTGTTTTGTATAGGCTCTGCTGCTTAATGGCCGAAAAGCGTCTTTTTCATCGGACAGCTGACCCTTTCCTCCGGTCATTTTCGAAAGCTCTTTAAGCAGTTCTTCATTTTGTCCGCTTAATAAATACTCATCGGAATATGGAATGGTAAAGCCCGACTGATAAGTCCGGACGCTCCCATCCCCGCCGGTTTGCTTGACACTTAGGAAAAACATCCCCGAGCGGTTTGGCAGGCTTATCTCATATTTTCCAGGTGCAGTAAGCCTTGTGTTTGTGCTGATCTCTTCGCCATTTTCGGAAACAAGAACGGCTTCCATTGGAAGTGATTTATTGGCAATCGATTCCAAAGTTAATACGGGATTGCCCTTTTCCTTACGTAAAGACATTCGATATGGTTCACTTTCATACTGAGGAAGCGTCTTTGTAATAAGCTGATTAATAAAATTTGGCCATTGATTCCAGCGGGCCCAATCGCCTGACCATTTCCCTGAAAGATCAGATGTGAAAGCAATCGTATGCCCCATTCCATATTGCCACTCTGCTAGAACGGGATCATCTTTTTCGCTTAAAATCGGCACATTTGCCCGTGTCTTTGGCGTTACAGCAATATAGGCATTCATTTGCGGAACCCCCTTAGAAAAAAACGAAGACCAATCAGGATCATTGGCAATTCGCGGATAAAACGGGGAATCCTCAATATATGTTCTTGTAGCCATGACCGTTTCACGTGAAAGGATACTTGGAATGACGGATGAATCTGTCACATCATAAAAACGGCCTGTTCCCATTGCCGCGAGGTCCTCTAAAAGCGCACGGTCCGCGTCACTGCCGAGTGCAACCGTTGATAAAGTAATATTTTTTTCCTTTCCGGATTCAATAAGCCCTTCATAATCACCGCCAGGGGCCTGCCCATCGGTGAGCAGAATAATATGCTTTCTCTGCAGCTTCAAATCCTCCAGCTCTTGATAAGCTAGCTCCAGCGATGAGTAGATTTCCGTCCCTCCGCCAGGGGCAACAGAGCGGATATTATCGGCAGCTTCTTTTTTATCTTTTAATGGAGCTGTTTCAACAATGACCCAAGGCCTGTCATCAAATGCGATAAACCCAAGTGTATCTTCTTCCCGCAATAATTCTACAGACCTTGCCGCAGCTTCTTTTGCCAGCTCAAGCTTGCTGCCTGCCATACTGCCCGAGCGGTCCATTACAATCACAAGGCCAAGCGATGGCAGTTCCTTTTTCCCTTTAATATCCATATCAACAGGTAGCAATTTTTCTATTGGCGTTTTGAAATAGCCTCCAAGTCCGAAGCTTTCATCTCCACCTGTCATAACAAATCCTGTACCAAATTCCTTCACCGCTTTTTCAATCATATTCATTTGGTTTTCTGACACAACGGTAGCTGGTACATTATTAAAAACGATGGACTGATATTGGATAAAACTCGATAGAGCGGTTGGCAGCTTATCAGGGGAAATCGTTTCTATTTCAACTCCTGTATCTTCTATTATCGAAGAAAGATTTCCTCCATCCGCTCCTTGAACAATCAAGACTTTCGGAGTGCCCAATACATTCACAATCGAGTGCAAAATATTGTTTTCTATAAAGGCATCATTTTCCGCGGCTATCTCAGCCTTGTAGACAGAGAGGCCAGATTCACGCGCTTGATGTGCAAAGGTATAAACATTTTTTCCTTCTTTCACATGGACCGTTTCTTTCAGGATCTCAAGGTTATTAACAGATAGTCTAACAACGGCCTGTTTCTCTGAATTACTGGCAATCGTAATCGTTACAGGTGCCTCTTCTCCCTCATAAAGCGTTGAGGGCACTTTTAATTCTTCGATCGACAGATCCTCTCGCCGATCGTTTTTTAATAAAACATAATCAAGATCAATTTTCCTATTTTTTAATAGACCAGCTGCAGCACGCGCCTCGCCAAGCGTTTCATTTCCGTCAGACATAAGAACGATTCGGCCGCTTGAATGATTCGGGATTAACGAAGAGGCAAATTGAATGCCGCCTTCAAGGCTTGTCTCTGAATTGCTTATATTAGAGATAAATTGGGTAATCGGATTTTTTCCATTTGTGATAGGCTGCTCTAATGCAGCGTTTTCTCCAAAAGCAGCAATAGCATATTGATCATCTGCGCCTTTGCCCGAAACACTATTCTCAATCCATTCTAATGCTGCATCATCGAGATTTTCTACGCTGGCTGAACGGTCAACAAGAAAGACCACGGTTTCACCGTTGACAGGCAGCAGCATTTGCGGAATCATTAAGGCAAAAATGATGAGTGCAAAAATGGCCATCCTTATTCCAGCCAGCCACCAGGAATCCTGGATTTTTTTTGCCTGCTTTAAAAATAGATAGATCAAAAATAGCGCCGGAATAAATAATAATGCGAGAATGGGATACTTAAATTCTATGCCCACGACGAAAAACCTCCCATTCCATGGCAATAATTGCTAAAGCAATAAGCGCTAAGATAAACCAGAGCTTATCATTTGGCGTTTGAATGCGGCCGCTTTCTCCAGATTGCCCGCTGTTTATTTTAAAAGCCTGCTGAACATTCGCCTGTTTCTCACGATCATCCAATTGGACCGAAAAATAGACGATTTCGTTCTCAGAAACTGCTTGATAAATGCCAGGCTTTAACGGTGCCCTAAAGCTTTCCTTTGTTAAATCAAGAGTATACAAATTTTGATCATTTCGATTGAAAATTTCCCATCTGCCATTACCCTGGCCAATATTCAGCCACTTCTCTTCTCCAGGCGCAAAATAGCCCAGGAAATCAGCGGATTGAGACAGCCATTGAAAAGAATTATAGAGGAATATAGGAAATCCCGGCTGAAGCGGCCAATCTGAATCTGCTAAAGAAAAGTTTAGAATAATGATAGGTTTTCCATTCCACGTTCCCTTTTGGATGAGAGGAATATTCCCGCTTGAGAGCAGCGTGTCCCAATCCCCTTCTATTTCCTTAGATGCCGATTGGATAAAAACCTTCTCAAAATTAACATACTGCAGCAATGGATCGTCCTTAGCCTGCAGCTTTTCTGTCAGCTGAATCTTTTCTTCTGAATGATTAAATACAAGCAGCGCAGTTTTTGGCAATTCAGTTAAAGGGATATTTTCAGCGACAACAACCCCATCCAAGTCCTGTACGGATGCCCCTGCTTCTGTCTGCAGCATTTCAACCCCAGCATTTTGTAATCCGCGTACAGCAAAAGTATTTATATTTCCAAGTGAGTACACGGGCGGGTTGGCATTTGTAAAAATCGAACTTAATGTATTGTCTGCTTTATACCCATCCTCGACTGCAATTTCCGCTTCATAATAGGGTTTTTCCGGCAGTGAAGGAATTTGCAGGACATACTGCTCCCCACTTGCGATAGAGATTGTCTTCTTAAACAGAATTTCATTTTCACTGCTAATTCTAATCTCTGCATCTTGTTTTGTTTTTCCTTGATTTTCAACGACTGCAATACCTGCTATACTCCCATCCACAGGTGCAGTTCCAAATGTAAGAAGAGAAAGATTTTCGAGTTCCTCTCCAATATTATGAACCTCCACATACTGTTCCTTAAAATTTTCTTTTACCTGCTTTTCGGTTACAGTATCAGAAAAAATATAAACAGCCGCTTCCTTGCCTGCAGAAAGAGAGGATGCCAAATTCAGCGCATCGTTCATTTCTTCATGTTTATACGATAAAGAAACCTCTTCAAGTGCACGTTTGATTGTTTGTGGATCGCTTTCCCGGCTGGAGAGAATTTCTGGTTTTTCTCCTGTCTTGATCAAAGTAACCTCCTGGCCGCCAAGTTTATCCGCAAGCTCGAGTGCTTCCTTCTTTGCCTCAGCAAACCGGGTTGAATTCTCATATGCGGCCGACATCGTGGCGGAAGAATCGATAATCATAATAATGTGCTCTCCCTTAAGAACATCCTCAACCCAAAATGGGCGTACAAGGGCCAGCATTAACAGCAGGAGCGCAATCAGCTGCAGCCAAAACAGAAGATTTTGCTGAAGCTTCTTTAAGCAAGGGGATGCCTGCCATTCATTTAAGGCTTGTTCCCATAAAAAATTGGCAGAGACAATTTTCTCCTCATATTGCTTTCGGAAAAAGTAGAATAAGATAAAAACAGCGATAAAAATGCTTAACAGAAAATAAAATGGATGTAAAAACTGCATTGCCTCACCTCAATTGGTTAACCGGTGCTTTGGAAAATCATGAAAAATAATTGACTGCACATCACGGGCATCACTGACGAGCAAATATTGCCCGCCGACTTTTCGGCATATGTCCTTAAGCTTCCGGTTATGTTCTGTTAAACGAAATTTGTAGTCTGCAATAAGCTTTGGATTCATGCTGACATTAACAGCCGTGTCTGTTTCACTGTCAACAAGCTTCACATCACCAGAATAAGAGGGGGAAAGTTCGTCCTCGCTCAGAACCTGAATCAGCCAGATCTCCCGGCGAAAGGCAGCTATCTTTTTAAACAGACTCTCTATTTCTTCTAATCTTTCTAATCCATCGGTTACAATAATCGAAAGCTGGGCACCTTTACGAATGACGCCGCTTAGGCTTTTCATGAATTCACCTGTTTTTGCTTCCTGATTAAGATTGATAATCTCCATAAATGTCCTTTTTCCATATACGGATCCTTTTCTTTTGACAGGATAAACCCCTGATGAGGAAACAGAAAAGAAATGCAGCCGATCCTCATTATTCAGGACAATATAGCTTAAGGAGGCAGCAATGAGCTTAGCAAGCTCCCATTTTGCCGGACTCTTTCGCATAGATGAACTGCCATCAAGATAGATCGAAATGGACAGCTCCCGCTCATCCAAGAATCGTTTAATATAATGCTTTTGTGTCCTTCCATAAACATTCCAATCGATTTGCCTGATATCATCACCGGGCTGATAGATTCGATAATCGGAAAATTCCAGGGATGAGCCAATACGCTTCGATTGCCGTGACCCTTTCTGCATCCCAGTATTTCTTGCCTTCACTAGTAATTTCTTTTTCTGCAATTTGCTTAAGAGTGCTTGGTGGCTGCTCATTCGTTCCGAACTCCTGCCCCTGTGCCGTTCAACAGCCCATCAATAATTGAATCGGCTGTCATTCCGTTTGCCTCAGCTTCAAAGTTTAAAATCAGGCGATGTCTTAAAACGGGCTTTGCCACTCGTTTAAGATCGCCTATTGATATATGATATCTTCCCAGGCTCAGGGCCCTTGCTTTTGCCAAGCTGATTAAGCTTTGCAGTCCGCGCGGACCGCTTCCATATTGGACATAATTCTTCACAATCTCTGGTGCATCCTCAGATTCAGGGTGTGTAGAAGCAATTAAATTAATGGCAAAATCAAGCATGTCTTCTGAGACAAGAATTTCCTTAGCAAGTTTTTGATAAGCAAGCACTTGGGCAAGTTCAGCTGATTTTTGCAATTCGATTGTTTTTGCGCCTGTTGTTCTAAGGACAATTTCTTTTAATTCTTCTTTAGATGGATATTCAACAAGAACTTTGCAAACAAAGCGGTCTGTCTGCGCTTCCGGAAGCGGATAGGTCCCTTCCATATCAATGGGGTTTTGTGTGGCAAGCACAAAGAAAGGCTTTGCCATTTCTTTTGTTTCTCCCATTATTGTTACGGTTTTTTCCCCCATCGCTTCGAGCAGGGCACTTTGTGTCTTTGGTGTTGCCCGGTTAATCTCATCTGCCAGCACAATATTGGCAAACAGAGGTCCTTTATGAAAAACAAACTTCTGTCTTCCCGATTCATCCGGCTGCAGAAGCATCGTTCCTGTTATATCGGAGGGCATTAAATCCGGAGTAAATTGAATTCTTGAGAACTCTAGATCCAGACATTCAGATATCGTTTTAATAAGCATCGTTTTTCCCAAGCCTGGCAAACCTTCCAGCAGGACATGCCCTCCGGCTAAAATACTCCAGAGCACTTGGTCAATCACTTCATCCTGGCCGACAATAAAGGTTTGGATTTCTCTTTTTATCCTTTCTATTGCTTCTGCTGCTTCTTGGAATTCGCGTTCCTTTTCTGCAGTTGCTGACATCTGTCTTCACTCCTCATTGGGATCAATATTTGTAAAGTAATTTTTAACGATTTCCTCAAGATCAGCCGGCAGCTGATAACGTTCCGTCCCCTGCCTATAAGCCTTTTCATATTCTTGATACACTTCGCTGTACGGTCTAATGTTTCCTCTTAAAATGGGGCCATTTCCATCCGACTGCTGAATCGATCCGCCTTCACCAAGGCTTCCGTTATCATTTTCAATATTCTCCTGCCCCTGCATATGCTCTGGTATGGTCAATAGTTCTCTTGATCCTTGGCCAGTTCCCGCTCCTAAACCGCCAGTTCCAGATCCTGAACCTGATCCAGAACCCATTCCGCTGCCTGAGCCGGAGCCGCTGCCTGAGCCAGAACCGCTGCCCGAACCATTTCCTGAACCAGATCCATTCCCGGGCTTGCCCTGGCCATTTTGGCTGCCAGTATTATTGCCCGATGATGGAGACCCATTCCCCTGCTGTCCATTACTATTTGAACCGGAAGAAGGCGATTGTCCTGGCGGTGCAAATGCAATCTGTCCCGGTGGCATCCCATTAGATGCCATTTGATTTTGCATGGCTAATCCAGCATTTTGCAAGGCTTGCTGTGCCGCTGCCAGCTGCTGCAGAAACTCCTCTGACTTTAATGCCTCTTCAATTTTTGCAAGAAGCTGTTCCATCTCTTCTTCTGAAAGCTGGCTATCGTTTTCTGAGAATTGAGCTAACGCTTTCTTTTGCTCCTCGCTTAATTCATTCCATTGATTATTTAACTTTTCGAGCTCCTCCTGTATTGCTGCTAAATCTTTTTTATCCAATAATTGTTCAAGAGCATTCAAGCCGCTCTTGTTTAACCCTGATTGCCAACTCTTCAGTGCTGTTTGCTTTTCTTTTTCCTTTAATGCTTTTAATTCAAGTTCCTTCTTTTGCTTAGCCAGTTCCTTTAAAGCTTCTTCAGCAGATTTTCTATCAGCCATTTTTTCCTTTGCTTCTTCTAACGCCTTTTTCGCTTCAGGTTCCTTTTCTTTCTTGATTTGCTTCTCGATTTCTTTCTCGGTATCTTTAACGATTTTTATCTCCTTTTCACGCTGCTTAGCCTGTTCCATTGTTTCATTAGGCACGTTAAATAAGACAGCAAGCGCAGCTGCACAAGCGATGAAGGACAGCAAATATTTAGGATAAACCAATCGCTTTTTCCTCTTATACACTTTGTCCCTTACTTGTTTCATATGCGTTAACGCATCGGCCAGCTGCAGGGCGCTAAGCGGCTCCTTGGAATCTAAAAAACGGTAAGCTGTTGTCACCCGGTCATCCGGAACATATGAATTGTAGACAGAAACCGCCTCAAGCATCTTCGGACGTTTCATCCCTATGCGATAAACAAAAAATAGGGCGATTAGCACAAATTGGCTGACTATATAATTGGTTAGAAACGGAATCACAATAAAACGGGCTGTCAGCGTGAAAAGAAAGGCTGCAGCTCCTGCTACAACAAGCAGAAGCTGGAGCTCACTTATCATATGCTGAATAAAAAGCTGCCTTTGTACAGGCTTTAGCAATTTCACAAATTGTTGTCGATCGTTCATGCCATTCATTCCCTTACCCTTTTTTCATATTTGGGCGAAGCTTTTTAATACTTAAGAGAATAGCTCCAATAAAGATGACAGAATAGGAAATAAGGTAGGAAGCCCATAGCGGAAATTCAATGCCTGTTCTATTTGTTATTTCATTTGTCGCCTCAGGTTCAAACATGCTTAATAGTATGATTACCGGATTCAGCATCGCCGTAAAATAGGGAAACGGACTTGTCGGCGGATTTGGCGTTTGATGAAATTGATAGGACAGCTGCAGCAAAATCAACGTTAAAAAGGCTGTTCCTCCTGCTAAGAATAGTGTGACCCCATAGGTTGTTACCATCGAAACGATCGTCTTCCTGATCAATGCTGAAAAAAGCACCCCAAGACTCCCAAAAACGATCATCGTAAAAATATAAAATCCCATTGTCGTCAGAACCTGTCCCGGCGAGATTCCCCCGAATAAAAATACAAAGCTGTACAGCGGCAGGCTGGCAATGATTAATAAGAGCAAATAGGAAAGAGATGAAATTAATTTGCTCAAGATGATGCTTGCTGAGCTTTGTGTCGTTGTCAGCATCATATTTAATGTCTGCCTTTCACGCTCGCTGCTGATGACCCCCGCTGTCAGTCCAGGGGTTATAAATAGAATTAAAGCCAGCTGCAGGAAGGAAAGAACAATAAACACCTGTCTGCTTTGATCCGGCTTAAAAAATCCCTGCATATTGGACAAGGATTCAATAAATATGAACCCTACGATTATTAAGCCAACAGCAAGCAAATAAAAGAGAAGGCCGAGGAAGCTTTTAAAAGAACGGAAGCGAAGTTTAAATTCCTTATTTAAAACCGGATTTATGATAAAATTCTTCATTGCAGCTCCACTCCTTTCGTAATTTCCATAAAGACATCCTCAAGATCGCTTTCTTCTTCAGCAAAGCTTTTAATCGGCAAGCCCTTTAATATAGCCTTTTTCAATAATTCCATTTGTTCCTGGTCAGTGCCTTTATAGATAAATGTCAGCGAGTCTTTTGCAATGGTTAATTTAGAAACATTATGATCATCCTCGAAAAAGGCTGCTGCCGCTGCTGCTTCATCATTTGTTTTGACAATGATAAGCCTTTCACCGCGCAATTGTGCCTGGATATCTGAAACAGACCCCTGGGCAACAAGTTTTCCCTGATCGATAATGCCGATAATATCGCACATTTCCGCAAGCTCTGGCAGGATATGTGAAGAGATCAGAATGGTTTTGCCCATTTCCTTAAGTTCCTTTAAAATTTCTCGCATCTCCACCCTTGCTCTTGGATCAAGCCCTGACGCAGGTTCGTCAAGGATCAAGACTTCAGGGTCATGAATGAGACATCTTGCTAAGCACAGACGCTGCTTCATTCCCCTTGAAAGCAGATCAACATAGGAATCTTTCTTGTGTGATAAGTTAACAAGATCGAGCAATTGGGGAATCAGCTGCTCCCTTTCATGGAAAGGAATCCCATAGCTCGCTCCGTAAAAATGAAGATATTCACTTGTTTTGAGCTGGTCATATACACCAAAAAAGTCTGGCATATAGCCAAGCTGTTTTCTGACCATTTTCGGCTCTTTCTGGATATTATAGCCATTTATATATGCCGTTCCGGAAGTTGGAGCCAATAGTGTAGCCAGGATGGAAAATGTCGTTGACTTTCCTGCGCCATTTTGCCCGACAAATCCAAAAACGGTACCCTTATCAATTTGCAGACTAAGGGAATCAAGAGCTGTGAAATGTCCGTAGCGTTTTGTTAAATCTATGATTTCAATCATGGTGACACCTCTCCTTTGATCGTGATTGCCGGCAGCTGAACCTGCGGATTTCCTTGCGCATTTTTCACCAGTTTGATAAGAAGCTCTCCTTCTTTTGATATAAATGGTTTAATAGAATCACTGCTGGTCAGCCCATAGCTCTTTTGATCAATGGACTCCCACTGTTTTGTCTCATAATTAAACAAGGAATACTGAATAAATGACTGGCTATTTGTCCGTATAGAAAGCTCATTGAGTGTATAATCCCGGGAAGCCAGCTGTTTTGGCAATTTGACGCTATACTCATACTCCCCATCATCAAGTGCCATTTCACGAACAGATCCATTTATCCCCTTTTCATAAATATTTCCCGTAATGACTTTCACATCCGAATCAAGCATCTCATTTTTCAGCGTGAAGGAACCTGATAATTCATGTTTGGCAGTAAAAGGTGCAAGGATGAGATTTGTGTTATGCTGTTTAGCTTCTTGCTCTGCCATTTTCACGTCAATGACCGAATCCTTGGTGAACCCAGCAATGAGCGGCCCGCGATCTATTCCATTACCATTCAATAAATACATGGATGAGGCATAGACAAGCCGGTCCTTGCGCATCTCTTCTAAATCTGCGTTTTGCCCATTAGGCATATATCCAAAGCCTGATTGAACGGGACTGGTAAGAAAAATCTGTTTCATTGTTTTATCCACATTAATTTTTTCGCCTTTATTCAATGGTCCTATTTTCACTTTTTCATTGCCTGACCAAATAAAGATTTCCTCAAAATCATAGTTGAAATTATTTATAATGGTCCCTGACAGCTGATTATTCTTTAGAGTCAAGTCTGCTGCAAAGCCGCCCTCAGTCATCTTACCCGCTTTCCCATAGATGGTCTTTGATGCCCAGTAGCCAACATCAGGAAAGACGATTTCGGCTGATTTTCTTTTATCTGTATAAACTGATCCCCTTTGCGGATCAGTTGCTGGACGATTCTGTGAGCTTGTCACTGCAGTAAATTGGTCATTTGGCACTGACAGCGTATACTCGCCGCTTTTATTTGACAACAGAGTTGTCGCATGCAGTCCTGTTAATTGGTTCTGATTTAGCGTATAGACACCCATTTGGTTCAGCTGCGGATTAGAAATTCTGTCCTTAGCACCAATGCCAAACACAATGGCTGCCATGATAATGGAAAGGGATGGGATGATCCACCAGGAATGTTCCCTTTTATCCAGTTTCCTTAGTACCAGATAGAGCACAGGAACGATAATAATGATGTAGCCTGCTAATAGCCCAATTAATCCGCCAACAGAAAAATTGCTGGCTGGAAAATATTCATTGGTTTCAACGAATTCCCAATACATGGAGCCATAGAAATCTGGCCCATAATTTCCTGTATCCATTACTAAAGGCTTTGCTTGATCAATGAATCTTGAAAACCAATAGCTGTAACCATTCCATGATGACAGCGGTTCATCGCCAAGGGAAAAGCCTGTTTGCAGGATAACGCCATTCCCGTAATTTTTCATGACCGCTGCAGATGTATCTCCGCTCTTTTCTAGAACTTTGCTGCCTTTTTCGATGTCACCAGTAAATAATTGAATGTTTTTGAAATCTGGCTTTGCTTGATTGATGCCAAGCAAAAAGTCTGATGTCCCCAGTGACTCTTGATCCATTTTCATCGGCAGCAAAGAGTAGAGTGAGTCATATCCCTGAGATCCATTAGGCGATCCTCCCGCAATAAGCACCCCGCCATTTTTTATCCAGGCTATTAACGCCTGCTGCTGGTCTTCGTCTAATTGAGAAACCCCATACTCATCAATAATGATATAATCGAGCATTTCCAGCCCAAGTGATTGTTTTGGCATTTCTTCCTTTTTCAATTCAATCATTTGTGCAGGCATGGATGGGAGTACTCTCAGCTCGCGGAGGCGGTCATATTTTTCACTGAGGACGCCAATAATCTTTTCATTGAAATCAATAAATTTCGGTTTCAGCCGGTTTTCACCAGAAAACTCTACACTCTTATTGTCCCGCCAATCTCCTTTATAAAGAAAAATCGATGGTTCATTTTGATAGGCTGAAGGATTATCGTCAGTTAGCCCAGGCATAGCAATCTGATATGTTTTCGTGCTGCCTGCAGGCAATTCAATATTTATCGCCAAAGTTCCGCCCGAATTCCATGATGGATTAAAATTGACCAGCAAGCTCCCGCTGAAATCTTCGCCATTATTTTTCATCTTTACAAATAACGGGAACCCTTTCCCCATCTTTATTTTTCCATTGAAACCTTCTTCGATTGTTACGTCTATCTGTTTTTCCTGAGCCTGAACCGTCTTAAACCCTGTGAATGCCATAAAAAGCAAACAGACGAGAATGGCCAGGTAAAACTTTCTATTTCTTCTATGCATGTGTCTCTCCCCCAATAATTGGTTCTTACTAATAAGACGAAAAATATCGAAAAAAGGTTCTGTCATAAAAAAAACAGCTGGAGAAAATCTCCAGCTGTTTTTATTGCTCATCATTCTCTTCTTCTGCTGCTTCCATCTCTACAATATCAGCGAATAGCCCATAGACATATTGTTCAGCATTGAATGCCTGCAGATCATCCATTTTTTCGCCAAGGCCAACAAATTTGACCGGAATATCCAATTCCTTTTTGATGGCCAGAACAATTCCGCCTTTTGCGGTCCCGTCCAGTTTTGTCAGAACGATTCCGCTTACGTCTGTAGCCTCTTTGAATGTCTTAGCCTGGATCATGGCATTTTGTCCAGTTGTGGCATCAAGCACTAATAATACCTCATGCGGCGCACCCGGAACCTCACGTTCGATAACCCTTTTAACCTTTTCTAATTCCTTCATAAGATTCACTTTATTCTGCAGACGGCCTGCAGTATCACAGATAAGAATTTCTGTTTTTCTGGATTTTGCTGCCTGAATAGCATCATACATAACAGCAGCAGGATCGGAGCCTGCTCCCTGTTTAATTACTTCGACGCCGACTCGTTCTCCCCACACTTCAAGCTGTTCAATGGCTCCAGCACGGAACGTATCCCCCGCAGCCAGCAGAACCTGTTTTCCTTCACTCTTAAACTTATGGGCAAGCTTGCCGATTGTTGTTGTTTTTCCAACGCCATTAACACCAACAAAAAGAATCACAGTTAATGAGTCTGGCTGAATGTTCAGCTCAGCAGATGAATCTTCGCCTTGCTGATAAATTTCTACAAGCTTTTCAGAGATTACGCTTTGGACATCACGCGGGTCCTGAATATTCTTGCGCTTGACTTCCATTCTTAATTCTTCTACAAGCTCCATTACTGTATCAAACCCGACGTCTGCCTGAATTAAAATTTCCTCGAGCTCTTCAAAAAACTCCTCGTCCACTTTGCGGTATCTTGCAACAAGATCGTTCACTTTGCTTGAAAAGTTATCGCGGGTTTTTGAGAGGCCTGTTTTAAATTTTTCAGTAACGGTGTCGGTTTGCTTTGTTATTTTTTCCTTTAACTTTTTAAAAAAGCTCATGATTTCACTTCCTTGCTAATAGGTCATATGTATATAGCCCAGGCCAAACATGGCCCAAGCGATTTTACTGTGCAGTTACGCGGCCAGTTGATTTCCACTCCAGGCACTTCGCGCACCTAGGGCATTTTGTGAGCCTCCTCGTCGCATTCGCTCCTGCGGGGTCTGACTTCAACGCTGATCCCCCAGGAGTCTACGTGCCTGCAGCGAAGATCAACTTATAGTTAAGTTTACTTTAACTTTTAACGCAGCCTATTGTGTAATTAATTCCTTTGTTTCTTCGAGACGGACGGAAACGAGTTTGGATACGCCTGATTCTTGCATGGTTACTCCATATAGCACATCGGCTTCTTCCATTGTGCCTTTTCGGTGTGTGATGACAATAAATTGTGTTTCAGCGCTGAATCTCTTTAAGTATTGGCTGAAGCGTGATACATTCGCTTCGTCAAGTGCTGCTTCAACCTCATCTAAAATACAGAATGGAACCGGACGGACTTTTAATATGGAAAATAAGAGGGCTATCGCTGTTAATGCCCGCTCCCCGCCTGATAACAAACCGAGGTTCTGCAGTTTTTTGCCCGGCGGCTGTGCAACAATCTCGACTCCTGTATTTAATAAATCTTCCGGATTCGTTAGCTTTAGATCTGCTTTTCCCCCGCCAAATAGAGAGCGGAAAACAGCTTCAAAATGAAAGCGAATACCTTCAAAAGTTTCTTCGAATCTCCGCTTCATTTCTGTATCCATTTCATCAATGACCTGGAATAACGTATCCTTGGCTTCCAATAAATCGTTTTTTTGTTCAAGAAGGAACTCATATCGTTCAGATACCCGTTCATATTCATCAATAGCTCCAAGATTGACCGTGCCCAGCTCATCAATAGATAGCTTGATAAGTTTGACCTTCCTCCTCGCTTCCTCTGGAGGAATGGTTAATGGGTATGCTTCTTTAGCTGCTTCGAACGAAAGGAGATATTCCTCCCTTAGGCGGTTTAAGCGATTTTCCAGCTCAACATCCAGCCGGTTAATCTTCACCTCTAAGTCCTTTAAACCCTCTGTCATCCCTTTATGAAGCCGTTTCATCTCTTTGGCTTCAAGCTCTAAATCCTCTAGAGCTGTCTGCAGCTTCATACGCTCATCTCTTCTTGAAGAAATAAGGCTGACTGTTTCCTGTTTATCTTCAAGCTTTCTGCGGGCAGCTTCCTCTAACTGCATTTCGCCTGAATCGCTGCTGACCATTTCTGAAGAAAGCAGAGAAAGGTCTTCTTCAATCAGTTCCAGCTTTTCTTTGTTTGCCTGCAAGTCCTCCAGAGTTGTTTCAAGCTTATCATTGGCATGATTATATTGTTCACTTTTTGAAGCATAGCGGACTTTCAGCTCATTTATCTCTGAAAAAAGTGCGTCCTTAGATGTTTGATTAAGATTTTTTCTTTCGGTCATTTGTGAGATCTCAAGATCAAGGCTGGCAATTTTCTCTTTAAAGTTTTCGAGCATCGATTGAAGCTCCAGATTTTTTGCATTTAATCTTTCGCGGTCTTCAGAGAATTGCTCTTTCTCAGCATCATACAAAGACAGTCTGTCATTTAAGCCCTTCTCCTCAAATTCAACCTCACGAAGGTCCCCCTTGATCGATTGCTCTTTAAGGCGAAGTTCCTCACCTGTTTTTCTAAGGTTTTCAAGGTTCTTTTCCATGGACTGGATATCAGCTTTTAGTGATCTCACCTGGGCTTCCATGGCATATGTCTTTTTGTCCATATCAGAAATTCTTGTCTTCAATTCTTCCAGCTCGCTTTTTCGGCTTAAGATTGAAGACATTTTTTGCTTGACTGTGCCACCAGTCATTGAACCGCCTGGATTGACAATATCCCCTTCAAGGGTCACAAGCTTGACGCGATATTGCAAAACCTTGGCCATTTCGTTTGCCCCTTTTAAATCGCGGGCAATAATAACCGTACCAAGCAGATTGCTCATTGTCGCATGGTACTTATTATGAAATTGAATGATATTCACTGCCGCATCAATAAAAGATGGGTGACCCTTAATAGCTTGCAGCTGGCTTGAACTTAGACTTTTTCCTTTTATAACAGACAGCGGCAAAAACGTCGCGCGTCCAAAAGAGTTTTTCTTTAAATAGCTTATAGCGTTTCTTCCATCCTCTTCTGTCTGCACAATGATATGCTGCATGGCACCGCCAAGGGCTGTTTCAATCGCTGTTTCATACTCTTTCGGAACATTAATTAGTTCTGCAACTGCCCCTTCAATCCCCTGCAGTTTTGCTCCGCGTGCTTTTAAGACTTCTTTAACCCCCTGGAAAAAGCCAGAGTAATCGTCTTCCAGTTCCTCAAGCATTTCCTGGCGCGACTTTGCCTTTTGCACGTATTGGTAGGCTTGATAAAGTGTTGTTTCCTGTTTTTGATAATTTTCTTTTGTGCTTTCCAGACGTCTCTGCTCTTCTCTGTATGTGTGAATATGCTTGTCTAATTCCACCTGTACAGCCTGAAGGAGACCAGCAATGGATTGCTTCTTCTCCTCAATTGCTTTTCTTTCATTGAGATAACTGACATTTTCCTGTTCAATTTTAGCACTTCTATATTCCAGGGTTTTTAGCTGCTGCTCAATATTTTGCCACTCATTTTTAGCTGCTGCCTGCTGGTTAAGAATTTCAATATATTCACTTTTCAAAGATTCAAGCTTTTCTTCGCTGTTTTCATTTAACAGCGTTAATTGCTTTTGTTTTTCTGCAAGCTGTTTTTTTAGATCATTTGCTTCATTTTCCAATTTATCTTTTAACGCTTGCTGTTCTTCTTTTGCAGAATGAAGGGTCTCATTTCTTATTGCATGTTCCTCAAGGCTTTTTTGCAGCTGTTCCTTATTTTTGGAAGCATGCTTTTTTCTTTCTTTTAGAACTTCTTTTCTGCCTTCAAGCTTCTCAAGCTCCTCGCTGGCGCGCAGCAAGACATCCTGTAAATCGCTGATAGATTCATCAAGTGCTGCTGCATGGTCTCTCATTTGCTCGATTTTAGCTTCTTTGTTCTGCAGTTGTGCAGAATGTTTGATTTCATTTTCTTTTTGTTTTTCCAGGTCTTTGGACAGCTGCTCCCAGTGCGCGTGTAAATCCTCTATTTCATACACTGTTAATGCTACTTCGATTTTTTCAAGCTCTTCTTTCTGTGCTAAATAATCCTTGGCAATTGATGCCTGAATTTTCAAAGGCTCAACCTGACTTTCAAGCTCATGAACGATATCACTGACCCGATTCAGATTTTCCTGGGTTTCAAACAGCTTTCCCTCTGCCTTTTTTTTCCTCGTTTTATATTTTAATACACCTGCAGCTTCTTCAAAAATCGTTCTGCGCTCTTCAGCCTTGCTATTAAGGATTTCCTCTACCCTTCCCTGGCTTATAATGGAGAATGCCTCTCTGCCCAGGCCAGAGTCCATAAACAAATCAATAATATCTTTCAATCGGCAGGCCTGCTTATTTATTAAAAAGTCACTTTCTCCAGATCGAAAAACCCTTCTTGTCACACTGATTTCATTATATTCAATTGGCAGTCTCTGGTCCTCATTATCTAAAGTCAACGTGACTTCAGCAAAGTTCAGCGGCTTTCTGGATTCGCTTCCAGAAAAGATGATATCTTCCATTTTTGCTCCTCGCAAAGACTTGGCTGACTGTTCTCCCAATACCCAGCGGATGGCATCGGTTATATTGCTTTTTCCGCTTCCATTCGGACCTACTACAGCAGTAACGCCTTGAACAAAATCAACGGTGATTCGCTCAGCAAACGATTTAAATCCAACAACATCCAACCGTTTTAAATACACTGCTGGTCCCCCTCTTCATGCTTTTCATGCTGTTTACATTTGCCCCTTTAAATATTCTAGAGCCATTTGGGCGGCATGCTGTTCTGCTTCTTTCTTCGATCGTCCAGTTCCTGTGCCTAACTCCCGGCCATTCATGGAAACCCTGGAAACAAATTCCCGATTATGGGCAGGGCCTTTTTCCAGTAATATTTTATATTCAATCAGCCCAGATCCATCACGCTGAACCAATTCCTGCAGCTGGCTTTTAAAATCCATCAGATGTGAAAAAGCTCCTGCATCTATTTTTGGAAACACCACTTTTTCGAGGAACCTTATTACCGTTTCAAGTCCCTGGTCTAAGTATAAGGCGCCAATGAATGCCTCAAACACATCTGCAAGAAGAGCTGGTCTTTCTCTTCCCCCAGTCATTTCTTCTCCCTTTCCAAGGAGGACTATCCCTCCAAAGGACAACTCATTGGCAAACGAAACGAGTGATGGTTCACAAACAATGGCTGCTCTTAATTTTGTCAGTTCCCCCTCACTCATCATAGGGTATTTTAAGTAGAGAAATTTAGATACGGTTAATTCAAGAACTGCATCACCGAGAAACTCAAGCCTTTCATTATCTTCGCTTGGCTTTCTCCGATGTTCGTTTACATACGAGGAATGAGTAAATGCTTGTTTAAGCAGCTTTTCATTGCTGAATTCGATTCCAATCTTCTTTTGAAATTCTTTAAAGTTTTTATCAATCAGACGATTTGTTTTCCGGTCCTTTTCTTTTCCACTCATGTACATGCTTGTCTCACCTTTATTGTATAGATCTTTTAGATACTAAGATTTTAAATTCTTTATTAAAGTTCCCTAAAGCATGAAGATTTAGCGATTTGTTTACATTCGTCCTCACACAAGAAAGCCCCGTTTTAAAACGGAGCTTTTTGGTGTTGTACTTTCTGTCCGTAACCACCTGACAAATATGTCAGGTAATAACGGACAAAAAATACCTTGGAGATTCAAATACAGTGAGGGTAAAAACCCCCACTGAAAAAGATTATGGTTCTCTTTAATTATTGCTTCGCCTTTATGTAATTTACAGCATCACCAACAGTAGCGATTTTTTCAGCATCATCATCAGAGATTTCCAAATCAAACTCATCTTCTAATTCCATTACTAATTCTACTACATCAAGGGAATCAGCGCCAAGATCATCTTTAAATGAAGCCTCTAAAGTTACTTCAGATTCTTCAACACCTAAACGGTCAACGATAATCTTTGTTACGCGTTCTAATACTTCTGCCAATCTTTTCACCTCCCCTCAAGACATTATAGAGTATTTATAGCAAATAATAAATGCTCTTTTTAACTAAATTGGCAAATCCTTTTAAAGATTTCCGAATCTAGTTTCTTTACATAACCATGCCGCCATCAACATGAAGGGTCTGGCCGGTCATATAGCGGCTTTCCTCAGATGCTAGGAATACAACTACCTTTGCAATATCTGAAGGCTCGCCGAAGTGTGCTAATGGAATTTGTTTCAGCATTAGGTCCTTCGTTTCTTCATTTAGTTTATCTGTCATATCTGTTGTGATAAACCCTGGAGCAATCGCATTGACTGTAATTCCTCGGGAAGCAAGCTCTTTGGCTGCTGTTTTAGTTAATCCGATAACACCAGATTTAGCTGCTACATAATTTGCCTGTCCCGCGTTGCCGCTGACTCCAACGATTGAAGCAATATTAATGATTCTTCCGCTTCTTTGCTTCATCATTTGTCTGGTTACTGCTTTTGTGCACAGGAATACACCTTTTAGGTTGATATTAATTACATCATCCCATTCATTTTCTTTCATTCTCATTAATAGATTATCTTTTGTAATTCCCGCATTATTCACAAGAATATCGAGCTTGCCAAGTGCTTCAGTCGTTTCTTTTACCATATTGGCAACTGAATCACTATTGGACACGTCGCATTGAATAGCAATGGCGTTTCTTCCCATTTCCTTTATTTCAGCCACAACGCTGTTGGCTCTTTCTTCACTGCCGGAATAGTTTACAGCAATATCTGCTCCCTGTCTGGCTAACTCAAGGGCGATTTCTCTTCCAATGCCGCGGGACGCTCCTGTTACAAGGGCTGCCTTACCAACAAGTCTCATTGAATTTCCTCCTTTAAGGATTCCATCACTTCCAAACAAGTCTCCTTGTCTGAAACCGAATAGGTCTTTACTTTTCTATCGATTTTTTTCACTAAGCCTGAAAGCACTTTTCCAGGTCCGATTTCAACAAATATGTCCACGCCAAGTTCAATCATTCTGCGGACAGAATCCTCCCATAAAACAGGGGAATAAAGCTGTTCAATTAACTTTTGTTTAATTTCTTCAGCAGAGGAAATTTCACTGGCTGATACATTGGCAATGACTGGGACTCCTGAATCCTTTACTTCAATATCGTTAAGAACAGCGCTAAATTTATCAGCAGCAGGCTTCATAAGCTCTGAATGGAATGGACCGCTGACAACTAATGGCAATACACGCTTTGCTCCTGCTTCCTTTGCTCTTTCCGAAGCCAATTCCACGCCTTTTACAGTTCCAGAGATAACAATTTGTCCAGGGCAATTTAAATTGGCTAACTGGACAGAATGCCCTTCAGCTGTTACTTCATCTGTAACACTGCGAAGTTTGTCGCGGTCAAGACCTAAAACAGCGGCCATCGTCCCTTCGCCATTTGGCACGGCAGCCTCCATATACTCGCCTCTTTTTCTTACTGCGTAAACCCCATCTTCAAATGAAAAGGCGCCTGCAGCAACTAGAGCGGTATATTCGCCAAGACTATGTCCTGCAACGTAATCAGGATTTATCCCTGATTGCTTAAAAAACTCTAGAATCGCCAGGCTAGTCGTCAGCAAAGCAGGCTGGGCGTTATAGGTTTGGGTCAATTCCTCCTGCGGTCCTTCAAAAATAATGTTAGAAAGAGATAAGCCTAATCTTTCATCCGCCCTATTAAATAAAGCCATTACTGATTCTTCCGCATCTGCAAGTGATTTGCCCATGCCAACAGTCTGCGACCCTTGTCCAGGAAAGATAAATGCGATTTTCCCCATATCAAATCCCCCTTCGCTAATTTTTCTCAATGGTTTCCTTTATTGTTTGTGAAACTTGATGTTCTACCATGTTCCTCGTTTGTTTAACCGCACTGAAAATGGCATTCGCATCAGAAGATCCGTGCGCTTTAATGACTGGTGCCTTCAATCCAAATAATCCAGCACCGCCATATTCGGAATAATCCATTTTATTTTTAAGCTCCATTAATTTTGGCTTAAGCACAGCGGCTGCGAGCTTGCTTTTCAAATCGCTCATTAATGCAGATTTCAGCATTTTCATGACAGACATAGCAGTACCTTCGACTGTTTTCAAGACCATATTTCCAGTAAAACCATCTGTTACAACAACGTCAGCTGCCCCATCAAGCAAATCACGCGCTTCAACATTACCAACGAAATTCAAGTTAGCTTTGCTCAGCAATTCAAATGAATGCTTAGTCAGTTCATTTCCCTTTTTTTCTTCTGTGCCAATATTAAGAAGGCCCACACTCGGATTTGCAATGCCGCGAACCTTTTCGGCATAAATGGCCCCCATGATGGCGTACTGCAGAATATGTTCTGGCTTTGCATCGGCATTTGCACCAACGTCAAGCAGCACAAAGCCCTTGCCGTCAATAGTTGGCAAAGTTGGAGATAGAGCTGGACGTTCAATCCCCTCTATCCGTCCAACAACAAAAAGACCTGAAGCCATTAAAGCACCTGTGTTGCCTGCTGAAATACAGGCATCTGCCTTCTGGTCTGCCACACTTTGTGCAGCTAGAACCATAGAGGAATTCTTTTTCCTCCTGACTGCTCTTACTGGCTCATCTGTTGGCAGAATGACTTCATCTGTATGTAAAATATCAATGCGATCATGCGGTGTTAAATATTCCTTTATTTTTGCCTCATCACCTACAAGGGTTATATGAATATCGCTAAACGCTTCAGCCGATTTCATTGCGCCAAGAACAATTTCCTTCGGAGCATTGTCGCCCCCCATGGCATCTATAGCTATTTTCATGCACTTATACATCCTTCTTTGCAATATTTTGTGAACGGTACATGTCAAATTCGCCTTTGAAGACAAGTTCATTATTGACAAAACTATTCACTTCAACGATGGTTCTACCTTTTTCTGATTCAAATCTGGCAACTCTTGCCTTGGCAATGACTCTTTCATTTTGCCTGACTGAGCGGGTAAACTGAATATTTGCTTTTGCGGTTAATGCCAGCTCATCATTAATTAAAGCAACGGCTAGTGAATTTGCCTGGGCAAACAGATGGTGGCCTCTGGCGATTTGATTTCTCTTAAACACATGCTCTTCTTTAATATCAAGAATAGAAATGGCTGTTTTATCTAATTCTATATCAATAATTTCTCCAATAATTTCATCAATAGGTAGAGCCCTGACCTCATCCTCGAATCTCTTTTCTGCGACATTTTTGATTCGTTCACGCAGTTCTGGAATGGATAGTTCCAGCCTGTCGAGGCGGATGGTTTGGACGCTGACTGAAAATTTCTCGGCAAGTTCTTCATCTGTGATAAACGGATTTTCTTTGATGGTGGCTGTTAGAAGTTCCTGCCGTTCTTTTTTGCTTCTTCTCAATTTAAATCACACCGTTCGAGATATTAAGACTAGGTACTAATAGTAGTATATAATTTAGAAAACGAGATTGCAAGCTGAATACTTGCACTTGGTACCAGTTGATTTCCGTTCCAGAGGGCTTCGCTTTCCGGGGGGCGTTTTACGGCCTCCTCAGAGCACACGCTCCTGCGGGGTCTCGCTTCAACGCTGATCCCCCAGGAGTCTACGCCCCCCTCCACTCCAATCAACTTTCTGTGCAATCAGTCAAGTTTTTCTCCTTCTAACACCCCAGATTGCTGTAAATAATATCTCATATGGCGGTATTCATCCGCTTCCCAGAATTCCCGTGATTGGATGAGGCTGGCTGCGTCGCTTCTGGCTGTTTCGAGGGTGCGGTAGTCGTGGACCATGTCCGCGATTTTAAATTCCGGAAGGCCGCTTTGCTTTTTGCCAAAGAAGTCTCCTGGCCCCCTGAGTTCAAGGTCTTTTTCGCTTAGGACAAAGCCGTCATTCGTGTCTGTCATTATCTTCATCCGCTCTTTGCCGACGTCTGATTTTGGATCGGCTAACAAGATACAAAATGACTGGGCACTTCCCCGTCCGACCCGGCCTCTAAGCTGATGAAGCTGGGCAAGGCCAAATCTTTCCGCATCATATATGACCATCATAGTTGCGTTAGGAACATTGACACCTACTTCTACGACTGTCGTCGAAACTAGGACCTGGTTTTTATTCTCGCTAAAGGCTTTCATGACCGTATCCTTTTCCTCGGATGACAGCCTTCCATGCATGAGGCCGACATGATAGCGCCCATTAAAATAATGGGTTAGCTGGGCATGAACATCAATGGCATTCTGTACATCCAGCTTGTCGGATTCTTCAATCAGCGGACAAATAACATAAGCCTGATGTCCTTTAACTAATTCCTTTTCCATAAAACCCAGGACCCGGTCAAGCATATTCGGTTTCGCCCAGTAGGTTTCAATGGCTTTTCTCCCAGCTGGCATTTCATCAATAATAGACATGTCCATTTCCCCAAAAACCGTGATGGAAAGCGTGCGCGGAATCGGCGTTGCCGTCATGAAAAGAACATCAGGGCTTTCCCCTTTTTCCCTAAGGACCCTGCGCTGTTCAACCCCAAATCTGTGCTGCTCATCTGTGATGACCAGGCCTAGCTGCTTAAATTCGACTTCGTCCTGTATCAGCGCATGTGTTCCTATCAGCACATGGATATCTCCCTCTTTTAAAGCTAGTAAAAGCTCCCTGCGGCGTTTACCCTTGACAGAGCTTGTTAATAGTTCACAGCGGATCCCAAAGGGTTCAAGCAGTTCTTTCAGTGATTCAGCATGCTGTTCAGCAAGAATTTCGGTTGGGACCATCAATGCACCCTGGAAGCCTGCGGTAAAACTAGCGAAAAGGGCAATGGCAGCAACAGCCGTTTTTCCGGAGCCGACATCCCCTTGCAGAAGCCGATTCATTCTAAAGGGTGATTTCATATCAGATAAAATCTCATTGACCACACGTTTTTGCGCATTTGTTAATGGAAATGGCAATGAAGCTATAAATCTTTTTACCTCTGTATTGTTATAGGCCTGAGAGCCCCCTTGTGACTGCTCTCTGACAATCTTTCTTAATGCCTGCATCTTTAGCTGAAAATATAAGAATTCTTCATAAACAAGTCTTCTTCGTGCTTGTTTAAGCATTTGCTGATTTTCGGGAAAATGCATATTTCTTATAGCCTCTTTACGGCTTAAGAGTTTGTACGAGGCAATGTATCTCTGAGGAAGTGTTTCATCAACGAATTCACCAAATTGGTTAAAGGCAAGCTGTATAAATCTTCTTATGCCTTTAACGGTTATTTTCCCTTTCACACCATATACGGGCTCGAAGTCTTTTTCTTTCGTACAGGAGCCTGCACGGATTTCACTTGCCGTGATGGTTTGCCTGTGCTGGTCCCATTTTCCTGTAACACATACTGTATCATTGATGGATATTTTATTTTTTATATAGGGCTGATTAAATGCAACCACTTGAACGAGATATCGATCAACTAAAACCCTGATTGTCAGTCTTGACCGTTTTCGGCCATAGTAGGCAAGCTGTGGCTCGCTATGGACCTTTCCCTCTACTGTTACCCTCTCCTCATGCTGTACTTCAGCTAAGTCCTTCATCCGATAATCTTCATACCGAAAAGGGAAATGCTCAAGCAGGTCGCAAACCGTATGAATATTCATTTCAACGAGCGCTTCGGCTGTTTCTTCGCCAATCCCTTTTAGCACGGTGACTGGCTGTTGTATGTCTTGTCTTACTTTCATGGTTCATTAACTCCCAAAAGTTGGATTTAATTAGCCAAAAAAGAAGGGGCTCTTGCTCCCTTCTTTTTTAATGCTGTACATTTTATTCTACTGCAAATATGAAGGCATACAGCGGCTGTTTTCCATCATGAACTTCAACTTCAACATCTGCAAATTGGTTTTGTGCATATTCTATTAAAGCTTCTGTCTCTTCATCTGTGGCATCCTCACCCTTTAAAATGGTCAGGATTTCAGAATCCTCATCGAGCATATTAGATAACAGGTCTTTTGCCAGCTGTACCTTATCTTTATTTTTTACAACGATTTTTCCGTCAGCAATCCCCATAAAATCGCCTTTTTCAATTTCAAGGCCATCGATGCTTGTATCCCTTACCGCATAGGTTACCTGGCCAGTTTTAACAGAGCTTAGGGCTTCTGTCATCGATGTTTCATTTTGAGCCAAATCGGCACCAGGATTAAAGGCAAGCAAGGCAGACATGCCTTGCGGAACCGTTTTAGACGGAATGACCGCCACTTCTAGTTCCGACACTTCAGCAGCCTGGTTAGCAGCCATAATAATATTCTTGTTATTCGGCAGAATCAAAACTTTCTTCGCATTGACTTCCTGAATCGCTTTAACAATATCCTCCGTGCTTGGATTCATTGTCTGTCCGCCTTCAATCACTGCATGAGCACCAATGCTGCGGAATAATTCAGCAATCCCGCTTCCCATTGAAACAGTAACAATGCCATATTCCTTTAATTCTTGAGCAGGGGGCTGTTTTTCAGAAACTAAAGGGGTATCGATGTCACCGACAAGTTTTGAATGCTGCTGACGCATATTCTCGATTTTCATATTGATCAGACTGCCATATCGCTGCCCATAGGTTAAACAATCGCCAGGCTGTTCTGAATGAATATGTACTTTGACAAGCTCTTCATCTGAAATAACCAGCAAGGAATCGCCAAACCTGCTCAAATCGTTCCGGAAGCGATCTTCAGTGAACGGATTTTTTGCCAGTTTATCCTTTTCAAATTTAACCATAAACTCTGTGCAATAGCCGTACTGAATATCTTCTGTATTCATAAAGCTGTGAACATTTTTATGATGCTCAGCACTTACAAGCTCATCCATTTTCGGCATTGCAGCAGGTGTATCAGGAAGCTTTTCTCCCTTTAGGACAGCAAGGAAGCCTTCATAGACAAAAACAAGCCCTTGTCCGCCGCTGTCCACGACACCTACTTCTTTTAAGACAGGCAGAAGATCTGGCGTACGTGCTAAAGAAGCCTTTGCTTCTGCTAAAACTTCCTCCATAATTTTTACGATATCATCTTCCGCTGCTGCAGCCTGGACTCCCTTTTTAGCTGAATCCTTTGCCACAGTTAGGATTGTACCCTCAACAGGTTTCATTACCGCCTTGTAAGCGGTTTCCATCCCGCTGTTAAATGCGGCGGCAAATTCCTTTGCCGTAATATCTTCTTTATTTTCAATCGCCTTTGAAAACCCGCGGAATAGCTGGGACAGGATAACCCCTGAATTTCCCCGCGCACCCATCAATAATCCCTTGGAAAGCGCCATTGATACGTTTCCAATATGGCTTTGCACATTATTTTTAACTTCTTTTGCACCCGAAGTCATAGATAAATTCATATTCGTACCTGTATCACCATCAGGTACTGGGAAAACGTTCAGTGAGTCTACGTATTTTGCATTTGCAGATAGGTGATTCGCACCTTGAATAACCATTTCTGCAAAACGTTTTCCATCTAAAACTTTAATCGACACAAGACTTCCTCCTCATTTACAGGTTCGTAACACGAACTCCCTGGACGTAAATATTAACCGAATCAACGGCAAGTCCGACGGTTTGATCCAGTGTGTATTTCACCTTTGATTGCACATTATGGGCAACCTCAGAAATTTTTGTTCCGTAACTTACAATTATATACATATCAATATGTAGTTCTTCTTCATTTTCTTGACGGACAATAACACCACGAGTAAAGTTTTCTTTTCGCAAAATTTCAGTCAGACCATCTCTGATTTGATTTTTTGAAGCCATTCCGACAATCCCGTAGCAATCAACAGCAGCACCGCCAGCAATAGTAGCAATAACTTCATTTGAAATATCAATCTGGCCGAATTTCGTTTTTAATTCGATGGACATTAAATCTTCCCCCTCTTTGGAAATACTTTCTCCTTGGCTAAAAACATTTTACTATATAGAATTAAATATTAAAAGTCATACTTCTCCATGTATATTATCTGTATTCCTCCAGATAGTATGTCAAGGAAAAATTCTTGAAACACATCTTGCAATAAAAAGGGTTGTATGATAAATTATTAAAGTATCTTTTAATGTCTATAAAAGGGTTATTCAGTGATAATCTCATACAGAATAACTGTCTAATGGCAAATGAAAAGCGTAATAAGCTAGTTAGCTTTTGGCCGTAAGGAGGGAAATGGAATGCCACGTAAATGTGTTGTCACAGGTAGAAAAACAACTACAGGTAATGCACGTTCTCATGCGATGAACGCTAACAAGCGTACATGGGGTGCTAACCTTCAAAAAGTACGTATTCTTGTTGACGGAAAGCCGAAGCGTGTTTGGGTTTCTGCAAGAGCGCTTAGATCAGGCAAGGTAGAACGCGTATAATAAAAGAATCAAAAAGGACATCCTTTGCAGGATGTCCTTTTTATCTATCGGTTATGTTAAACGGGCAAGATTGAAACAACGGCTAAGTATAAAGAGTAAAAAATTAAGCACCTAAAAATCAGGTGCTCAAGTACCAGGATTTCAATCCTTTTTAAAGGTTCCTAACATTGCGCGTACAATGCCTCCAAGAAACTTAGGCAGTTTGATTGTATAAAATCTCATTATACGTGTCCCTCCTCACGATCATGCACTTCCATCTAACATTTTGTCATTATCATCTTATTCAAATAAAAAAGATAAGTACTAATATCAACTAACTTAATCATTGCTTCTTACAACCATTAATATGCCTTTAGAAAATGAAAAATTCCCATTATCGTTAATAAGTTCATTACTAATGCATTGGGTCGATCCTGCTTGTAAATAGAAGTTTTCAAGCGGATACTTAAATCCTTTTAGCGAAAGGCCGTGTATTTCCATTGATACTGGAATAAATGAGATATATTTATATGCTTCATGCTTTGAGATTGGATGATGCCCAGGACGCTTTAAAAAGATGAGATTATTTTTATCCATTATCTCTATTGGTGTGTCATGTTCACTTAAGAGTGAATGAATAAGCAGCTGAATATTTCCAAAAAAATGGTCAAGACGCCCGCCTGTAGCCCCGAATATTCGGATTCTCTCCGGGGTTTGCTTAAGCGCCCATTGTATGGCCAATTCCATATCTGTTTCATCTTTTTCTGCGGAGTACTTCATTATTTCTTTACTGCGCTTTTCAATTAGCTCTGCTTCCTTTGTTGTCACAGAATCAAAGTCCCCCAGAGCCAGATTTGGCGTGATGCCTTCCGAAATAAGGGTTAAAGCCCCTCTATCTACACCAGCCCATACATCCTCTTTCGTTTGATATTCGCTTAAATCAGGCAAATGGTCTTTTGGACCGCCAGCAAGGATATTAATAATCAACGCGTTCACCCTTTCATCTGAAATGCGTCAAACATCTTATACTTTGTTTTAAAAAGGGGCCTGACATTTGTCAGACCCCCATCATATTAATTGGAATTCCCTTTGATTGCAGCTATTGCCCCAGCACGGTCTTCTTTATTAAATACAGCAGAACCCGCTACTAAAACGTTGGCCCCAGCTTCCATGCAAAGCTTCGCCGTTTCCTCATTCACGCCGCCATCTACTTCAATTTCAATGGAAAGCCCCTTGGCTTCAGCCATTTCCTTGACAGCAGCAATTTTCGGGAGCACAGAATGAATAAACTTCTGCCCGCCAAAGCCTGGATTAACAGTCATAAGCAGAACCATATCAACATCTTCAATAATATGTTCTATCGCACTTACAGGAGTGGCAGGGTTAAGGACCACCCCTGCTTTGACTCCAAAGGATTTAATATAATGGATCGTCCTGTGCAGATGCCTGTCAGCTTCTACATGTACCGTGATATAATCGGCTCCTGCTTTTGCAAATGCTTCCACATAATTTTGCGGGTTTTCAATCATCAGATGGACATCTAATGGCAGCTTTGTCACAGGACGGATGGCCTCGACAATTAAAGGTCCAATGGTAATATTCGGAACAAAATGCCCATCCATAACATCTACATGGATATAATCAGCCCCGCCTTTTTCAACATCCAATATTTCTTCCCCAAGTCTGGCAAAATCTGCAGATAATATTGATGGGGCAATTTTAACCATAATTAGTACCTCGGCTTTCTATCCTTAATTTCCTGTAAAAACATTTTATAGTTCTCATATCTGTAATCTGGAATTTCACCAGCTTCTGCAGCCGTTTTAACGGCACATTTCGGCTCTGACACATGCAGACAGCCGCGGAATTTACAATTCTCGCTTTTTTCCTGAATTTCTGGAAAACAATAATTGAGATCCTCCGCTTCAATATCAATAAATTCCAGAGAGCTAAATCCTGGCGTGTCCGCTACTAGCCCCTCTCCGACCGAAATTAACTCAACATGTCTAGTTGTATGCTTGCCCCTGCCAAGATGGGACGATATATCGTTTGTTTTCAAATCAAGATCAGGATTCAAGGCATTGAGCAGCGAAGATTTTCCGACGCCTGATTGGCCGGCAAATACAGAAATTTCTCCTTTTAAAAAAGGAAATAAATCCTTAATTCCTTCATCTGTTCTAGAGGATGTCAAAAGAACATCATAGCCCGCCTTCCGGTAATCATTGGCATAGGTTTGAATTTTCTTATATTCATCCTCATTCGTCAGATCCATTTTTGTCAGACAAATTATCGGTTTAATTTGGTTAAACTCAACCAATACAAGAAACCTATCGAGAAGACTTGAGCTGAAATCAGGCTCAATAGCTGAGAAAACAAGAATGGCTTGATCAACATTTGCGATTGGCGGACGCACAAGCTCATTCTTCCGATCCTTTACCTCTAAAATATAGCCTTCATTTTCATTCTCAATTTGAAATACAACTTCATCTCCCACAAGAGGAGTCACTTTATTTTTACGAAAAACGCCTCTTCCCCGGCATTGGTAGGTTTCATCACCGCTAAATACATAATAAAACCCGCTTAAAGCCTTTATAATCTTGCCCTCAGGCATAGCAACACTCCTAGCATCTAGTTTTCCGGAAATGGTACAACCTTGTCATGAATAGAAGATCCGTCTCTCAAAATTTTATAATACGCCTTTTGACCAGGCGGAATGGTAAGTTCAATGCGAATCTTCTGATTTTCAGTAATATAAATGGTATCATATGGGTCATCTAACTTATTATACATATCTTCAACAAAAATCTGAACCTCTTGAGGCTGTCCATTCATTTGAGGATCATATGGAATAAGCACCTCTTCAACAACCGTCTTAGGAGGAATATCCTCTTTTCCTTTTGATAAAACGACTGTCACCTTGCTGCCCCTGGTCAATTCCGTACCGGCAGCCGGTTTTTGCGAGATCACTTGCCCAACTGGCACCTCATCTGAATATTCTTCTTTTTCAACCTCAATAACTAAGCCTGTCGATCCCTCGTATTCCTGGAGCCCCTTCATATTATAATCTTTAAGATTTTTTAATGTGATAGGAGCAGGCCCCTTACTTACAGTAAACTCTAATTCTATTTCCTCAGGGACAACGAGTTCACCTTCTGAAAAATTCTGGTCGATGATTGTTCCAGGTGAGACACTGTCATCGTTGACTTCATTCTTCTTAATATCTTTAAAGTTTTCACCTTCCAAAATTCGGTATACTTCATCAAAGGAGCGGCCGACATAATCGGAAAGTTCAAACTTTTCCTTCCCCTTGCTTTCATAAATATTAATGGATGCCCCTTCTTTGACGATCTTTCCCGCTTTCGGATCGGTTTTGATGACCAAACCTTCTTCAAAGTTATCATCGTGAACTTCGATTGTCTTGCCATACACTAGACCGGATGCCTCCAGCTCAGCAATGGCAGATTCAATTTCTTTTCCAGAAACATCAGGGACCGTAATATCCTTTGGCGAAAAAAACTCGGGAAGCACGGTAATGGCAAGCACTCCAAGAAGGATTAATCCAAAAAATACTGACACAAGTACAATTGGCCATTTCTTCTTCTTTTTCTTTGTGTTTTTCTTATCAGTGGCTTTCTTAGGTTCAGGGGCTTTAGCTTCCTCCCCTTTTTCCTCTTTGCCAAGGACAACCGTTTCCTCCGTGATTGGAAAACTATGTTCATCTGTTATAATCGGGATTGCAATGGTTGCATCATCATCAACAGGAACAATAAATCTTTCCTCATTCATACGTTCTGGATCCAATGCTGTCCTTAGATCATCCTCCATTTCTTCGACACTATCATAACGGTGAAATGGATCTTTCGCTGTTGCCTTAAAAACGATATTTTCCACACTTTGCGGAATAGAAGGGTTCCATCTCCTTAGCGAAGGCGTCTCTGATTGGAGATGCTTGAGTGCAATAGAGACAGCGGATTCCCCAGAAAATGGAAGTCTCCCCGTCAGAAGTTCAAACATAACAATCCCCAGTGAATAGATATCTGACTTCCGGTTCGCCATCCCGCCACGTGCCTGTTCAGGAGAAAGATAGTGTACCGATCCAAGTACAGAGTTGGTTTGTGTGATGCTTGTTGCGCTCATAGCCATAGCTATGCCGAAATCTGTGATTTTTACGTTGCCTTGTCTGTCTATTAAAATATTATGTGGCTTAATATCCCGATGAATAATATGATTCTGATGGGCATGTGCGATAGCAGAAGTCAGCTGCTTCATAATATCTATGACTTCCTCTACCTTTAGCGGACTGTTTTGCTGTATGTATTGTTTTAATGTCTGTCCTTCCACATATTCCATCACAATATAATAAATCGTATCTTCTTCCCCAACATCATAGATGCTTACAATATTCGGATGGGCCAAGCTTGTCGCTGATTGTGCTTCACGGTGAAAGCGGCGAATAAATTCGTCATCATTGGCAAAATCCAGCCTTAGAATTTTCACTGCCACATCGCGGTCAAGAATCATATCGTGTGCTAAATATACATTTGCCATGCCGCCGCCGCCGATTATCTCAAGAACCTTATAACGGCCGCTGATTCTTTTTCCGATCATCATGTACTCTCACCTTGTGGAAAATCGGATAGGTATTGAACAATAACGATGGTTATATTGTCTTCTCCTCCATTATTGTTGGCAAGTTCCACTAGGGCCTCAGCTTTTTCCTCTAATTCCCGATTACTTTTCAAAATAGTTGTCATCTCTTTTTCGGATACTTTATTTGATAAACCGTCAGAGCATAAGAGCAGCATATCCTCTTCCTCAAAGATAATCGTTTTAATATCCATATTTACCTTTTCTTCAGTTCCTAAAGCCCTTAGAACTACATTTTTCATTGGATGATGCTCAGCATCTTCTTTTGAAATTTGCCCAGTTCGGACTAGCTCATTTACAAGGGAATGGTCGTCTGTTAATTGCTGGAATCCGCTCTCATTTAAAATATAGCAGCGGCTGTCCCCAATATTTGCAATGGTTATAAATTGATCAGTTATAATCGCTGCGACAACAGTGGTTCCCATTCCCTCACATTCAGAGACATTTAAGGAATGCTCATATATAGCCTTGTTGCCCTTTTCGATGTTGGTTTTCAGCCATTCCTCGGCCTCATCAGCAGACTTTATTTCTTTTGTTTCATTCCATAATACCTGCAAATTGGTTAAGGCCATTTCACTCGCCACATCACCGGCACGGTGGCCGCCCATGCCATCGGCTACAATGGCAAGGCGCTGGCCGCTCAAGTTCAAAAACACTCCGCCGTTATCTTCATTATGCTGACGAATTCTGCCGCGATCTGTCTTAAAAACAGCTTTCATCTTGTCACCTCGTCTCCTCTTTTCTCTCCTTTGCACGAAGTTGTCCACATGCTGCATCAATATCATGGCCTTGTTCTCTGCGGATCGTTACATTGACTCCACGCTCTTTCAAGGCTTTTTCAAACTTGAAGATTTGTTCTCTCGGTGTCCTTACATAGTCCCTTTCCGGAACATAGTTGACAGGAATTAAATTAATATGACATTTCAGGCCTTTAACTAGATCTGCTAATTCTTCTGCGTGCTCGACCTGATCATTCACACCGCCGAATAACCCATATTCAAAGCTGACTCTTCTTCCTGTTTTATCTACGTAATAGCGGACCGCTTCCATTAAGTCAGGCAATTTATATGCGCGGTTAATCGGCATGAGCCGGCTTCTGAGCTCTGAATTTGGAGCGTGGAGAGAAACAGCGAAATTGATCTGCATATTCTCATCAGCAAACTTATAGATTTTCGGGATAATTCCGCTCGTTGACACTGTAATATGCCTAGCCCCAATATTTAGCCCCTTGTCATGATTAACGATTTTTAGAAACGACAGCATTTGATCATAATTATCAAATGGCTCGCCAATTCCCATAATGACGATGGAGCTGACACGCTCATCTGTTTCGTCTAATGCCTGCTGTACTTTGACTACCTGAGCAACGATTTCCCCTGCTTCCAGATGTCTTTTTAAACCGCCTAAAGTGGAAGCACAAAAAGTACAGCCGATTCGGCAGCCAACCTGTGTCGTTACACAGACTGAATTGCCATATTCATGCCTCATAAGCACTGTTTCAATGGAATACCCATCATGGAGCTCAAATAAAAATTTAATCGTTCCGTCCGATGATTGCTGCTGGATCAGTGTATTCAAGGTAGTTAATGTAAAATTCTCTGCTAATATTTCTCTTAATCCTTTAGATAGGTTTGACATATCTTCAAAGGAAGTCACCCTTTTTTGATAAAGCCAATCAAAAATTTGCTCTGCGCGAAATGCCTTTTCATTATTTTCCTTAAGCCAATCCTTTAACTCATTTAGCTGTAAAGAATAAATGGACGGTTTTTGATCTGTGACGGTTTGGTTTTTTCTTGCTGTCTGTTCCATTCATTACACCTTCTTTCTTAAACAGGCTATATAAAAGCCATCAGAACCAATATCCTGCGGAAATAGCTGGAGGCTAAACCCATTCATTAATGGGCGAATGGCCTCTGGCATCCGATCTCTAACAGAAAGATCGCCTTGGAAATTAGTATTTTCATTCAAAAATGCTGTTGTAATTTTTTCATTTTCTTCTTTATCGACTGTACAAGTACTATAAACTAGAATGCCGTCCTTTTTCAATAAAGGGGCAACGGCCTCAAGCAATTTTTTTTGAATCGCAGAAAGCTGACTGATGTCTTCTTCATTTTTTGTATATTTCATATCAGGTTTTCTTCGCATGACACCCAAACCTGAACAAGGTGCGTCAAGCAAAATTCGATCGAAGGATTCCTTTTCAAAATGCTCCTGCACGTTTCTGCTGTCCAAGGTTTTCGTCTCAATATTTGCCAGATTCAGCCTTTGGGCATTTTCATTAATCAGCTTGACCTTATGCTCATGAAGGTCCAATGAAACCACTTTTCCAGTATTATTGAGCTTTTCTGCAATATGTGTCGTTTTCCCGCCAGGAGCTGCACAGGCATCAAGAATTCTTTCGTCCTCAGTAACACCAAGTGCGTACGCAGCAAGCATGGAGCTTTCATCCTGAATGGTCAACAGGCCATTTTTAAATGCCTTCGAATTTGCTAAATTCCCCTGGAGGCATTTAATAGCTTCCGGAATAACCGGGCTTGGTTCAGCTTGAAACCCTTCTTCAGCCAGCAAATTCAAACATTCTTGCCTAGTTGTTTTTGTCAGATTAACTCTGGCTGTCTGCATTGGCGCAATAAGGTTTAATTCGCACATTTCCGCAGTTTTTTCCAAGCCAAACTGCTCAGTCCACCTTTTTACAAGCCAAACAGGATGGCTTGATCTTATTGCTAATCTTTCAATAGGATCGGTAATTTCCTCCATTGAGGGCAGACCTTGTCTCTGGATATTTCTGAGCACTCCGTTAACCATACCGGATATTCCTTTATGGCCGCGCTTTTTTGCTATTTCAACCGCTTCAAAAATCGCTGCCCGGTCTGGGATCTTATCTAAATAGACCATCTGATAAAGCGTTAGCCGCAGAAGCTGTTTCACCCATGGTTCAATTTTTTTATTTGCCTTTAAAAATGGCTGCAAATAGAAATCCAGACTCATTTTTCTTTGCAGTGTTCCATAAGTTAATTCTGTTAACAAGCCGATATCCTTTGCATTAATACTATTATTCCGGATCGCATTATTAAGCAAAAGATTGCTGTAGGATTGGTTTTTCTCAATCGTTTCTAATAGCTGCAATGCGGTCTCGCGTACGTTTTTCTTTTTGCCTTTGTTCATGGCGTCTCTCCAAAATGATCTCCAGCAGCAAGCTTAGACCCAGCCCCCCGCAAATATTCCTCTGCTGCCATTCTTTTTTTGCCCGAAGGCTGCAGCTCGAGGATTTTAATAGCCGTTTCATTGCCCGTTGCGATCACAAGCTCATGGTCCTTTGTACTGATCACTGTCCCTGGAGATTCATTTTTTGTTTGGTTCACTTTTTCCGCTTTCCATACCTTCACAACAGCCCCATCTAAGGTTGTATAGGCAACCGGCCATGGATTTAGCCCGCGGATCTGGTTAAAGATAGCTTCACCAGGCATGGTCCAATCAATTTTTTCCTGCTCTCTTTTGATATTAGGCGCATAGGTTGCTTTTTCTTCATCCTGCACGATTGGCGTCAGCTCATTGTTTAATAGCTTTGGCAATGTTTCCGATAATAGCTTTGCACCAGCATCACTCAGCTTATCATGCAGCGTGCCGACCGTATCATCTTCTGTGATTTGCACCTCTACTTGTGTCAATATATCTCCCGCATCCAACTTTTCTGCCATATACATGATGGTAATCCCTGTCTTGTCTTTTCCTTGAAGAATTGAATAATGGATGGGAGCCCCGCCCCTGAGCTCTGGAAGAAGAGAGGCATGAACATTGATGCAGCCATACTCAGGTGCGTCAAGCAGCTGTTTTGGAAGAATTTGTCCAAAAGCTGCTGTAACAATCAAATCCGGATTAAGGGCAAGTATTTTTTCAAGCTCCTGCGGCTCACGGATCTTTTCCGGCTGATACACTGGAATGCCCTGTTTTTCGGCTTCCACCTTTACCGGCGGCGGGGTTAATACCCTTTTTCTTCCTACCGGCCGGTCTGGCTGTGTCACAACACCAATCACCTCATAGCCGTCTTTAATGATTTGCTGCAAAACAGGGACTGAAAAATCTGGTGTCCCCATAAAAACGATTCTGGTCATTCCTCTTCCAACCCTTCCAACTCTTCATCTGTTAAATATCTTGTTACTTTTGACGTAAACAGCACTCCATGCAGATGATCAATCTCATGTAAAATAGCGCGGGCTAAAAACCCTTTTGCTTCGAAAAAGTAAAACTTTCCTTTCCGGTCCTGTGCTTTAATTTTTACATAATCTGGCCTATTTACCTCGCCATAAAGGTCGGGAAAGCTCAGACACCCCTCAGGGCCAAGCTGTTCTCCCTTTGTTTCGAGGATTTCGGGATTCACCATTTCAATTGTTCCATTTTCATCGTCAATATCCACAATCGCAGCCTGCATATCGAGGCCGATCTGTGGGGCTGCAAGTCCGACGCCATCAAATTCTATCATGGTGTCGTACATATCATTTAAAATTTTGGTGAGTTTTTTATCGAATACTGTAACTGGCTTGCATTCTGTTTCTAATATTTCTGCGGGATAGGTGATAATTTTTCTGACTGACAATCTAGTTCCTCCCATAAATGTTCTTTATTTAAAGGCTCTGAATACTAGGCCGTTGATTTCCCCCCAGGAGTCTACGTGCCTTCCGCTACAATCATCTGAGATATAAATAAAACTGTAGAATTAATAGGCTTTTTGCGCTTTTTTATATTCTCAACCAATCGTGCTTGGTTTTATAACTATTATTCATAGATTCTTTTATTGGCATTTTCAACGTAGCCGTTGATTTCCACTCCAGACGCTTCGCGCACCTTAGGGCGGTTCGGGAGCCTCCTCGTCGCTCCGCTCCTGCGGGGTCTCCCCTGAACACGCTCTCCCGCAGGAGTCTACGCGCCTTCCGTTCCAATCAACTAAGTAAATGAATCTGCATTAACGTCTAACAAAGCCTTACATTAAAATAAACGGATTGACATCGATAGAAATTTGCAGGCCTTTGGATGCTATTTCCTGCTGATATTGGTCCATGACAAATTTCAGGGTTTTGTTAAGTCCTGGTTCCCGTTTGTATTTTATCAGACATTGATATCTATATCTATTATTGATTCTGGGTATTGGCGATGCGACTGGGCCTAAGCATATGGCCTCGCTTGATAGCCTGGATCTGATAAAAGCAGTAATCTTCTCTGTCACTGAAACAGTTTTCATGACATTCTCATGGCTGACAGTGACAAGGGTGATGTAATAAAAAGGAGGGTACCTGTGAAGTTTTCGTACCATCATTTCTCTCTCATAAAATTTGTCATAATCCTGCTGGCCGGCCAATTCCACACTATAGTGCTCAGGGCTGTACGTCTGAATGATGACCTCGCCGGCGAGCTCATGCCTGCCCGCCCGGCCGCTGACCTGTGTTAATAATTGGAACGTCTTTTCAGAAGATCGGAAATCCGGCAGGTTTAACATCGTATCTGCCGATAAAACGCCGACCAAAGTAATATTCGGAAAATCCAGACCCTTGGCAATCATTTGCGTGCCGAGAAGAATATCAGCATGGCCATCCTGAAATTGATCCAATAGCCTTTCATGCGACCCTTTTCTGCTAGTTGTATCTACATCCATTCGGATTACCTTTGCTTCCGGAATTACTTTAGCGAGTTCTTCTTCTACCTTTTGTGTACCCGTGCCAAAATAGCGGATATGGCCGCTTCCACATTCAGGACAGGTATTGGGCACTTGCGTTTCGTATCCGCAATAATGGCATTTCATATGCTGATCAAACCGGTGATACGTTAGAGAAATATCACAATTAGGACAGTTCACGACATAACCGCAATCCCTGCACATGACAAAAGAAGAATGGCCGCGTTTATTCAAAAATAGAACGATTTGTTCCTTCTTCTCCAGCCGGTCTTTGATTTTTTCAAGTAGGGCCTGTGAGAACATGGAACGGTTTCCATTGCGAAGTTCTTCTCTCATATCAACAATCTCAACTGACGGCAGTGCCTGGTTATTCATTCTGTTGGGCAATGACAGCAGCTTGTATACCCCTTTTTGTGCGCGGGCGAATGATTCTAGTGACGGTGTGGCGCTGCCAAGAATCACCGGACATTGATGGTAACGGGCTCTTTCAATTGCCACATCCCGTGCATGATAGCGGGGATTATCCTCTTGTTTGTAGCTTGTCTCGTGTTCCTCGTCAATGATAATGATCCCAAGATTCTCAAAAGGGGCAAAGATGGCTGATCGTGCGCCTACAACCACCTTCACTTCCTTTCTTAGGATCTTTCTCCATTCATCGTATTTCTCCCCTGCTGAAAGACCGCTATGCATGACAGCGACCTGTTCGCCAAATCGGCCCTTAAATCTCTTCACCATTTGCGGAGTCAGGGAGATCTCTGGAACTAGCACGATGGCTTCCTTGCCTTCTTGGAGCACACGCTGGATGGACTGCAAATACACTTCTGTTTTTCCGCTTCCCGTTACCCCATACAGCAAAAAATCTTCATGACGCTTTTCCTCAATCGCCGCCAGAATAGGTGCGATTGCTTTTTCTTGATCAGCCGATAATGGAAGCGGCTCTGTTTTTTTAAAGGATCTATTTTCATATGGATCCCGATAGACCTCAATATCCTTTTGCTTAATAATTCCCTTCTTTACTAACCCGCTGATCACAGACGCTGTTACCCCAAGGGCAGATTGGAGCTCCCTCTGTTCAATGGCGCCTGCTTTATCTTGAAGAAAATAATCAATTACCATCAGCTGCCTTACCGCGTTGGCCGGTGTGTCTGCTTTTGCAGCCAGCAACTCTTCCTTGCTTAATTCACAGTAAATATGTTTGACCTTTTTCTTTTTGACCCGCTCTTTTACCTCATAAACAATCTCTATGCCCGCATGGCCCGCTTCCTTTTGCAGAGCGGAAAAACAGCTTAATGACAGAGCTTCATCCCAATCGATAGAATCTCTGTTAGCAAACACCTTTTGAATATCCTCCGGCAGCTGCTCCAGTGGCTTTAACCGTTTTAGCTTTTTCCCGTATTTTGCTTTCAGAGCTGCAGGAAGCATGACCTGGCAGGCTGATATTTTATAGCAAAGCGTATGTTCTGCCAGCCAATCTGATAGCTTGAGCAATTCTTCATTTAAAGCTGGGGATAGATCCATCGGTTCAGCCAGTTCTTTTAGCTGGCTAAACTCTGATTCGTCTTTCACATCCATGACGAATGCCTGCACCTTCCGCGGACCAAATGGTACCACGACGCGCATCCCAGGCTTAATAATCTCCTGCAGCCGGTCGGGAATTAAATAATCGAACGGTCTGTCAGTTTGTTTTGCAGGTACATCAACAATACAGCTGGCAATTCTCATTTGTGACCGACCTTCATTAATGTCCCTGCATGTTCAAGAATTTTTTTGGCCACTTCCCTTTTTGACATGAGAGGCAGCTCCTCAAGCGTCCCGTCATGTTTTACAAACGTAACAATATTGGTTTCTGAACCAAAGCCAGCACCTTGCTGCTTCACGTTATTGGCAACAATCATGTCAGCATTTTTCTTTTCAAGCTTGCCCTTTGCATATTCAACGACACGATCGGTTTCTGCTGCAAAGCCAATTAATATTTGATTTTTCTTTCGCTTGCCCAGTTCAAATAAAATATCCTTTGTTCTCTCTAATTCCAGTACTTCGTCGCCGGGCTTTTTCTTCATTTTATGATCATGAGCATGCTTTGGCCGGTAATCCGCCACGGCTGCTGTCTTAATCACAACATCAGCCGTATCATATTCCTTCAAAACAGCCTGGTACATCTCTTCAGCACTTTCCACTCGAATGACTCGGACCCCTTTTGGCGGATCAATGGACACAGGTCCGGAAACTAACACGGTTTCAGCACCAGTCTTTGCCGCTTCTTCAGCGATGGCATAGCCCATTTTTCCTGTGGAATGATTTGTAATATAACGGACAGGGTCAATTTTTTCCCTGGTCGGCCCAGCTGTAATGACAATTTTCTTCTCTGAAAAATCTAGCTGGCTTGATTGAAAATACTTTATGATGTTTTCCGTTATTTTTTCAGGTTCTTCCAGTCTTCCTTTACCTACATACCCGCACGCTAGATAGCCTTCGCCAGGCTTTATAAACCTGTATCCGAAACGATAAAGGGTTTCAATATTCTTCTGTACAGCCGGATGCTCATACATATGAACATTCATAGCAGGTGCAACCCAAACAGGAGACGCAGCCGCTAAAAGTGTGGTCGTGATCATATTATCGGCAATTCCGTTTGCGAGCTTCCCGATGACATTAGCAGTTGCAGGCGCAACCAGAATTAAGTCAGCCCAATCTGCTAGATTTATATGGGCGATGACTTTTGAGTCTTTCTCATCAAATGTATCTGTATAGACATCATTTCGCGATAACGCTTGAAAGGTTAGTGGTGTGACAAATTGACAGGCAGATTCGCTTAAGATCACTCTGACGTCCGCTCCTGCCTGGGTCAGCTTGCTTGTCAAAGCAGCAGCTTTATAAACAGCAATTCCTCCAGTCACACATAATAAAATCTTTTTTCCGTGCAGCATAGTTTGCCCTCCAGTCAAAACGACATATTACTCTTATTATGCTAGAAGTTGCTTAATCTGTGTAGTATAAATGGCTTCAAACAAAAATAACAACCATAGGCGGTTGTTATTTTCAATCAATTATTCGTATGCTTCGTCCTTTTGCTTAGGTGCAATGCGGTAATGAAGAAGATCAGCATTGATTTCCTCTAACGCCTTGCCGACATTTTTATGGGAAACATATTTATCAAGCATTGGCTTTGCGTTTTCTTGCATCTTTCTTGCGCGTTTGGCAGCTACTGAAACAAGCGAGTATTTAGAGTCAATTTTTGTCATTAATACATCAATAGATGGATAAAGCATATTTATTCTACCTCCAGCATTTTAATATACCGCGGCTGAACACGCTCTCTTCGGCAATGTTCCGCTACTACTATTGCTTTAATACGATCACAGGCCAACTGAATATGATCATTTTCTACCACATAATCATATAAATGCATCATTTCTATTTCTTCTTTTGCTACAGTCATCCGGTTGTTTATAATTTCTTCGGATTCCGTCCCTCTTGTTACAATTCTGTTTTTTAATTCTGACAAGCTTGGAGGAACAAGAAAAATAAATAACCCGTCCGGAAACTTTTCTCTAACTTGACGTGCACCCTGAACCTCAATTTCAAGGAACACATCCTTTCCCTTTTCAAGCGTTTCTCTTACATAATCAACAGGGGTTCCGTAATAGTTCCCTACGAACTCAGCATATTCGAGAAGCTTTCCTTGTTCAATTAATTCTTCAAATTCCTCGCGGGATTTAAAGAAATAATCAACTCCATCGACTTCTCCTTCCCGGGGAGCCCTTGTTGTCATGGAAATGGAATATTCAAATTTAGTATCAGGCTGGGAGAAAATTTCCTTCCTGACTGTCCCCTTGCCAACGCCGGAGGGACCGGATAAAACAATTAATAAGCCTTTTTCAGTCATTATATCCATCCTACCCTTCATCAATTATTTCGTCACGGTCATCTAAACGATGGGCAACTGTTTCCGGCTGAACAGCAGAAAGAATAACATGGTCACTATCCATGACAATGACTGCTCTTGTACGTCTGCCATATGTGGCATCAATTAATGAACCGCGGTCCCGGGCGTCCTGAATGATTCTTTTTATCGGTGCAGATTCCGGGCTGACTATTGAGATGATTCTGTTGGCAGAGACAATATTGCCAAAGCCGATATTTATTAATTTGATTGACATCTGCGTCCTCCAAACATCAGTAGTATATTTTGGACCCGAGAGCTTCTATTTAAACAAGCTATTCAATGTTCTGAACTTGTTCTTTCATCTTCTCCAATAAACTTTTCATATCCACCACAGCTGCGGCAATCAATGAATCATTTGCTTTAGAGCCGATGGTATTAACTTCCCGATTCATTTCCTGAAGCAAAAAGTCTAGCTTTCTTCCAATTGGCCCATATGTATGTAAAAATTTCCTGAATTGACTAATGTGGCTGTCAAGCCGAATAAGTTCTTCATTAATATCAGCTTTGTCAGCAAATATCGCTGCCTCTGTTAAAATTCTAGTCTCATCGGCTTTCCCATTAAGCCATTCTGTCATACGCTGGGCCAGCCGCTCATGATAGAACTGCGCTACCTTTGGGGCATATTCCTTTAAAGAGGATACTCGCTCATTTAAGTGACTTAGCTGATTAAGCAAATCTTTCTCCAGCACAAGTCCTTCATTTTCGCGCATTTCCTGCAGCTGATTACACGCCTCTTCAACAGCAGCAAGAACGATTTTTTCAATTTCTTCATTTCCCGCTTCCTTTTCGACGATGGAAATGATTTCATCATTAATTAAATCCTTAACAGATAAGCCGCTTTCTAATCCATAGCGTTCCTTCATTTGTATTAGAGACTGATAGTACTGATCCAGTAATGTCCAATCAACCTGAACCTTTCGCTCAATGGTTCCTTCGCCATCAAGCAAAATAAATACCTCGGCCCGGCCTCGGCGGATATAATCCCCCATTTTCTTCTTAATTTTTTCTTCCAAATGAAGAAGCTGCCTTGGCATCCTAATCTGAAACTCAGAAAAGCGATGATTCACGGTCTTGACTTCAACGGTTACTGAAAAGGATTTCTCAGTTGTTTGGCTTCTTCCATAGCCCGTCATGCTAACAGCCATAATATACACATCCTAATCCTGATGGAAGCTTTTTGCACGAATGATTTTATAGGTATTCTATCATAAAAATACGAATTCGTATAACCAGATACAGAAAAAAGGCAATAGGGTCCCCTGCCGCTTATTCCGGGAGGGCCCCTACTACCTTCTGGATTATATCATACTTTATTTTCTTTTTCTTGCCAAAAATGATCCGGCAAGCAAAAATGTTGGTACTGACGCCAAACCTATTACCATCGGCCAATCATGCCCATCAACCGGGACAGTATGGAATATTGGCTGAAGCGGCGGATAATAGATAACCACAAACAGCAGCAGCAGTGATGAAATAACTGCCCAAACCAGATACATGTTGCCAAAAGGATTTCTTGCAAATATGGATCTTTCACTTCGGCAATCAAACACATGAATAAGCTGGGCAAGGACTAAAGTTGCAAAAGCAATTGTCTGTGCGTATTCAAGCTGATCGGGGTGGCTTCTGTATGCAATGATGAAAGCGATCAGCGTCACGGCACCAATTAAAAATCCCCTTGACACCACTTTCCATCCTAAACCGCGGGCAAATACCCCTTCCCGAGGATTTCTTGGGTTTCGTTTCATCACATCGCCCTCAGGCTGATCCAAGCCAAGTGCCATAGCTGGAAGCCCGTCCGTTACAAGGTTCACCCAAAGAATCTGAATCGGAACGAGAGGGAGCGGATATCCTAGCAGCATAGCAAATAACATGACAAGAATTTCACCGACATTGGATGCGAGCAGGTATCGGATGAACTTTCTTATATTCTCGTAGATGTTTCTGCCCTCTTTAATAGCCGCTTTAATGGTTGCAAAGTTATCGTCAAGGAGCACAAGTGCCGACGCTTCTTTGGCAACATCTGTTCCTGTAATGCCCATGGCAACGCCAATATCAGCGGCTTTAATCGCTGGAGCATCATTGACTCCATCCCCGGTCATTGCAACAATATGTCCTTTATTTTGAAAGGCCTTAACAATTTTTAATTTGTGCTCCGGTGATACACGGGCAAATACCGATACATCCTCAACAACATCCTCAAGCTCATCGACTGACATTTTCGAAAGTGCTTGGCCATCTAATACTTTCGATTTATTTGATAAAATGCCAAGCTGAGTGGCGATGGCTTTGGCTGTTATGACATGGTCTCCAGTAATCATAACTGTTTTAATGCCGGCATCCTTACACTCCTTAACAGCCTGTTTTACCTCTGGACGCGGAGGATCAATCATTCCTTGAAGCCCAATAAAAACAAGATCCTTTTCTGCTTCTCTTTCATGCATAATAATGGTTCTTTCTGAAATTTCCTTATATCCAATCGCAATCGTTCTTAATGCCTGAGAAGCTAAACCTTCGATCGCATGCTGAATTTTCCCAGCACCTTCACCTGACATAATTTGTCTTCTTCCATCCCAAAGAATGCTGGAACAATTGCCTAATAAAACATCAGGAGCCCCTTTTGTAACAATAAATTGTTTACCCTGATGATCTTTTACAACAACACTCATCATCTTTCTTGCAGAGTCAAATGGGAATTCCTTAACAATCTGATACTGGTTTAATAGCTGGCTTCGGTTAAACCCTGCTTTCATGGAAGCCACTAATAATGCGCCCTCTGTCGGGTCCCCATCTATGACATATTCATCATCTTTTTGCTTTACTTCCGCATGGTTACAGAGCATGCCAAACATTAATAATTGCTGAAGGGCCTTTTCGTTTGCCGGTACAATTTGCTGATCCCCTTTATAAAAACTTCCCATCGGCTCATAGCCAGTGCCATCAACACGCCACTGGGAACCACCGCTCCATAAGTGGGTCACGGTCATTTTATTTTGCGTCATCGTTCCTGTCTTGTCGGAACAAATAACAGAAGCACATCCAAGCGTCTCGACAGCTGGGAGCTTTCTTACGATGGCCTTCTGCTTAATCATCCGCTGCACGCCAAGAGACAGAGCAACCGTCACAATGGCAGGCAAGCCCTCAGGAATTGCCGCAACGGCTAAAGAAACACCGGCTAAAAACATTGTATATATATCATGGCCTCGAGCAACACCCGCGATTACGACCAAAACAGTTAATAATAGCGCAACGGTGATCAGGATTTTTCCTAACTGTTCAAGTCTTCGCTGCAGCGGAGTTGTCATGGATTCTGCTTTTTGCAGCAGGTCTGCAATTTGTCCCATTGCAGTCTTCATGCCTATGGCAACCACAATTCCAATACCGCTGCCGCGGGTTACTAGCGTACCCATAAATGCCATATTTTCCATATCGCCAATGCCCACGTCTTCTCCCCGAATTTCACCAGTGGATTTTGACACAGGGAGCGATTCGCCAGTTAATGCTGACTCCTCAATTTCCAAACTATTAGACTCTATTATTCTTATATCTGCACCAATTCGGTCCCCGCTGGAAAATCTAATAATATCTCCAACAACAACCTCCTTTGAGGCAATTTTCACCCATTCGCCATTTCTTAATACACTGACTTGGGGTGCTGATAGCTCCTTTAAAGCTGCAAGGGACTTTTCTGCCTTCCGTTCCTGAAAGAAGCCAAGCAGTCCATTGATGATGACAATGGCAATGATGGCAATGGCATCCATGTATTCTCCAAGCAATCCGGAAATAAGGGTTGCCCCTAGCAGAACTAGAACCATAAAATCTTTAAACTGGCTGAAAAATAAGAGTAATGCCGATTGTTTTTCTCCTTCATCCAGTTCATTAAAGCCAAATTGCTTTCTACGCTGTTTTACTTCATCCTCTGTTAATCCTGTCTCAATATTTGTATTGAGCACACTTTCGACTCTTGCTTCATTCATTTCATGGAATTTCATCCAGACATCACGCTTCCTCCTTTGGCTAGTTAACGCGCTTGCTCGTACACATTTTGAGTTGCGCAGCAGCATACTAGGCATTACATCTAAAAACAGCTTATTCAGCCTCGTCCAAAAAAATGCTATTATTATTAAGAAAGCTTTGTTTAAGCTTAAGGTTGATTAATGACTAAGTTGATCTTCGCTGCAGGCGCGAAGACTCCTGGGGGATCAGCGTTGAAGCGAGACCCCACAGGAACGGATCGTTCCGAGGAGGCTCGCAAAACGCCCCCCGGAAAGCGCAGCGCCTAAGAGCGGAAATCAACTTCTACTCTTAACCTAGCGCTGACATACTGAAAAACCTATTTGCCTACATAAATATAATGTAAAGGGAGTGTCGCCATGTCATTCGATGGATTATTTACTAGAGCGATGACCGAAGAGCTTTCGAAAAAATTAAAGGGCGGCCGAATTAATAAAATTCATCAGCCATATAAAAATGAAATCATCATGATTATCAGGGCAAATGGTAAAAATCATAAGCTCCTGCTATCTGCACATCCAAGCTATTCAAGGGTGCAGCTGACAAATGAAAGCCATGATAATCCTTCTGAGCCTCCAATGTTTTGCATGCTTCTTAGAAAACACCTGGAAGGATTCCTTCTTGAGGATATTCATCAGATTGAAATGGACCGAATCATTATTTTTGAAATAAAGGGCAGGAATGAAATCGGGGATATCTCTAATAAGCAATTGATTGTAGAAATTATGGGAAGGCACAGCAATATCACCTTGGTGGATAAAACGAAAAATATGATTCTTGACAGCATTAAACATATTTCGTTTGCAGTCAATAGCCATCGTGCCATATTGCCTGGCCATGAATATATTCTGCCGCCTGCGCAGAACAAATTTAATCCGTTTGAAGCTGACGAAACAGAGATATTAAAGCGGATCGATTTTAATAGCGGCAAGCTTGATAAACAAATTGTTGCCGCCTTTTCTGGAATTTCCCCGCTGTTTGCCAGGGAAATTCTTCATCACGCCGGGCTTGCCAATCGTACAACACTGCCAAAAGCGTTTTTACAGATGATTGATGCCCTAAGAGATCACAGAATTCAGCCAGCCATCACTGGCAGCGGCACAAAGGAAAACTATTATCTCCTGCCATTGGAACATTTAAACGGGGACTATAGACATTTCGATACATTAAGCGAAATGCTTGACCGCTTCTATTTTGGAAAGGCCCAAAGGGATCGTGTTCACCAGCAGGCTAATGATTTAGAACATTTTATTATTAATGAAAAAGAGAAAAATGAGAAGAAAATCGATAAGCTGCTAGCCACCTTAAAGGAAGCGGAAAATGCGGATATTCATAAGCTTTTTGGCGAGCTGATCACAGCAAATATGTATACTATCCAAAAAGGAATGAAGGAAGTTGAAGTCATCAATTATTACTCTGAGGACGGCTCATTAGTCAAGATTCCTTTGGACGTGCAAAAAACACCATCAGAAAATGCACAGAAGTATTTCTCAAGATACCAAAAGGCAAAAAATGCCGTAAACATCGTAAAGGAACAGATTGAAAAAGCAAAGGACGAACTAACCTATTTTGACTCATTGCTTCAGCAGGTTGAGACAGCTTCACCAAAGGACATTGAAGAAATACGCGAGGAACTCGTTGAGGGCAGATATCTTAAGGAAAAACAGAAACGGCATAAGAAAAAGAATCTGAACTCAAAGCCTGTCCTTGATCGTTATACAGCAACGGATGGGACAGAAATATTAGTTGGAAAAAATAATAAACAAAATGATTATTTAACCAACAAACTGGCGGCAAGAGATGAAATTTGGCTCCATACCAAGGATATTCCCGGCTCGCATGTAGTAATCCGAAGCAAAGAGCCATCAGAGAAAACGATTTTGGAAGCCGCATCACTTGCTGCGTATTTTAGCAAAGCCAGAGCATCAAGTGCAGTGCCTGTTGATTTTACCCGGGTCCGTCATGTAAAAAAACCTAGCGGAGCAAAGCCAGGCTTTGTCATTTATGACAATCAGCAAACAGTATATGTAACCCCAGATGAAGAAATGGTTCTCTCCTTGAGGCAAGAATAAAGACAGGCGATATTCGCCTGCCTTTTTTCTATCTTTTAGTGTGAGCTGCCCCATTCTACAGGGTCTTTTCTCCATTCAGCCAGCTTTTGCATATCTTCTGCCTGGATATATCCCTTTTCCTTTGCAACCTCTGATAGTGTTCCAAAGTCTGTCAGCGTGTAAGCTGTAATTCCGGCATCTGCTAATAATTGTTTGCCCTTTTCTAGCTGATAGGTGAAAATTGCAACAACCCCTAATACTTCACAGCCTGCATTTCTTAAAGCTTCAACAGCTGTAATGACACTGCCGCCAGTTGAGATTAAATCTTCAACAACAACAACCTTTTGTCCCTGTTCAGCTTTGCCTTCAATCTGATTGCCCTGTCCATGGCCTTTTGGCTTTGAACGGACATAGCACATCGGAAGATCCATTAATTCACTTACCCATGCCGCATGAGGAATTCCTGCGGTAGCTGTTCCTGCAATTAGATCAGCACCTGGAAACTTCTCATTGATTAATTCCTGTAAGCCTGCAGCAATTTCCCTGCGGACTGCCGGGTAGGATAATGTGAGGCGATTATCGCAGTAGATCGGTGCACGTAAACCAGAAGACCATGTAAATGGTTCATTAGGCTTTAATGTTACAGCATTTATGTCAAGTAATTTCTCCGCTATCAATTTTTGTTTCATTCCAAGATGCCCTCCCAAGCTTTTTTCACCAATAAATATTTTTCAAACGGATTTTCTGCCCTTGTGATGGACCGGCCTACGACAATGGCTGATACCCCCTGGGATTTAGCAAATTCAGGAGTGGCCACACGTTTTTGATCCTGTACAGCATCCGTTTTTAAACGGATCCCCGGGGCAACCGTTAAAAATCCATCGCCAAGTTTTTCATGAATAGACTTGGATTCATAGGTTGAACAAACAACGCCATCCAAGCCCGCACTATTCGCTAATCCGGCATAATGAAGGACGGATTCCTCCAGGGAAGCAGTTATAAGCTGATCCTGCTGCATTTGCTGTTCGGAGGTGCTTGTTAATTGAGTAACAGCAATACAAGCTGGACGTGTTTTTCCCGCAATACTTCCTGCCTCTAATCCCTCAAGTGCCGCCTCCATCATTTCCTTTCCTCCGGCAGCATGCACATTGACAAGGTCTGTGCCTAATTTAGCAAGTCCTTTCATGGCACTTTTAACCGTGTTTGGAATATCATGCAGCTTTAAATCAAGAAATAAATCATGGCCCTTTTCCTTCAATTCATATATGATGCTGGGACCTTCCTGATAAAAAAGCTCCATACCAACTTTAAGAAATAATTTTTCCTTGCCAAAGCCCTCTAAAAATTGCAAAACTTCTTGTTTTCCGGCAAAATCAAGAGCGATTATAAGTGAGTTGTTCATTTCTGCTTCCAGCTCCTCCCGGTACATTCCGATATATGTTCAAAGCCGAGTTCATTTAACAGTACTGGCAGCTCCTCGATGATAGATGGACAGACGAAAGGATCAACAAAATTAGCTGTTCCAACCGCTACTGCACTGGCACCTGCATAAAAGAATTCAATCACATCTTCTGCGGATTGGATGCCGCCCATGCCAATAATAGGGAGAGAGACATTTTGGCTGACTTCATAAATCATGCGAATCGCAACTGGCTTGACAGCTGGGCCCGATAGCCCGCCTGTTTTATTAGCTAATACCGGTTTGCCAGTCTTCAAGTCCAGTCTCATGCCAACTAAGGTATTAATCATGGTAAGCCCGTCAGCACCGCCGTCCTCAGCTGCTTTTGCCATTTCAACAATATTTGTCACATTGGGCGATAGCTTGACATAGACAGGTACCTCTGAAACCTCTTTCACCTTTTTTGTCAGATCTTTTGCTACTTCAGGAATTGTACCAAAAGCAATTCCGCCTGTTTTTACATTTGGGCAGGAAATATTTAATTCCAACGCATGAACATTCGGTGCTTTTGAGATTTCCCTGGCAACCGCCACATAGTCTTCTTCCTGTGAACCAGCCACATTTGCAATGATCGGCACATCGAACTGTTCAAGCCATTTTAGTTCTTCATTGATTACTTTTTCCAATCCGGGATTTTGTAATCCAATGGCATTAAGCATTCCTCCAGGAGTTTCTGCTACACGCGGTGTCGGGTTGCCAAATCGTACTTCTTGTGTAGTCGCTTTAATCATAATGGCACCGAGCCCGCTTAAATCATAAAGCTTGCTGAATTCTCTACCAAAGCCAAAACAGCCGGAAGCTGGCATGACAGGATTTTTTAAATCTAAACCGGGTAATTTGATTTGTAATGAACTCATAATACGACCTCCCCAGCTTTAAACACAGGCCCATCTGAACAAACCTTTTTATAGGAAGTTCCCTCTGGGTCGTCTCCCGTATGGCAGACACAGGCAAAACAAGCGCCAATGCCGCAGCCCATTCTTTCCTCAAGCGATAAGTAGGCTCTTTTGTCTTTATGTCCCTGTTCAAGTGCTTTCAGCATAGGTGTTGGCCCGCATGAGTACAGAATATCAAATTGAAGGTTTTCATCACTTATGACATCTGTAACAAATCCCTTCGCGCCAAAGCTGCCGTCAGCTGTTGCCACATAAGTCTCACCAAGCTCTGCAAACGCCTTGTCATAAAAGACAGCATTTGCTGACTGGAACCCGAGCACGTGGATAACTTTAACCCCATTACTTACAAGCTGCTTTGATAGTTCATATAAAGGGGGAACACCGATTCCGCCGCCGACCAGCAGGGCTGTTTCTCCCGTATTGGCTTCATCAACAGGAAATCCATGTCCTAAAGGGCCTAAAACATCAAGAAATTCTCCCGGCTGTTTCTTGGAAAGCAGGTTTGTTCCCTTTCCGCCAGCACGATAAATCATTTTAAATTGATTTTCATTTTTATTTATTTCAGCAATGCTGATGGGTCTTCTTAAAAGCGGATCCAATTGGTCAGATACTTTGATATGAACAAATTGTCCAGGTTCATTCATTTCGCGAACAAGCTCACCTTGAAGGGTGAGCTCATAGATATGTTCGGCTATTTCTGCTTGTGCAACAATCTTGCATAATTCCTTTTTTATCATATTAAAACTGCCTCCTGGGCTGCAGCCTGTACTTCCATCGCATCGACTGAGAAGTTCATTGATTCGATAACCTGCAGAATGGCCCCCGCAGTATCGAGTGATGTCAGACATGGAACTCCATTTTCTACCGCTTCACGGCGAATGCGGAATCCGTCTCTTTCCGGCTGCTTTCCTTTTGTCAGGGTATTAATGATGATTTGTGCTTTTCCGTTCTTAATCACATCGAGTAAATTTGGTCCTTCTGAGCCGATCTTGCCGACAGTCGTCACATGGATGCCATTCTCTTTTAGGAAATTAGCTGTGCCGCATGTCGCCATTAATCGATAACCGATGGCAGCAAAACGCTTAGCAAGTGCTAAGGCTTCCTCTTTATCCTTATCAGCAATCGTCATAAGGACTGAGCCAAAAGCATGGATATTCATACCTGAAGCTACTAACCCTTTATATAGCGCTTTTTCTAATGTGACATCTTTACCCATTACCTCGCCGGTTGATTTCATTTCCGGCCCTAATGTTGTATCTACACGTCTTAATTTGGCAAAGGAGAATACCGGAACTTTCACGTACACTCCTTTTTTCTCTGGTACAAGTCCTGTCTCAAAGCCTAATTCCTTCAGGGAATGGCCAAGAATGACCTTTGTTGCAATTTTAGCCATTGGCACGTTTGTTATTTTGCTCAAGAAAGGCACTGTACGGCTAGATCGCGGATTTACTTCAATGACAAATACTTCTTCGTCTGCAACAATGTATTGAATATTCAGCAGACCGATAATGCCCAGGCCTTTTGCAAGTTTCTCAGTGTATTCCACCAGCTGCGTTTTTACGGCCTCTGATATGTTTTGCGGCGGATATACCGCGATTGAATCCCCGGAGTGTACACCAGAACGTTCAATATGCTCCATGATTCCAGGAATCAGTACGCTTTCACCATCGCAAATCGCATCCACTTCAATTTCTTTACCTGTTAAGTAACGGTCAATAAGCACTGGATGTTCAGGATTGATTTTCACTGCATTTTTCATGTAATGGAGAAGCTCTTCTTCCTTATAGACAATTTCCATTGCCCTCCCGCCAAGGACATAGGATGGGCGTACAAGAACTGGATAGCCAATGTCGCTTGCAATCGCCATGGCCTCTTCAACAGATAAGGCTGTTTTTCCTTTTGGCATTGGGATGTTTAGTTCTGAAAGTGCTTGTTCAAATTTATCTCTGTCTTCTGAACGGTCAAGATTTTCAAGTGATGTGCCAAGAATTTTCACGCCTCTTTCCACAAGGCCAGCTGCTAGGTTAATGGCTGTCTGGCCGCCGAATTGCACGACAACGCCTTCTGGTTTTTCAAGGTCGATAATATGCATGACGTCTTCTAAAGTAAGCGGCTCAAAATAAAGCTTGTCTGAAATACTGAAATCTGTTGAAACTGTTTCTGGGTTGTTGTTAATGATGATTGCCTCATAGCCGGCTTCTTTAATTGCCCATACGGAATGGACAGTTGCGTAGTCAAATTCAACTCCCTGGCCAATTCTGATTGGTCCTGAACCTAGTACAACGACACTTTTTCTGTCAGTTACGATGGATTCATTTTCTTCTTCATATGTTCCGTAATAGTAAGGTGTTTCTGATTCAAACTCTGCTGCACAAGTATCAACAGTTTTATAGACAGGAATGATGCCTTCTTTTCCACGCCATTGATACACTTCTAATTCTGTCGTATTCCACAGCTTGGCGATGGTCATATCAGCAAATCCCATTTCTTTCGCTTTTTTTGCTATTTCAAGATCAAATGGATTTGCGGCAACTTTATCTTCAAAAGCAACGATTTTTTGCATTTTGTTCAGGAAGAATAAATCAATTTTACTCCATTCATGGATGGTTTCGATGGTGACCCCTCTTCTTAGGGCTTCGCCAATATAGAAGAGACGCTCATCTCCCGCTTTGCGGATCCGTTTTTCTATTAGACTATCATCGATATCTGACGTGTCATTTAAAGCCAAATGATAGACATTAGCTTCCAGTGAGCGTACTGCCTTTAGTAAGGATTCTTCAAATGTCCGGCCGATTGCCATTACTTCTCCGGTCGCCTTCATTTGTGTTCCTAAAGAGCGGTTGGCCAACTCGAATTTATCAAATGGCCAGCGAGGGATTTTACTGACGATATAGTCTAGCGCAGGTTCAAAGCAAGCATATGTTTTCCCTGTTACAGGATTAATCATTTCGTCCAAAGTAAGGCCGACAGCGATTTTAGCTGCTAGCTTCGCAATCGGGTAACCTGTTGCCTTTGAAGCTAGTGCTGAAGAACGGCTTACCCTTGGGTTTACCTCGATAATGAAGTAATTGAAGCTGTTCGGGTCAAGTGCTAGCTGAACGTTACAGCCCCCTTCAATTTCTAGGGCGCGTATAATTTTTAATGAAGCATTTCTTAAAAGCTGGTATTCACGGTCGCTAAGTGTCTGGCTAGGTGCAACAACAATGGAGTCACCTGTATGAACGCCCACAGGATCGAAATTCTCCATGTTACAAACCACAATAGCATTGTCGTTAGCGTCTCTCATCACTTCATACTCGATTTCTTTAAATCCAGCGATGCTTTTTTCTAGCAGACATTGGTGAACAGGACTGTTCTTTAAACCGCTCGATACGATTTCGATCAATTCTTCCTCGTCAGAGCAGATACCGCCGCCAGTTCCGCCCAGTGTAAATGCCGGACGAACAATGATTGGGTAGCCGATTTCTTCTACAAACGCATAGGCTTCCTCTAATGAATGGATAATAGCACTTTCCGGCACTGGTTCGCCAAGCTCGTTCATTAGCGTTCTAAACAGGTCACGGTCTTCTGCTTTTTCGATCGCTGAAAGTCTTGTGCCTAGGATTTCAACTCCGCATTCTTCTAATACTCCAGATTTGGCAAGCTCTACAGCCATATTTAGACCTGTCTGGCCGCCAAGTGTTGGCACTAATGCATCTGGACGCTCTTTTCTAATAATTCTGCTGACAAACTCCAGCGTAAGCGGTTCGATATAAACGGCATCCGCAATTTCTGTATCTGTCATAATGGTGGCAGGGTTTGAGTTGATAAGGATGACTCGATACCCTTCTTCTTTAAGGGCGATACAAGCCTGTGTTCCTGCGTAGTCAAATTCAGCTGCTTGACCGATGACAATAGGTCCTGATCCGATAACTAAAATACTGTTTATATCTGTACGCTTTGGCATGTGTTTGCACCTTCCTGTTTTTCAGATTCGATCATTTGCAAGAATTGTTCAAATAAACCGTTGGCATCCTCAGGTCCAGGCGAAGCTTCCGGATGGTATTGCACTGTAAAGGCAGAAACATCTTTATGCTTTAAGCCTTCAACCGTTCCGTCATTTAACGCAACATGCGTGACTTCAAGCCGTGTTCCGGCAATGGAATCCTGATTGACTGTATATCCGTGATTTTGTGATGTAAGTGCTACCTTTCCAGTGTTCAGATCTTTTACTGGATGATTGGAGCCGCGATGGCCAAATTTCATCTTTTCCGTATTTGCTCCGCACGCAAGGGCAAATAGCTGATGCCCTAGGCAAATGCCAAACACAGGAACCTTTCCTAACAATCCCTTGATCATTTCGATGGCTTCTGGAACGTCTTTTGGGTCTCCAGGTCCGTTTGAAAGCATGACCCCATCAGGGCTTAAATTTAAAATTTCCTGAGCAGATGTATTGTAAGGAACAACAATCACATCACAATCGCGTTTATTTAATTCTCTTAAAATCCCGTGCTTCATCCCGAAGTCAACAAGAACCACACGTCTGCCCCTGCCAGGGCTTGGATATGGTGTTTTTGTGGAAACCTGCTTCACCTGATCATTTCGGAGTTTTACCGCCCGCAATTTTTCAATGACAGATTCCGCATTTTCCTCCATGCTGCAAATGGCACCCTTTAAAGTTCCATACTTTCTGATAATTCTTGTCAGTTTTCTCGTATCAATTCCTGCGATACCTGGAATATTTTTAATTTGGAAGAATTCATTCAATGATTTTTCGCTGCGCCAATTTGATGGAAACTCTGCGGCTTCTTTTACGATAAATCCATGGATGGCAGGGTTGATAGATTCGAAGTCATCCCGGTTAATTCCATAGTTTCCGATCAGCGGATAAGTCAAAGTGACAATTTGACCGCAATAGGATGGATCAGAGAGAACTTCCTGGTATCCTGTCATACCTGTGTTAAAGACAACCTCACCGATTGTGCCTGTTTCACTGCCAAAGCCTTCCCCGATAAAAACTGTGCCATCTTCTAGAATGAGCTGTCTTTTCATGCTGTTACACTCCCTTTATTCCATGCAATTTTCCCATTAACCATTGTCAAAACAGGCCAGCCTTTACATTCCCAGCCGGCAAAAGGCGTATTTTTGCCTTTGGATAAAAAGTTTTCCGGATTAATTTCTTCGGCCCGGTTTAAATCAATTAATACGATATCTGCCGCTGCCCCTTCTTCTAGCTTTCCAGAAGAGAGCTTAAAGCTTTGAGCAGGCTTGATTGTCAAGAAATCGATAAGCTGCTTTAGCGTCAAGATTCCTTTTTCAACAAAGTATGTGTATAGAAGAGGAAATGCGGTTTCGAGTCCAACAATTCCAAATGGTGCAAGCTTCATGCCTTCAGCCTTTTCCTCAGCCGTATGCGGTGCATGGTCTGTTGCAATGAAATCGATTGTTCCATCTAAAAGACCTTCGATTAAAGCTTTCTTGTCCTCTGCACTGCGTAATGGCGGATTCATTTTGTAATTAGCGTCAAGACCAGGAATGTCATCTTCACACAACAAAAGATGATGCGGTGTTACCTCAGCTGTTACCTTGATTCCTGCTCTTTTTGCATCACGGACGGTTCTGACAGATTCCTTTGTGCTTATATGACAAACATGGTAATGACAATCTGCCGCTTCGGCTAAAAGTACGTCCCTTGCGATATGTACTGATTCGCAAACAGAGGGAATGCCATTGATTCCGTGCTCTTTAGAGAATTTGCCTTCATGAACGGAACCCTTATTTATTAGGGTGTCTTCCTCACAGTGTGCAACAATTGGCATATCGATTGCTGCAGCTCGCTTCATTGCTTCAAGCATCATCGCTGCTGATTGAATGCCAACCCCATCATCTGTGAAGGCAAATGCTCCAGCATCTTTAAGTGCTTGGAAATCTGTCAGTTCTTCACCAAGTTCGCGGATTGTAATAGAAGCGTAGGGAAGAACGCGGACAGATGCCTTTTCTTCAATTCTTTTATTTAGATTTTCTAATTGTTCCTTTGAATCTGGTACAGGTCTGGTATTCGGCATGGCAGCAACTGTTGTGAATCCGCCTCTTGCAGCTGCCATTGTTCCGGTCTCAATCGTTTCCTTCTTTTCGCCGCCGGGCTCTCGCAAATGGATGTGAACATCAATAAACCCAGGAGCAATAAGAAGTCCGCCAGCATCAATAGTTTCAAGTGCTTCTTTAGTTATTTCCGAACCTATTTCCTTAATAATTCCCTCTTGGATGTAGATATCTGCTTTAACTAGCTCACCTTCATTAGTTAGCAACTGGCCATTTTTTATCAGTGTTGACATGTTTACCGCTCCTCTCAGATTGTTCAATGGATCTTTTCAAAACTGCCATTCTTATATAAACACCATTTTGCATTTGCTTAAAGATTCTAGAACGCTCACATTCTACTAAACTATCAGCGATTTCAACATCCCGATTAACTGGAGCAGGATGCATGATAATACTTCCCGGCTTCATTTTTCTTTCTCTTTCTTCCGTTAAGCCATAATCGCGATGATATTCTTCAGCTGTTCTATTTTCTTTTTCTTTATGGCGTTCGTGCTGAATTCTTAGAAGCATAACAACATCAGACGTTTCAACCGCCGTGTCAATGTCCTCATAATGGCCATTTTTAATCATTTCCTCATCAAACCATTCTTTCGGTCCAGAGAAAACAACTTTTGCCCCTAGACGGACTAAGGTATCTGCATTTGATCTTGCCACCCTGCTATGGCTGATATCTCCTATTATTGCAACCTTGAGCCCTTTAAAAGTGCCAAATTCCTGCTGTATCGTTAACAGATCAAGAAGTGACTGTGTTGGATGGTGTCCGCATCCATCGCCTGCATTAATGATAGAAACTTTATTTGTACCCATTAATTCGTCAAAATACCTGTCTTGATTATGCCGGATTACTACAGCATTCACCCCGATGGCTTCAAGGGTTTTCACTGTGTCATACAGTGTTTCGCCTTTAGATACGCTTGAGGTGCTTACCTCAAAGGGGATGATATCTAACCCAAGCCGTCTCTCTGCAACCTCAAAGCTGCATTTTGTCCGTGTACTATTTTCAAAAAAGAGATTTGCCACAAACACTTTTTCTTTTGGCCTCCAAGTATGGCCGTCTATAAAGCTCTGAGCATCAGAAAGAATACTGTGAATTTCGTCAATCTTCAGATCCGTTGTCGTTAGCAAATGTTTCATTTGCGGTCGCCTCCCTTAGTTTTAAGTGTACATCCTGGGCGAAAAAAAACACCCTGACATCGTGACAGGGTGTTGAACATTTGAAAAAGTTTGACAACTGGCCTGCTTAGACCTGTCATTTACTTTTTCAACACCCTTCCAAGTCTCACTGGACTTTATTAAAAGGTATTACTTATGAAGTTGCTTCTTCGTCATCCACAACAACTTCTCTTCCTGGCAGAATGAGGTTTAAAATGACCCCCACGATGGCTGCCAGTGCCATTCCTTCAATGGCAAAGCTTTCTGTAAACCTTAATGCAGCTCCGCCAATGCCTACTACTAATATAACTGAAGAGATTACAAGGTTTCGATTATTGCCGAAATCTATATTATTTTCAACAAGCATCCTTAAACCGCTTGATGCGATGATACCGAACAGCAGAATAGATATTCCGCCTAGAACAGCAACTGGAATGGTTTGTATTAACGCCATCGCTTTACCTAAAAACGAGAACAGGATGGCTATGACTGCAGCTCCAAAGATAACATAGACTGAATAGACTCGTGTAATTGCTAGTACACCAATATTTTCGCCGTAAGTAGTTTTTGGCGGTCCGCCGATAAACGAACTGACAAATGTACCTAAGCCATCTGCAAGGATGGAACGGTGTAACCCTGGATCTTTAATATAGTTGCGGTTGACTACCTTTCCAAGCACTAACTGATGCCCGATATGCTCAGATATTGTAACTAATACAATAGGTACCATAGCCAGTAAAATTGACGACGTTATATTAAATTCATAGTGGATGCCTGGTACTAAGAAGTCAGGCATGGCAAACCACTTTGCTTCTTTCACCGCCGTGTAATCAATAATTCCAATGAGTGCTGAATAAACATACCCTATGATTAAGCCAAGCAAAATCGGCATGGCACTTAAAATGTTTTTGAAGTATACATTAAAAACAATGGCTGAAAACAAGGTAACAAGTGCCGCTGTAAAGTGTAAGAAACTATATTCCCCATTGACATTCATCGCCATGTCTACCGCTGTTCCTGATAAACCGAGCCCGATAACCATGATGACTGGAGCAACGACGATCGGCGGCAGAAGACGCATTAACCACTTATAACCCGATTTCCAGATAATTAGTGAAACAATGCCATAGGTGATTCCAACAGCCATTGCCCCCATCATCGCATTTCCAGGATTCTCACCATTATTGCTCGCAATCATGATAGGAGCGATAAAAGCGAATGAGGAGCCTAAGTAGGCGGGAACTTTAAATTGGGTAATGAATAAAAAGATAATGGTCGCAATCCCGCTCGTTAAGAGCGCAATTGCCGGACTTAGTCCAACTAATTTCGGAACTAGTATCGTTGCCCCAAACATGGCAAACATATGCTGAAAACTTAATGTTACAAGCTGCGTTTTACTTGGAAAATCATTTATATCTAGTACTGGCTTATTCACTGATAATTTCTCCTATTCCTTTTTAGCCTCTCGGGACTATTATTTAAAGGGTTTCCTAATTCTCATAAATACTTACATGTTCATGTTCATCGACTTCTTTTAATTCGACGACAATTTTTTCTGAGCTTGATGTAGGTATGTTCTTCCCAACATAATCCGCTCTAATCGGCAGTTCACGATGACCTCGATCTACTAAGACAGCCAGCTGTACAGAGGATGGTCTGCCAATGTCAACGAGTGCATCCAGTGCTGCCCGGACCGTTCTGCCTGTATAAAGAACGTCGTCAATTAATATGACTTTTTGATTTGTTATATCGATGGGAATTTCCGAACCTTTTACTAAAGGCTCTTCATTGACTGTTATCTTGCTTAGGTCATCGCGATAAAGCGTGATGTCCAGCTCTCCAACGGGAATGCTTGCTCCCTCAATCTGCTGAATTCGTTCAGCTAATCGCTTTGCCAAATAAATTCCTCTTGTTTTAATCCCAACAAGGACACAGCCTTCGATCCCTTTATTTCTTTCGATAATTTCATGGGCAATCCTTGTTAAGGCTCTGCGGATTGCTTGTTCATCCAGAACAATGGCTTTTTGTGACATATGATCACCTCGAAGATTGTTTTAAAATAATACAAAACCCTCTCACCGGTTGGCGAGAGGGTAAACGTGTACATTCAAATAGGGTATACCTATCCCTATTATTTATCCGTTTCCTTCTCAGCCTCACGGGGCTGATTTAAAGGACTTATTTAACTGTTTTTAGTTTAGATCTAAATTCCGCAGTTGTCAATAATTTATTTTCAATTGCTCCAGCAGCTGCTGGTAATATTCAGGCAGCGGGGCCTCAAACTCCAGATATTCTTTTGAACGAGGATGAATAAACCCTAATACCCCTGCATGCAGGGCTTGTCCGCCAATATCTAATGTTTTCCTCGGCCCATACTTCGGGTCGCCTGCCAACGGGTAGCCAATGTACTTCATATGCACCCGAATCTGATGAGTTCTACCAGTTTCTAATTGGCACTCAATAAATGTGTAATCATTAAAGCGGTCAAGCACCTTAAAGTGTGTGACTGCTTTTTTTCCATTGTCGATGACCGCCATACTCTGCCTTTCTTTTGGATCTCGGGCAATTGGCGCATCAATTGTTCCATGGTCATGCGGGATTACACCATGAACAATTGCTTTATATTTTCTTGTAACCGTTTTTTCCACAAGCTGATTGACTAAGCTTTCATGGGCAAGGTCATTTTTTGCCACCATTAATAAGCCTGAGGTGTCCTTATCAATGCGGTGAACAATTCCTGGCCGCATGACACCATTAATCCCTGATAAGTCCTTGCAATGGGCCATTAAACCATTTACAAGCGTTCCTGTCAGATGCCCTGGTGCAGGATGCACCACCATTCCTTTTGGCTTATTTACAACGAGCACATCCTGATCTTCAAAGTAAATATCCAAAGGCATTTCTTCAGGAATAACATCCAATTCCTCTGGTTCTGGTATTTCAATGACGATTTCGTCGTCTTGTGTGCATTTATAGTTTGTTTTTATCTTTTGGCCATTAACAAGGACATGTCCCTCTTTGATCCATTGCTGAACCTGAGTTCTTGACCACTCTTCATTTAGGCCTGCAAGAATTTTGTCTATTCTTTCTCCTGATTGTTCCTCAGGAATGATGTGTTCCATTTTCTCCATGAGACTCGGACTCCTTCTCCTTTTTTACCGCTCTTTCTTCCATCAGCATATGCAGCATAAGCAGCCCAACCCCAACGACAAGGCTTGAGTCCGCAACATTAAAGATTGGGAAATCATATCCGAATATATAGGTATTGACGAAATCAACGACTTCTTTTCTGAACAGCCGGTCTAGAAAGTTACCTATGGCTCCGCCTAGCATTAAGCCCAATGAGATGCCCAAAAGCACTTTTCCTTTTGCCTGTTTTTGGATATAATACACGATTCCGATAATGACAGCGATCGTGATCAGGTAAAAAAACCACATTTGTCCCTGCAGAATCCCCCATGCTGCACCTTTATTCCGGTGGGAAGTAATGTACAGAAAGTTGCTGATCACTTCTATGCTTTCACCGATTTCCATATTTTTTACAATCATCCATTTAGTTAACTGGTCTAGCGCAATAATAATTAGGGCGAGTATGTAAAAAAACACAAAGGCAACCTCCATAATTTTCATATGTTCCCTTTGCATTTTAGCACATTCTTAAGCGAAATACACAGTATTAATAAATAGCCTTCCGATAAAAGCGGTCCATTTTATTACAATCCTCCATTGTTTTGATTGTGGGTATCATAGATAATAGTTCTTCTGGGATAAATTCACCTGAGATTTCACATTTGCCAAACATGCCTAGTTCCATTTTATTTAAGGTGTCTTCAATGTCTGCAAGTTCTTCTTGAATAAATGGCCGTACAAGAGGGGAACCGTTCTTATCATTTAATTTATCAATTAATTCTTGTCTGGTTTTACGGAGTTCCGAATAAAGGGTTTCTACTTTTGAATCCATTTACGCTCCTCCGTTCTTTATTGGTTTCTTTGTATTATTCCCGCTCATTTTAAGAAAAGACGGTGCAAGATTTTACAATTCGTACAGCTTTTGACGGTAGTGCGCACTGATTTCCGCTCCGGGCGCTTCGCTTTTCAGGGGGGCATTTTGTGAGCCTCCTCGTCGCTCGTGCTCCTGCGCACGTTTCACTTCAACGCTGATCCCCCAGGAGTCTACGTACCTTCCACTCCAATCAATAAGTTTTCACTCAACAAAAAAGACCTGTCTCAATATTTCGAGACAGGTCTTTTTTTAAAATCTTATACTAAATGGCTGTAATTATCTTTGACAACTTCTGCACAGCGAGGGCAAAGGGTTTCGAATTCTTCAACCTTTCCAACCTCAGGTGTTACTACCCAGCAGCGTTCACATGTTTCGCCTTCTGCTTTGGTAACGACGATAGCAGTGTTTTCGAATTTGACGGCATTTTCCGGTGCATCCTCTAATCTGCCGGCAACTTCAAATGCTGACACGATGAATAGCTGTTTTAGATCCTCATCAATAGAATCTAATAATGCTTTCGCTTTATCGTTTACGTACATTGTTACTTTTGCTGTTAGTGATTTACCGATTACCTTTTCATTTCGGGCTTCTTCCAATGCTTTAAGAACATCGTCGCGAAGCTTCATGAAGGAATTCCACTTGCTTTCAATTTCCTTAGCGTTTGGAAGTTCTTTATACTCTGGCATATCTGTCAGCTGTACGCTTTCTTCTTCGACATGAGGAATGTAAGTCCAAACCTCGTCTGCGGTATGAGCTAAAATTGGAGAAACCAATTTCGTTAAAGATAAAAGACTTTCATAAAGCACTGTTTGGATAGCACGGCGATCTGGGTGATCGCTGCCTTCGATATAAAGGATATCTTTTGCAAAATCAAGATAAAAGGCACTAAGATCTAATGTGCAGAAATTATTTACTGCGTGATAAATATCTGAGTAAGCATACTTATCATATGCTTCTAGCACCTGTTTAGTTAAATTGTTTAATTTAACTAAGATAAATTGATCAACCTCACGCAGATTCTCATAAGCCACCGCATCCGTTTTCGGATTAAAATCAGCAAGATTGCCTAGCAAGAAGCGGAATGTATTGCGGATCTTGCGGTAAACCTCTGAGACCTGCTTTAAAATAGCATCTGATACACGCACATCCGCCTGATAGTCAACTGATGAAACCCACAGTCTTAAAATGTCGGCACCAAGCTGATTCATAACCTTTGCAGGGACTACAACATTCCCTAGTGATTTACTCATCTTTCTTCCTTCGCCGTCCAATGCAAAGCCATGGCTTAAAATGCCCTTGTATGGTGCTTTGCCAGTTACTGCGACTGCTGTTGACAAGGAAGAGTTAAACCATCCGCGATATTGGTCAGATCCCTCAAGGTAAAGATCTGCAGGTCTTTGCAAGTCGTCACGCTCAAGCAGGACAGCCTGGTGTGAAGAACCAGAATCAAACCATACATCCATAATATCGTTTTCTTTTGTAAATTTTCCATTCGGGCTTCCCGGATGTGTAAAGCCTTCTGGAAGAAGCTCCTTCGCTTCTCTTTCAAACCACACATTTGAGCCATTTTCACGGAATAAATTAGAGATATGATCAATAGTTTCATCTGTGATAATCGGCTCGCCATTTTCAGCATAGAAAACTGGAATTGGAACACCCCATGCACGCTGGCGGGAAATACACCAGTCGCCGCGGTCGCGCACCATATTATACAGGCGGGTCTCACCCCAGGCTGGAGTAAATTTCGTTTCATTGATTGCCGTTAACAAGTCTTGGCGGAATGCGTCAATTGATGCAAACCACTGAGCGGTTGCCCGGAAAATAACCGGCTTCTTTGTTCTCCAGTCATGCGGGTAGGAGTGAGTAATAAATGTAAGCTTAAGCAGAGCACCTGCTTCTTGAAGTTTTTCAGTGATTGGCTTATTGGCCGCATCATAGAACAAGCCTTCAAAGCCTGGTGCTTCATTTGTCATATGACCGCGGTCATCAACAGGGCTTAAAACATCCAGCTTATATTTTTGACCGACAATGAAGTCATCTTCCCCGTGTCCAGGAGCTGTATGAACACAGCCAGTACCCGCATCTGTTGTTACGTGCTCGCCCAGCATGACCAAAGAATCTCTTCCATATAATGGGTGTTCAGCGATAATATACTCAAGCTCGCTTCCCTTAACGGTTTTAACCACTTCAGGATTTTCCCATTCAACCTCTTGGGTTACAGATTCAAGCAAATCTTTAGCCACAACATATTTTTGGCCCTTTTCTTCCACAACAGCATAAGTAAGCTCTGGATGGACGGAGATTCCAAGGTTTGCCGGAATGGTCCAAGGCGTCGTTGTCCAAATGACAATTTTTGTATCATGATCAAGAACACCTTTGCCATCTTTTACTTTAAAAGCAACATAAATAGATGGAGATTTCTTGTCTTTATATTCGATTTCAGCTTCAGCTAATGCAGACTCTGATGACGGAGACCAATAGACTGGCTTTAAGCCTTTGTAAATATAGCCTTTTTTCGCCATTTCTCCGAAAACCTTAATTTGTTGTGCTTCATATGCAGGTTTGAGTGTAATGTAAGGGTTTTTCCAATCTCCTCTTACACCGAGACGCTTGAATTGGCTGCGCTGACTGTCAATTTGCTCATATGCATATTCTTCACAAAGCTTGCGGAATTCTGCAACTGTCATTTCTTTGCGGTTAACACCTTTATTTGTTAATGCCTGTTCAATCGGCAATCCATGTGTATCCCATCCAGGAACATATGGTGCATTGAATCCGCTCATAGACTTATGGCGAACAATGATATCTTTTAAAATCTTATTTAAAGCATGACCAATATGGATGTCTCCGTTGGCATATGGAGGGCCATCATGAAGAACGAACATTGGCCGTCCTTTTGTATGCTCCTGTACTTTTTTGTAGATATCGTTTTCGTCCCATTTTTCCTGAATTTCTGGTTCGCGCTTTGGAAGATTTCCGCGCATTGGAAATTCTGTTTTTGGCATTAATAAAGTATCTTTGAAATCCATTTCTATTCCTCCTATTTTGCTCCTAGCATCATGATTGCCACTAAAAGAATTAACATTCGAGAAAATACAAAAAAACCTTCTCATCCCAAAAAGGGACGAGAAGGTTTATTCCCGCGGTACCACCCTTGTAGACAGAAAACATGCGTTTTCTATCCGCTCAAAACATTCTTAACGTGAATGAAACGCCTTAATCTAATAATCCAAAAGGATGTTCAATCAGGAACTCGAGGGTGATCTTCCAAATTCAGCTTAGTATTCGGGCTCCCACCATCCCCGATTCGCTATACCTAAACAATGTAAATTTGTACTGTCCCTCTCATAGTTCATTTTTCATAATATACTTTGTTTTAAAATTATATTCATAAAAAAGGGTTTCGTCAAGCTAAGGAATCCTCTTCTTGAACAGATTTTAGTTCAGTCGCATCCAGCTGATATTCCAGCAGATGATCCCAGTCATCATTATTCAGCAAGTCAAGCTGAGCCTCAATCAGCATTTTAAATCGGGTTCTGAAAACCTTGGATTGCTTTTTAAGCTCTTCGATTTCTAAAGCTATTTTTCTCGCCTTTGATAAAGATTCATTGACAATGCGGTCAGCATTCTTTTCCGCCTCTTTGATAATAAGCTTTGCTTCCTTTTGCGCATGTCTTCTCACTTCTTCAGCAGCTTCCTGGGCAACAACGATTGATTTGTTTAATGTTTCTTCAATATTTGTAAAATGACCAATCCGATCACTTTGCTCGTTTAATTTTTCTTCTAATTCCTTTTTTTCGCGAAGAAGGATTTCATAATCCTTGATCACTTGATCAAGAAACTCGTTTACTTCGTCTTCATCATAGCCGCGAAATCCTTTGCTGAATTCCTTGTTATGAATATCTAACGGTGTTAATGGCATGCTGCCACCTCCCAATGATCGTGTTCAATAAGATTATATAATATAAGTTCTAACAGATAATTCGACAGCGTGCATCAAAATCCTGCAAATTTTATAAATTATTTTTTTCTGCAGCTTATTTCTGCTTTTGGATCTTCGCTCAAATCCTAGTAATAATGCAGTTATTTTTGTTTCCCAGCAATAATCTTATATTTATCTTTCTTTGTTTTCCCCTCGATTTCGATTATCTTTGATCTCCCATAGCCTCGAACAGAAATAACATCTTTTTCACCGCATTCGAATGCAGGGTTGTCCACAGACGTCCAATTTACCTTCACAAGGCCTTGATGGATAAGATCCTGGGACTTTTGCCTGGAAATATTATTAAGAGAAGACACTACTGTATCTAGCCGCATAGAAGAAACAATAGCAATGGTTTCGTGCCAATGCTCGTTTGTACGCATAGCCTGATTAAGATCCTGTTTTTTTAGGGTAATCGACGCCCGGCCAATTGCTGTTAGATTTAGCTCAACATAGCTTTCGACATCAGCAGCCACGAAAAACTGAATCCTGTCGTCTTGAAAGATGATATCACCAAATTTCCCTCTCTTTAAACCAAGCGACATGATGCTTCCAAGGACTTGCCTGTGCTCAAGGGTGATGAACTTTTTTGGATAGTCAATTTCAAATAAAGTAATTTTGAAATCTTCATCCTGAACCTGATAATATTCCGGATAGATAATGGCCCGTTGCCTTTCAGTGTCCGGGGAGCCGCCAAAAAGCTTTACCTTGGCATCCTGATTGCTGCCGATGATTTTATTTAAGATATCCTGTTCCCGGGGATCAAGAAAATCAGTCAGTCTTGGAGCATATGTATCCTCGACAGAACGCCGCCAATTTAGCACCTGATCGATAAATTCCTTTTCTTCTGGGCGAAAATGCTGGTAGATTGTCATAAGTACCCCTATTCTCCTTACCAAATGTAACTCTTGTAATGTAAAAAAGGGCTAAATATTTAGCCCATTTTTACATCATCCAAATAAACAGCTGCCGCAAGCCGTCCGTTGCAAAGCGAAGGACTAGAATGGCAACAATTGGTGAAATATCAATCATCCCAAGCGGAGGAATGATTTTACGGAATGGCTCTAAATACGGTTCACATATGCGGGCTAAAAATTGGCCAATTCCGGATTCTCTGGCATTTGGAAACCATGATAAAAGAATATAGATGATTAACGCCCAGGAATAAATATTAATAAGCGACGCAATGATACTAAAGAGAGTTACCATTAAATTTTACCACCTCGAATTTTCAAAATCGTTTTCGCTCATAATTTGCGAGATATTGCCCGAGACTTCAATGTTATCTGGCGTACATAAGAAAATATCCGCACCAATTTTTTGAATATCTCCGCCAATGGCATAGACCGTGCCGCTTAAAAAGTCGACAATTCTTTTTGCCTGATCCCTTTCAATCCTCTGCAAATTGACTACAACTGCCCGGCGATTTTTTAAATGATCAGCAATATCCTGCGCCTCTGCATAGACACGCGGCTCAACAAGAATAACTTTGGATGATTTTTGCACACTTTGCAAGCTTACAATATTGTTCTTTTGGGCATGCTGCTGCTTTGCTGCATGTGACGTCGATTGTTTAACAGGCTCTGTTTCCTCCTGTTCCATCTCTTCCTCATCATAAGCATATTCATCATCTAGAAAGAAAAATGTTTTGAACTTGGATTTAAGACTCATCTTATTTATCCCCCTGCTCCTCATTTCCAACTAATGCTGTACCAATCCGGACCATTGTAGCTCCTTCCTGTACAGCAATTTCATAATCATTCGACATTCCCATTGACAATTCATTGCATGGAGCATAATCAAGATTCATATTTTGAATCTCCATGCCCAAGGATTTTAAATTTCTAAAACAGGAGCGCAGCACGTTCTTATCTGAAGTAAATGGAGCCATTGTCATCAGCCCAGCAACTTGAATGGCAGGGAAACCTCTGAGTTCTATAATAAAATCGCGGACTTCTTCCGGATTTAAACCCTGCTTAGACTCTTCACCCGAAACATTCACCTGAACTAGACATTTAATCTGCTTTTCGGCACGCTTATTAATTTCTTTTGCAAGTGATATTCTGTCCAACGAATGGATATAGTCAACCTTATCAATAATATTTTTCACTTTTCTGGTTTGCAGAGAGCCAATAAAATGCCATGCGGGCTTGTCCTTGATGACCTCCCATTTTGCAAGCAGGCCTTCATCCCGGTTTTCTCCAAGATTAGTTATTCCAGCATCAATAGCTTCTAAGGCACGCTCCGTTGAGACATATTTTGTTACTGCAATTATTTTAACCTCTTCAGGATTTCGGCCTGATTTCTCACAGGCCTCGTGAATTTTTTGCTTAATTTGAACTAAGTTATCTGAAACCTTCATGTTATTTCTTTAAATCCTCCTTCCAGCCGATAAAACTCATCATTCTTCCAGTTTTCCCGTTATCTCTGCGATGGGAGAAAAAATATTGAGAGTCACAGCTGGTACACCATTTCGTTACCTGGATGTTTTCCTCTAAAACTCCTGCTTTTATAAGAATATCTTTATTTAGCTGTTTTAAATCAAGTAAATATTGATGATCTTCAATTTGTCTATAAGGCTTGTCATTTTCATCCTTTGTCCAACCTTTAACAAATTCAATCACTCGGTCATCAACTTGATAACAGTTGCCGCAAATAGCAGGACCAATGACTGTCTTGATGTCTTTTTCAGGTATGCCCTCTTTTTGAAACAAACTAACCATTCCCCTTGCTATCCCATGAACCGTTCCTTTCCAGCCTGCATGGGCAATTCCAATTGAACCTGTCTCTTTATGAAGAAAAAATAAAGGGACACAATCCGCATAACATAAAGTCAGTAAAAGACCCTGATCTCTTGTAAAGAATCCATCCGTACCTTTAAAAGATTCTTCATAGTCAAGGGAGCCGCGTCCAGCGCTGGCAAACGTGACTTTTTCTATATGGGTATGGTGTGTTTGTTCTGCACCTACCCATTTCTTTGCAGGAAACTGCAAAATGTCAGCAATTTTGTTTCTGTTGGCTCTGACAGAATCAGTGGAATCATTGACATGCAGTCCTGCATTCAGTGATGAAAAGGGTTCCTTGCTGCAGCCTCCATTTTTGCTTGTAAACCCTGCAATCAATTCAGGGCATTCGTCCATCCATTCTTTAATGACAAAAATTTCATTTTTCTCTAAAAGAAATGGTTCCATTTATATACCTCATCTTTTGTTTTCCATCTTAGATATCAAATAGTAAACTTTTCTATAGTTTACCATATAGTCTTAGCTTTTTCCCACCTAAAAAGAACAATTACTCCTTTTCATCGACATCATTCTGCACAATTGTTTCCTTCATTCGAACTAAAATGACATCTTCGCCAATTTTTAATATATTGGTCCATGGAATGATAATTTCTTCATCACGTCCAAAAAAGCCGAGTACCTTCCCATTCCCTACAATAATAATGGCATTTATTTTTCCATTTTGAACATTAATATCTATATCTCCAATATTGCCAAGTTTCTTGCCGTTTGCTACATTAATGACATCTTTTTGCTGGAATTCAGATATTTTTATCACATCTCTCACCCCTATAGAATCATCCCATACTGATATATATGAATGGTTCTACTAAATTATCTTCTAAAAATAAAAAACAAAAGCTGCCTTTTTGGCAGCTTTTAGCTTTGGATATTTTTATTCATTTGTTTGATGGCTGCTTTTTCAAGCCGGGATACCTGCGCCTGAGATATGCCAATTTCCTCAGCTACCTCCATTTGCGTTTTTCCCTGAAAAAACCTCTTTCTCAAAATGAGCTTTTCTCGCTCGTTTAACCTTCTCATTCCTTCTTTTAGCGCAATTTCCTCAATCCATTGAATATCCTTATTTTTCTCATCACTTAATTGATCCATTACATAGATTGGGTCCCCGCCATCATTATAAATCGGTTCAAATAATGAAACCGGATCCTGAATGGCATCTAAGGCAAAAACAATCTCTTCATGCGGAACATCAAGTTCCTTCGCAATTTCTGCGGCTGTAGGCTCCTTGGACGTTTTGCTCATCAATCGCTCCCTAACCTGTAAAGCCTTATAGGCAATGTCCCTTAAGGAACGAGACACACGTATCGGATTATTATCCCGCAAATACCTTCTAATTTCGCCTATTATCATAGGAACAGCATAGGTGGAAAATTTAACGTTCTGACCTAAATCAAAATTATCAATAGATTTCATTAAACCGATACAGCCGACCTGGAATAGGTCATCAACAAATTCACCCCTGTTATTAAATCGCTGAATCACACTCAACACAAGACGCAAATTCCCGTTGACGAGTTTTTCCCGTGCGGTTATATCCCCCTTATGCATTTGCTTGAAGAGTTCTCTCATTTCCTCGTTTTTTAACACTGGAAGCTTTGATGTGTCAACACCGCAAATTTCTACCTTATTACGTGTCAATTCTTTTCCCTCCTCACAGGAGCTGCTGTACAAAAAACAGTATCTCCTGGAGCAGGAAAAATATGCACATAACGATTGACAGCGAAACTGCCAAAATTGGTAAAAACACAATTATTGTAAGGATTTGACAGCCATTTTATTTTAAAAAAATAATTTTATTTTTACTTTTGTACAATAATAAATCATGTGTTAAAAATTAGGTTAAACCATTTTATTAAACTCTTTTTTAAGGCGTTTAATAATTCTTTTCTCCAGCCTGGAAATATAGGATTGGGAAATCCCAAGCATGTCTGCCACATCTTTCTGTGTCTTTTCCTCGCCCGTTCCAAGGCCAAAGCGAAGTTCCATGATCTGTTTTTCCCGATCAGATAACTGGTGCAATGCTTTGGAAAGAAGCTTTTTATCTACATTAGCTTCAAGGTCTTTTGTAATGATATCTTCATCCGTCCCCAAGACATCCGATAACAGAAGCTCATTGCCATCCCAGTCAATGTTTAATGGTTCGTCAAATGATACCTCTGAACGAATTTTATTATTGCGTCTTAAATACATGAGAATTTCATTTTCAATACAGCGTGAGGCATATGTAGCCAATTTAATTTTTTTCTCGGGATTAAAGGTATTCACAGCCTTAATTAAACCAATCGTTCCGATACTTATTAAATCTTCTATATTTATTCCGGTATTTTCAAATTTTCTTGCTATATAGACGACTAATCTCAGGTTTCTCTCGATGAGGATGGATCGTGCTGCCTTGTCGCCGTTTGGCAGTTTTTCGAGTAATACTTCCTCTTCTTCCTTGCTAAGGGGAGGAGGCAGTGCTTCGCTTCCACCGATATAGTATACTTCATCCGATTTTAAGCCTAGTTTCATTAATAATTTATACCAATAATATGTTAAGCGAAGTTTGATTTTTTTCATGAATGTCCTCCTCCTTGAAAAGTTTCTCCTTTATAACTTGGCCGTTGATTTCCGCTCCGGGGGCTTCGCTTTCCGGGAGGCATTTTGTGAGCCTCCTCGCAGCGACCGCTCCTGCGGGGTCTCACTTCAATGCTGATCCCCCAGGAGTCTTCGTGCCTTCCACTCCAACCAACTGAGCATTGGAAACGATTATGCATGTTTTACATGAATTTCCTGTGAGGTTTTTCTCCCGGAAGTCAACATTTTTGGATGGACAATGCATTCGAAAGCGTTGTCGGCTGATAGCTGCTGCATGGAAAATGAGATTAGGCCCTTGTTGAAAAGATAACATTCATCTTCTTTTTCGATTAGTATCTGATCAGGCTTGACTGCGGCGATCAGCTGAAATTCTTGTCCAACAACTTTGCATGGCATAATCCTAATACGATTCTCCCATTCAGCGGGGATGGGTTCTTCGCCCATAATCATGGCTTCCGGGTTTTGTGCGATTTTTACAATAGTTTCGGGAAAACTGTCCAATCTGTTTTTTATTGAGACAAACATGACTGGCATTTTGGAAATGGGATCCTGAAGCTGATTTCCGCTATCAACTAATCCTTTAAACGAATAAGAAATTCCATTTAATGTAATCACTACCTTAACAATGGACTCATATTGAATTTTAGTCATTTCAATGTTTTCAATATTCTTTCTGGAAAAATGCCAGGCAACTGGAAAACCGATAAGGACAAATAACCAGCTGATTGGGTCTCCAAACCCTTTTACGCTTGCCAGCATGACATTTGACGTCAGCTGGAAATCGAATGAGATAAAGTAGTGTACCCCGATCAATCCGCCTCCAATTAAAAAGGTTAATAAATAAAATGTCATTAGCCCTTTTAAAAAAAAACGGAATCGTTTGAATCCAAATACGGTTAAAACCATCAATATAGAAAAAAGCATTTTTGTAAATGGATGGCCAATAAAAGCATGTAAAGATGTGATTGATAATAAAATTATTACTGAACCGATCAGGCCTCCTGTTAAGATTCTCCATAATTTTACTTCTCTTTTTAATATAATGGCTGTTAAATAAAGGAGGAGGCTATCAAATAAAAAATTTAATGCCCAAATAATATCTAAATAAACCTCCAAGTAAGCTTCCTCCCCAAAATTAATTTACGAGAGTCATTTCTATTTAGAGCCTATTAATCTAATAAAAAAAGTATAGCGTACTTCCATCGCTGAAGTGTGTCACATTCTGTAGCTGAAATAGCAGAAATTTCCTCTATTCCCTTCGGATTTTGTCATCTTTTCGCAAATTCACATATCTTTCACATTTCCCCTAAAAAGGTGTGATATAAATCACATTCACTGATTCGCATACTCAATATAATGAGTTTGTGAATGTGATTCATATCACTAATTCAGAATAAAAAAAACCTATAGCCACGGTAAAAATACTCACAAAGGGGTTTTACACCATGTTAGATCAAAAAACCATTGATATTGTAAAAAGCACTGTTCCAGTCTTAGAAGAACATGGAGAAAACATTACAAAAAGGTTCTATCAATTAATGTTTGGAAATCATCCAGAGTTATTAAATATTTTTAATCATGCAAACCAAAAACAAGGACGTCAGCAAAGAGCACTAGCCAGTGCTGTATATGCTGCAGCAAAATATATTGACAATCTAGAAGCCATTCTTCCAGTTGTTTCTCAAATTGCTCAAAAACACCGTTCACTTGGAATCAAACCAGAACATTATCCAATCGTAGGCAAACATTTATTACTTGCCATTAAAGATGTATTAGGCGATGCAGCAACAGATGACATTATGACTGCTTGGGAAAAAGCGTATGGGGTTATTGCAGATGCCTTTATTAACCTTGAAAAAGGCCTGTATGATAAAGCTGGAACTCAAGATGGCGGATGGGAAGACTTCAGGGAATTTAAAGTGGATAAAATTGTTCAGGAAAGTGATGTAATTAAATCATTCTACTTTGTTCCAGCCGATGGAGGTAAAATAGCAAGCTTTATTCCGGGGCAATATATCAGCATTAGACTAAAGGACATCCCAGGAGAACAGTATAGCCATATTCGCCAATATAGCTTATCCCAGTGTAAAGATGATAGCTACTATCGTATCTCCGTTAAAAGAGAGGATTCTATTAACGATCGTCCAGCTGGAAAAGTTTCAAGCTTCTTGCATACTCATGTAAAAGAAGGCGACATTGTTGAGCTTAGTGCACCTGCTGGTGAATTTATTTTAGAAGATCAATCTGAAAAACCAACTGTTTTATTAAGCGGTGGTGTCGGCATAACTCCAATGTTCTGCATGCTGCAAAAATTAGCTGATCAAGAGCAAAAAACAACCTTCATTCAGGCAGCAATCAATGGAAATATCCATGCTTTCCGCGATGCAGTGAAAGAAATTGAAGAAAATAATGAATCTATTGATGCCTATTTCTGTTATGAAAAACCAACCGAACTAGATAGAAGCGAAAAACACTTTGATAAAGAAGGCTATATTACAGCCGATTGGCTAAATCAGTTAATTTCCGATAAAGAAGCTATTGTTTATATGTGCGGACCTGTACCATTTATGCAGGCAATGTACGAAGCTTTATTGGAAATTGGAATCAAAAAGGATCATATCCGATATGAGTTCTTTGGACCATCAATGCAACTAAAAGAACCTCAAACAGTTTAATCAAAAAATAGCATGCCTTTTACCAGGCATGCTTCCTTTTTGTTCTAACTTGTCATTGATTTCTTCTCCAAGCGCTAGGCAGCTGATTCCAATCATATATAAAAAGCTCAAGCCAAAGTGGCTTGAGCTTTTTTTTATCGTCTGCGGTTACGGTTTCGCAGGAATGTTGGAATATCTAATGTTTCTTCTGGCTGCTGAATATGGTTTGTTCTAACAGGCTCATGGACTGGTTCTTCTCTTTTTGATTCCCGCTTCACAGGAGATACTGCAGGCTTCGCTTGCTGTCCATAGGCTGGTCTTCCCGCCTGAGGCTGTGGCTTAGGAGAGTGTGCAGCTTCTTCATTAAAGCCTGTTGCAATAACTGTTACAACGATTTCATCATTAAGATTCTCATTAATGACAGAACCAAAAATCATATTTACCTCTTGGTCAGATGCAGACGCAACGATGTCAGCTGCTTCCTGTACTTCATAAAGGCTTAAATTTGTACCGCCTGTAATATTCATCAGCACCCCTTGAGCCCCATCAATGGACGTTTCAAGCAATGGTGAGGAAATGGCTTTTTTTGCAGCTTCTGCTGCACGGTTTTCCCCTGAAGCAACCCCGATTCCCATTAGGGCTGATCCTTTGCTGGACATGATTGTTTTCACATCAGCAAAGTCCAGATTGATTAAACCAGGGACAGCAATTAAATCTGAAATGCCCTGAACACCTTGGCGCAGAACATTATCAGCTTCACGGAATGCTTCAAGCATTGGTGTACTCTTGTCCACTATTTCTAAAAGACGGTCGTTAGGGATAACGATAAGCGTATCAACGGACTCTTTCATTGCCGAAATTCCGCCTGCCGCCTGTGTTGCACGTTTACGTCCTTCAAATGTAAATGGACGTGTAACAACACCAACTGTTAATGCACCTAGATTACGGGCAATCTGAGCAATAACCGGGGCAGCTCCTGTTCCTGTTCCGCCACCCATACCCGCGGTTACGAACACCATGTCTGCTCCTCTTAAAGCTTCTTCAATCTGCTCTTTGCTTTCTTCAGCAGCCTTTTTTCCTACCTCAGGATTGGCACCAGCTCCTAGACCGCGAGTCAGCTTGCTGCCAATTTGCATTTTAACTTCGGCTTTTGAAAGATTTAGTGCTTGCGCGTCAGTGTTAACCGCGATAAATTCAACACCCTGTACACCGTGTTCAATCATTCGGTTAACCGCGTTATTACCGCCGCCGCCAACGCCGATGACTTTTATCGTTGCTAATGAATCTATATTTGTTTCAAATTCCAACATGACTAATCCTCCTATTCAAAAAAGTATCCGAGGAACTTTTTCACTCTTGATGTAATTTTTTCCTCCGGTTGTTTTTCCGGCTTTGTTTTTGGTTGCGGTTGTTTTGAAACGCGCTTTTCCTTTGTTTCTTGATTCGCTGCAGGAACTCCAATTCCTGTCATTTTTCTTCCCTGAACTTTAGCATTTTTGTAGGCGAATTTGATTAACCCAACAGCTGTCGTAAACTGCGGTTCCCGAACACCAATATAATCCGGTATCGCTATACGAACCCTGTTTTGGAAAATATCCTGTGCTAATTCAAGAATCCCTTGTGTATTAGCAACACCGCCTGAAATGACTACTCCCCCCGGAAGATCATGGGCCCCTAACCTTCTTACCTCAGTTTGAATGAGTTCAAAGATTTCCTCCATCCGGGCTTCAATAATGTCAGATATCTCAAGCTGATTAAACTGCTGGTGCTGATCACTTCCGATAATTGGAACACTAAAGACTTCATCTTCAGAAGCATGATCATAAAAAGCATAGCCATATTTTATTTTAATCTTTTCAGCGTCCTCAGTTGAAGTCCGAAGACCTATCGAAATATCCTTTGTTATATGGTCTCCGCCAACTGGAAGAACACTAGTCGCTTTTAAAACTCCCTGTTCAAATAGTGCTATTGTTGTGGAGCCGCCGCCAATATCGACAAGTGCAACCCCTAGGTTCTTCTCATCCTTTGATAAAGCAAATGCTCCTGCAGCTAATGGCTGCAAAGTAATATCGAGAATTTCCAAACCTGCTCTTTCCACACAGCGCAAAGTGTTATGTAAGATGGTCTTCGAACCGGTAATGATGGTGCCCTCTAGTTCTAGGCGAACGCCAATCATGCCGCGGGGGTCATTAATTTCATCTAATCCGTCCACAATAAATTGTTTAGGTATTACATCAATGATTTCCCTTTCAGGCGGAATGGAAACTACCTGTGCCGCATCTATTACTCTTGCAACATCCTCATCGGAAATTTCTCTATTCTCGCTGGAAACGGCAACTACACCGTGGCACGGCTGAAGCATAACATGGTTACCCGTGATCCCCACGATAACTTTATTAATTTCCATTCCTATCATTCTTTCAGCCTGTTCAATTGCCTTCCTAATTGAATGAACGGTTTCATCTATATCAACAATGGAGCCTTTGCGCAAACCTTCAGACTTCACACTGCCAACACCAATTATATTCAAAGAGTCATTGACCATTTCACCAATGATTACTTTTACACTGGATGTACCGATGTCAAGACTTACGTATATATCACTGTTGTTCATTCTTTGGCACCTCCTTTTACTCATCATTATATAGAACAACAAATAAATTAAATATTAACTTTATTAATATGATAATTATTCGTCACAACTAATCGTTTCCCTTTTAAAAAATCAATTTTTTTCAGTTTTTTCCACGTTTTTTGTCCATCTTGTCAATAAAATTCTTCTAATAACCGCAATATTTTGAAACAGTCTAACACCAAATGCGAACACCGCGGCTAAATATAAGTCTACACCAAGATGTACACCGAGAAAAGCCAAACTTGCCGCAAGCATAATATTAAAAAAGAATCCGGATACAAAAACTTTTTCGTCATAAATATTTTGCAGCTGTGCCCGGATTCCACCAAAAAGTGTATCAAGCGCTGCCAAAACTGCGATCGATAAATAATTGGAATACTCTTCAGGCACTTTTATTTCTGTTAATAAGCCAAGAACAACCCCGACAATTAATCCCAGTACAGGAAGCCACATTATGAACTTCCTCCTTTTTCAGGCTTCACAGGCTCCATATTTCTAATTCTGATTGGATCATCATACGCTAATATGGTAATCATATTCTCTGGCATTTTCACCTTTACCCTCAAGTTATCGATAAAGAAATCATCGGCAGACTGCGAAACCTGCATCCGGTTATAAAGCTTTTCGGCAACTTTTTTATTTTCTGCGATGACTTTCACTTCAATCGGCAGCGTTTTAAGAGGGTGCCCGTCAATTTTCGTTTCACCATTAATATCCCTAATAACGGTTGTATTAATCACCCTGTGGCCATCAATGGATATATGCATGGCTTCGTACATATTTAACTCGTTAATAAGGCGTTTTAAGAGATCCGGAGAAACAGTCTCTGCTTTCTTGCCTAAAAGAAGTTCCTCAAAGGCTGGTTCAATTGACAAAACAATTCCATACCCCTTAACATCAGTCAGGCCTGCTTCTTGTTTAAGTTCGTCCAGTGTCTCTCTTAGAACTTGCTCCTTGCTCTGTTTACGCTGTGTTTCATATTTGGCGATTTTCTCCTCGTTTGACCGAACTTCACGCATTAATTTTAATTGCAGTTCATTTTGCCTCAGCAAATCTTCCCTTAGCTCCCATGTATCCCGTGTATCACGGACAATGGGCTCTTTGAGTGTTTGGAATTGGATAGCAATCATAAATCCAATGACTGCCGTAATTACGGTAAAGCTTAATTTTTTTTTGTCCACGTTTTCCACCTAACCTTTATCAAAAGTGGACGCATTTAACTTGTTAGCTCCCTAATAAGGGATCCATGATCACTTCATTTTTCTGTTCAATCGATACGGTAATATTTTCGTTTACGAGGGAATCTTTTACTCCACCCGTTAAATTCAGCGCAGAAGCCAGCACTTCAGAATCCCCAATTGCTGTAATGACAAATGGTGCAGGATGCTGATATCCATCAATTTCAATGACGGGACCATTGCATAAAATATACGAATTATGTGACAGTCTTTGCCCATTGATCGCGATACTGGACGCGCCTGATATATATAATTCATTAATGACCTTAAATACATGGTGTTCATGAACAATATAATTATTAATATTTTCTTCATTTGGATTATAGTCACCATCGGAAAGGACGACCTCAACTCCAGGTCCTTTAACCTTCACCTTTCCTAGATACATCCGATATTTTTCAGCGTCTTCAGCTAGATTGAAGTAGATTTGTGCTTCTTGAGACATATCTTTTTCAATCTCACGGACTCTTTCCTGTTTTTCATTTAACTCATTTTGCAAAGCAAGATTTTTTTCTTCCAGCTCTACTAATTGCTTGCGCAGCGCCATGTCTCTTTCCCATTGCTTGTCTGTGATTTCTGCTTGTCTATTTTCTTGTTGTGTCAAATGATAAGAAAATGCCATGATATAACCCAAAACAAGAAATACTAGTGAAAGGATGACATGATTACCCTTCACTTTCAGCTTCTTCTTCATTTTCATCAGCTCCTTTTTGCTCAAATGCTTTAAAATAAGAGCCGACTTCGAAATCAATGACGCCTTTCTTGTCTGGATCCAGCTGGCTGACAATAGAAGGATAATGCTGCATTTTTTCCGAGAAACCTTGTGTTGTTGCGCTAACCTCAAAACCATCATTCATAAAAAGGGTAATATGAAAGGAATCAGTCTTTTTTGGGGTATGGTGAATTTCCGAAATGGAATTTACAACTTCGGCAGGAAGTTTTTCAAGTTCTTCAATCATACCATTCAGTTCTTTTCCTTCTGAAAAACCGAAAAGGATCGGAGCATTAGCGGGAATTCTTTCCGTTTTGTTCTCTTTAATAATTTCCCCATTTTCAAGCACAGGAAGGTAACTTTTTTCCTTCATAATATAAGCGATTCGTTTAAACTCATCGACCGTAATTATTACCCGATTAGGCATATTTACTTTAACCTTGACAGATTTAATTTCAGGTAAGCCGGCAAGTTTTTCCTCGATGGCTTTTTCATTAACCCTCCAAATATTTGTATCGGCTGTGAGTTTCGTCAATGGGATAATCTCTTCATCACTATAGACATAATTTCCTTCTATTTCAATTGTTTTTACATGACTTAATGGCGATTGGAAATATATAACAAGCACTATGAGAGTAAAGAACAAAAGCAGCAGTAATATTAATTTCTTATTTGCTTTTTTCCTTCGCTGCTGTTTAAGCTTTGGTATGCGATCCTCAATCGAGACAACCTTACTCGTTTCCATTTCCGTTCACCTCATTCAACCGCGTTCATCGTCCAATTTTGGCCTTTCTTAAATCCTTTGGCCTGTCCCATCTCCCGGTTCAAATCCGTAATAACGGATTTGATTTATTGAAACAACGGCAAAGAATGCCGTTATTATAGTCTTCTCTAGGGTATAATTATATCACAATAAATGGAATAAGTAAGAGATTATTTCCCGTTATTTTCTGCCGATTATTTCTACCTCAGTTTCCATTTTAATATGATAAATTTCATAGATTTTCCCCTTAATATATTCAATTAAATCCATCACATCGGAGGATTTTGCTGATCCGGTATTGACAATGAAATTCCCATGCATTTCCGAAATTTGTGCACCGCCAATACAATGTCCCTTCAGACCGGCTTCCTCAATGAGCTTTCCTGCATAGTTTGGGAGAGGGTTTCTGAAAATACTTCCTGCACAAGGCATATGATAAGGCTGAGTAACCTTTCGATAATCCTTATTTTTTTGCATTTGCCCAAAGATGGCATCTCGGTCGCCCTCTTTTGTCTCAAAAACAGCTTCAAGAACAATGCCAGGACGATTTTTCTGCAGGACAGAGGTCCGATAGGAAAACTCCATCTGCTCGTTTGTCAGCCATTCCATTTGTCCATTTTCAAATAAAATATGGGCTTTTTTTAGCACTTTAGAAATATCTGATCCGTGCGCCCCTGCATTCATATAGACGGCGCCGCCTACCGACCCGGGAATACCGCTTGCAAATTCCAGACCAGATAACCCTTTTCGGCTAATTTGCGTTGAAAGGCTGACAAGGGAATAGCCACCGCCGGCTCGAATCTCGGTCCCGTTTAATTCCATATCTGAAATGCCTTTCCCCAGTTTGATTACGGCACCAGCAATTCCGTCATCAGAAATCAGGAGATTAGAACCTCTGCCAATGGCCGTCCATTCAATATTATTTTCCATAAGCAAATCCATTACTTTTTTAAGGCTTTCAATCGAAGAAGGTTCTATAAACAAATCGGCAGGTCCGCCAACTTTCATGGTTGTATGTTTAGCCAAAGGTTCATGTTCCTTTACCTGGCCAATGTCCAGCCTTTTTAATTTTTCAATAAGCTCGTTCATTTAAACCTCCCTTTCTTTAAGCAGTCTTAATATCTTATGCAAGCTTCAAATAAGGGCTACTGCCCTCTTTCCTTTATCAGATTCTGCATTAATTTGAAAAGCCGTCCGGCTGCGTCTGGAATGCCTAATTTCTTTGCTGCCTGTTTCATTTCTTTCAGCTTTTTATCATCTATTAATATTTGATCCATCGAATCAATCAGCTTTTGGCTTGTTAAATCTTTTTCCAGTAAAATCTGCGCTGCGCCATGATCGCTTAATGCCCTTGCGTTTTTTTCCTGATGGTTATTGGTCACATAAGGACTTGGAATAAGAATACTTGGGATCCCAAGTGAGGTTAATTCAGCCAATGTTGTTGCGCCTGCTCGTGCAATCGTTAAATCTGTCCCCGCAAGTACCTCGGGCATGTTATGAATAAATGGTTTAATGACAACATTCTCAGGATTTCCGACCAATTCAACTTCCTTTTTTACATCCTCATAATGGGCATCCCCCGTTACATACAGAACTTGGTATGGCTTTTCGCGAAGCTGGGCAAAAGATTTTACCACTGCTTCATTGATTGGCCTGGCTCCTCTGCTGCCTCCAAAAATTAAAACTAACGGATCATTTATTTTCAGGCCTGCGGAAAGCCTGCCCTTGATTCCATCTTTTCCGAGCACTTCTGATGCACGCGGATTTCCGGTGAGCACAACCTTTTCCTGTGGGAAATAGTTTTTTGCCTCTTCAAAACAAACGGCAACCTTATCAACATATTTACTTAAGAATTTATTAGTCAGACCAGGCACGCTATTTTGCTCATGAATAATGGTTGGAATTCCAAGCTTTGCCGCAGCATAAACAACAGGTCCGCATACATATCCGCCTGTTCCGATAACGATATCTGCTTTAAATTCCTTAAGTATTTTTTTGCTGTCGCTGACGCCTTTTAAAAAGCGAAAAATGGTTTTTATGTTTTCAAAAGAAAGTTTTCTTTTAAAACCTGTTATATGTATGGATTTAAATGGGATATCTTCTCTAGGAACAAGATTGCTTTCAAGGCCTTTTTTTGTACCGATATATAAGAACTCAGCATCTTTTGTTTTCTTTTGTATTTCCCGGATTAGGGCAAGAGCTGGGTAGATATGCCCCCCTGTCCCGCCGCCGCTTACAACAATTCTCATCATTTCACCTCATAAAAGAGTGGTTTTCATCAAAATATCACACTTTACCCTATTCTACTATATAAAAACAAATGAATAAAAACAGTAATCAGATTGAAATATAATTTTAATAAAGCATGGATCTGGCAATTCTAAAGTTGATCTTCGCTGCAGGCACGTAGACTCCTGGGGGATCAGCGTTGAAGTGAGACCCCGCAGGAGCGAATGCGACGAGGAGGCTCACAAAACGCCCCCCGGAAAGCGAAGTACCTCTCGCTGCAATCAACTCTTTTACCTAGACAAAAACAAAAAAGAACCCTGTTAGAACAGGGTTAATACCTAGAATATCTGCTGACATTTAGCAATACACCGATGGCCATAAGCATGAGGGTCAGCGAGGATCCTCCGTAGCTTAAGAATGGCAGTGTAATACCGGTTACAGGCATAAGTCCCGTAACAACTCCGATATTGATCATGACCTGAATGGCGATCATAGCCACAATCCCTACAGCAAGGAAGCTCCCGTACAAATCAGGGGCACCTAGTGCAATCCGAATCCCTCTCCATAATAAAAGAGCGAATAACAGGATGACAAAAGACCCTCCAATGAATCCAAGCTCCTCAGAAAGAATCGCAAAAATAAAATCTGTCTGCGGTTCTGGAAGGTAAAAGAATTTCTGCCTGCTCTGCCCGAGTCCTAAACCAAATAACCCGCCCGGCCCAATGGCATATAGAGACTGGATAATTTGAAACCCGCTCCCAAGAGGATCTTCCCATGGATCTAAAAACGAGGTAATCCGTTTGATTCGATAGGGAGCTGATAGAACAAGGGCAACAAAGCCTGCTACTCCTAAAAGTCCAAGGAAAACAAAATGGCGAATTCTTGCGCCTGAAATAAAAATCATGACAACACAAGTCCCGACCATGACGGTTCCTGTCCCTAAATCCGGCTGAAGCATTATTAAACCAAAGGCTAAAAAAACTAATCCCAAAGAAGGTACAAGACCTTTTGTAAAAGATGTGATTAATTTTTGCCGTTCAGATAAATACTTGGCAAGAAAAGCAATCATAGCAAGCTTCATAAATTCGGAAGGCTGTACAGAAAAAGCACCGACACCAATCCAGCTTCTCGATCCATTTCTAACGTTTCCAACGCCTGGGATAAGCACTAAAAGCAATAACACAAAGCATATGATGATAATCACCTTTGCCCATGTCCGCCATGTCCAATAATCAACATTCATAATAAAAAACATGGCCGCAATCCCAACACCCGCAAAGAGCATTTGCCGCTTAGCGAAAAAAAAGGAATCATCGAATTTATACTCTGCCCAAATGGCACTGGCACTGTAAACCATTGTCAGCCCCACTGCCAGCAAAGATAATGTGACAATAATTAATATTAGGTCGGGAGTCGTTCTTTTTGTTGGCAAAGTAAAACACCTCGAATGCAAGTTTTAGGGCTTTACCAAGATAGCGATTTCAGATGACTCCCATAGATGCAAACTCTTTTCCCTCGCGTACAAGCCCTCACTTAAGCATATGCACCGCTTCTATAAAAATGTCTCCCCTTACCTCAAAAGTTTTATATTGATCCCAGCTTGCACAAGCAGGTGATAACAATATAACATCGCCTGGGTCAGACATTTGATAGGCAGCAGGCACGGCTTTGCCCACATTATCGACATGCTTGATTGATTTTATTCCAGCACTAATAGCGGCTTTTTCAATTTTTCCAGCTGTTTGACCAAAGAGGATGACCCCTTTGACGTTAGTCAGATAAGGAATTAGCTCATCAAATTCATTCCCGCGGTCTAATCCGCCGGCAAGCAGAATAATCGGTTCATTAAAAGCTTTAAGCGCAGTCTGTGTAGCCAAAATATTCGTCGCCTTTGAATCATTATAGAATTTTCTGCCCTTGAACTCACTGACAAACTGCAATCTGTGCTTCACTCCTGTAAAGGTGTTCAGCACCTGGAAAATCGATTGGTTGTCTACACCAGATAGCTTCGCTGCGGCAACAGCACAGAGAATATTTTCAAGATTATGTGTACCAGGAAGGACAATATCCTTTATCTCAATAATTTTTTCAGAATGAAAGTATACGGCTCCATCTTTAATGCAAGCACCTTTTTCAAGCTCTATCTTTGTTGAAAAAGGAATGATCTCCGCTTTTGACTGAGCAGCAATTTCCATCGCGTCTTCCTGATCAGCGTTGACAATGAAAAAATCGTCCTTTGTCTGGTTTTTTGTAATATTTGCTTTTGCTTTAACGTATTCTTTTCTTGTCCCATGATAATCAAGATGAGCTTCATAAAGATTAGTTAACACAGCAATTTTCGGGTTAAACTCGTTAATCCCCATTAATTGAAATGAGGATAATTCAGTCACAATGGTATTGTTTTCTGTAGCTTTCTGCGCTACATCAGATGCAACTGTTCCGATGTTTCCAGCAATAAGAGGCAGTTTATTGCCTTTATTTAAAATTTCGTAAATAAGCGTTGTAGTCGTTGTTTTGCCATTCGTCCCAGTAATAGCAATAAAAGGGGCTTCAGAAATCTGATAAGCAAGTTCAACTTCAGTAATAACAGGAATTCCCTTTTCAAAGGCTTTTACAACCATCGGATTAGAATAGGGAATTCCAGGGTTTTTAACAATTAATTCAAATCCTTCCTCTAGAAGATCAATAGGATGTTCCCCGCAAATAACGGTAATTCCCTGCTCAAGAAGACCCTGTGCCTCAAGATTTTCCGATAAAGGTTTATAATCGTTGACTGTGACAAAAGCACCCAATTTATGTAAGAGAGCAGCCGCACTTACTCCGCTTTTTGCCAAACCTAATACTAATATTTTCTTATGAAGATAGCGATTAATCTGTTTCAACTTACATCCACACCTCTATATAAATTCCAAGAATGGCAAATAACAAGCCAACCGTCCAAAAAGTGACAACAACTCTCCATTCACTCCAGCCCAGTAATTCATAATGATGGTGCAGCGGGCTCATGCGGAAAATCCTTTTCCCAGTTGTTTTGAACGAAATCACTTGTAAAATAACTGACAGTGTCTCTATAACAAACACACCGCCAATAATAATTAAAATAATTTCAAGTTTTGTTAGTATGGCAATACCTGCGATGGCTCCGCCCAATGCAAGAGAACCTGTATCCCCCATAAACACCTTTGCTGGATGGGCATTAAAAACAAGAAATCCAAGTACAGCTCCAGCCACAGCAACCGAGAAAATAGAAATTTCAAATTGAGATAAGTTCCATGCCAGTACGGCGAACGCGCCAAAAGCAATGGCTGCTGTACCGGAAACAAGCCCATCAAGGCCATCTGTTAGGTTTACAGCATTTGAAAATCCAACGAGCCAAAAAATAATAAAAAGTGCATATGTCCAGCCCAAATCTATTGAATAATCAATAAAGGGGATGGAAATTTCCGTAGAGAAATTATTCTGTACTAATACAAAGTAAAAAACAATAGAGATAATAATCTGGCCTAAAAGCTTTTGCAGGGACGTTAGCCCTAAATTTCGCTTTAAAACGACTTTGATGAAATCATCCAAAAAGCCCAAAAGCCCAAAGCCAAGGGTTACAAGTAACAGCATATAAGTTTTTACTGTGGGTTCGCCAAACTTGCTGGTCATTACTAAAGTGGTAATCGTAATGGAGAGAAGAATCATAACTCCGCCCATTGTTGGAGTTCCAGACTTCTTTTGATGTGACTGGGGCCCTTCTTCCCGGATACTCTGACCAAATTTGAGTCTTCTTAAAAAGGGAATAAAAATGGGAGAAAGCAATACAGTAATAAGAAAACCAGCTAGGATCGTAAATAGAACTACTTTTTCCATCACTTTTTATCCCCCTCCCTTTCGTTGCTTTTTCTTTGAATGTTATTGAGTTTATGAGCCTTTATTGCAATATCATATGATATATCATGATCATTCAGACGTAATTCATCTGAAAAGAGGAATTTGGTCACTCCCCCGCCAGTTGTATGATCCTGATTTCTTTTTTCCAAATATAGTTCCATTATGTCCTCTATGCCTTTCAATAAATCTTCTGTCAAAAAAATAGGAAAGTGATTTGGTGTATATCCAGGGATATCTTTATCTTTTTCCCACAGGGCTGCAATGGCCCCATTGCTGATCGCATCCTTAAGTTCCCCTGTTGACTTTTCAAATGGTATGTAAAGCCCGCGAAACATAGGAACATCAGAAAGGGATGAAACCGTGTGAAAGTTCATCTCAGTGATCTTGATACCCTTCCTATCAGGAAACAGATAGGCCATATCACTAAACGTTAAAAACATTCTATCGCTCCTCTATCGCCTCTTTTGCAATTAGCCGGTCATCAAAATCATAAATTTGATCACCGATAATCTGATATGTTTCATGACCTTTGCCAGCAATCAGTATAACATCTCCCTCATCCGCTTCATTTACAGCAGCACGTATCGCTGTTTTCCGGTCGGGAATAGTGATAAATGTTTGTCCTTTAACTCCGTTTTCCATGTCTTTCAATATTTGCAGCGGATCCTCGCTCCTCGGATTATCGGAAGTAAAGATTGGGTTTGTGCTGAACTCGCAGGCAATTTTGGCCATGATGGGACGTTTTGAACGGTCCCTGTCACCCCCGCATCCAACAATGACAAATATTCGTTTTTGTGCAAATTGCCTAACCGTTTTCAGCGCATTCTCCAAGCTGTCTGGCGTATGGGCGTAATCAACAATAACAGAAAAGTTCTGACCAGCATCAACCGTTTCAAACCGCCCAGGAACCCCCTGCACGCTTTCAACAGAGGCAATGATTGAGTCTATGTCCTGGCCTAAAGCGATTCCCGCTCCTATCGCAGCAAGGACATTATAGATGCTGAATTTGCCGACAAGTCTAAGTGAGACCTTATGCCGGCCAAGGGGACTTTCCATTTCAAAGGATGTGCCTGCAGCAGTCATTTGGATATTTTGTGCATTTAGATCTGCCTTCTGATCGATCCCATACGTTAAAATATGAGCGGCCGTGGCCTTTATGTATGCGTTAGTGGCAGCATCATCTGCATTTAGAATCGCGTATTTAGGCGGATTATGGCGAAAGGCACTCCCGAGCTGTGCAAATAATAACCCTTTGGCCCTTTTATACTCATCCATTGTTTTGTGATAGTCCAAGTGGTCCTGGGTTAAGTTAGTGAAGACAGCAATATCAAAATCACAGCCATGAGTTCTGCCTTCATCCAGCGCATGGGAGGAAACCTCCATCACCGCTGATTTCACCCCATAGTCAGCCATTTTTTTAAATAACCGCTGGAGTGTAAGGCTGTCCGGGGTGGTATTTTTCACCTCGAATTTTTCATCACCTATCTTTGAATACATCGTTCCTATTAATCCTGTTTTAAGCCCCGAATCAGCAAGAATCTTTTCAATTAAATGACTGGTTGTTGTTTTTCCATTTGTACCCGTTATACCGATCAATTGAAACCTTTTGCTTGGCTGCTTATAAAAGGCATCTGCTAAAATGGCCATAGCCCTTTTTGTGTTTTGAACAACAATCACCGGGACAGAGAGGTTTAATTCCTTTTCTGAAATGACCGCTGCGGCCCCATTTTTCTCGGCTGCTTGGGCATAGTCGTGCCCGTCTACGGTAAAGCCCTTAATGCAGATAAAAAGGCTGCCCTTTTGGACGCTCCGGCTATCTTGCTCAATGGAAGTGATTCTTGGGTTAGCTCCCGAATATGCAATGTATGGCTGCAGAAAATTCAAAAGCGTATGTAGCTTCATAATCGTCCATCCCCTTTATGGGAAAACAAATCAAAGTTGTTTTCCGTATACTAAAAAAATGGATAATAGCCAAAAATCATCGCGATTTACATTTTACATGAAAACGTGATATTTAGCTATTTCTTTATTGAAAAATAAAGGGCGCAATATCGCCCTTTATTCTTCACCAAAGTAAAGCCTAATGGTAGAACCCTCTTTTAATTTTATTCCCGGTTCAGGAGTTTGTTTGATCACTTTATTGCCGCTTCCGCTTGCATCGATCCTTAAGTTGACAAACATTTCTCCTAGCTCTGTTTTGGTGATGCCAACTAAGTCTGGCACTTCAATCATCGGGGAATCCGGCCAGTTGATCTCTTTTTCAATTTGATCCTTTCTTGGCTTTACGCCCATTGCCCGTAAGCTGTCTTCCATTATATTTCCTACGATTGGAGCTGCGACCACACCTCCAAACTGCACAGTTCCTTTAGGATTATCAACAGCAACATAGACAACAAGCTCAGGATCATCCGCTGGGGCAAAACCAATAAAAGAAACGATATGGTTGTTTTCAAGATATCTTCCGCCCTGCGCCTTTTGTGCGGTACCCGTTTTTCCTCCTACTCTGTATCCTTCAATGAAGGCTTTGCCGCCCGTTCCTTGGGCAACTACACTTTCCAGTGCATATCTAATCTGATCTGATGTTTCCTTTGATATGACTTCTCTTTTCGCAACGGGAGTTTTTCTCATTACTACTTCGCCTGTCCTTGGATCGATTAGTTCCTTTGCTACATATGGGGTATAAAGCGTGCCTCCATTGACTGCTGCAGATAGAGCAGTTACCTGCTGAATCGGCGTTACTGAGACGCCCTGTCCAAAAGCAGTAGTTGCCAGTTCTACAGGGCCAACTCTATCAAGATTAAAAAGAATCCCTTTACCCTCACCTTGGAGATCAATGCCTGTCTTTTCTCCAAATCCGAAATCCCGGATATATTTAAACAATGTTTCTTTTCCCAGGCGCTCTCCTAATTCAACAAAGCCTGGGTTACAAGAATTTTGCACCACTTCCAGATAGGTCTGGCTTCCATGTCCGCCCTTTTTCCAGCATCTAAGCCTTGCTCCCCCAACTTTTACAAATCCCGGATCATGGAAATGCTCCTTTTCTAAATCAACCTTGCCTTCTTCTAAGGCCGCAGCAAGCGTAATAATCTTAAAGGTTGATCCAGGTTCATAGGTGCTCCAGATTGGAAGATTTCGATTATAGACTTCTGGCGATACGTCTTGAAATTTGGCAGGATCAAAAGTTGGGCGGCTCGACATTCCAAGAATTTCACCATTATTAGGATTCATTGCTATTGCAATTATTCCATCAGGGTTATAGGCCGTCTGAGCAATATCGAGCTCCCGTTCGATAATCGTCTGGACCTTTGAGTCGATTGTAAGCTTCAAATCCAAACCATCCTCAGGCGGGTCATAATCATCCGCCATATCGTTCATTCGTTCTCCCTTTGCATTGGCATAGAACTTAACGGAACCCCTTTTCCCTTTCAGCTCTTTATCATAGGTTAACTCAAGACCCATCAGCCCCTGGTTATCAATGCCTGTAAAGCCCAGAACATGGGATAAATAGCTGCCGAATGGATAGTGGCGCTTTGAATCCTCGCCAATATAGACACCATCTAACCCAAGGGCCCTTACTTCTTTTGCCTTTTCATGGCTGATTTTTCTGCCGCTTTTTAATCTGACATCCTTTTCCTTGGATGTAATTTCTTTAAGGATTTCTTCTTTTGATGCCTTTAATACGCTAGCCAGTTTTTCAGCTGTCCCTTCAGGCTCTTTCACCTGCCGGGGCACCACATAGACAGTGGGGGCACTGACATTTGTCGCCAGAGCAACACCATTACGGTCAACAATTTCACCGCGTTCTGGTTCAAAGGGGATATCCCTGCTCCATAATTCCTTAGCCCCATCCGTTAACATATTGCCTAAGAAAAATTGGACATAGCCCAGCCGCAAATCAATAATAAAGAAAATTAGAATACCAACAATTAAAGCAACCGTTAGCCGCTTCCTGACAGTGACATTTGAAACACGCATGCAAGCACGAACCTCCTTAGATTTTGGCTCGTTTCAATATATGCTTGTACCCATTCGAATAGCACTAAAAGCGTGTCCATTGCCATTGAAAAAAAGAAGCACCTAAGCGGTGCTTCCCTTGCAGCATCAATCCTGGACTTCCAATACTTCTTCTTGTTCTTCACTGGCTTCATCTGTTTCTTCCTCAGGTGCTTTGAACTGTTCAATCGGGGGCTCCAGTTCAACAATCAAAAACTCACCTTCTTTAAAGACACCACCAGGCTTCAGATTCTGCTTGCTTACATACCCTTTGCCTACAGTATTCAGCTTTAAATCCGCTATCTTAGCAACTTTCATGACATCTCTAAGCGACCAGCCCGTCAGATCGGGGCTTGTTAAATCACCATCTGTCTTAATAATGACTTTTTCCCCTATCAGCTGCTTTGAGTCCTCAATCGGCAGCTGAGCAGTTATCTTAGTGCCATTTCCGACAACAACAGGTTCAAAGCCTTTTTCATTAAGTACCTCCATCGCCTGTTCAGTTGACATCTCAGAAACCTTTGGAACTACATCAGATAATTTTTCCTTTTTTTCAACAGGATCAATGTTTAAATATTGCAGACTGCTTTTCATAACCGGATTGAAAATTTCAGCCACGGGTTCAGATCCGCTTGTATGAATATCTATTTTCGGCTGCTGAACAGCTACATAAACAATTAGTTCCGGATCATCCGCAGGTGCCATCCCTAAAATTGAAAAGACATAGTTTTGCCTTCCGGTTAAATAACCGCCTTTTGGGTCCGGAATTTGCGCTGTTCCTGTTTTCCCGGCTACGTTATATCCTTCAATATTATAATAATTAAACCCAGTTCCTTTTGGATTTGATATTACGGTCTCTAATATAGAGAGCACTTTTTGTGCTGTATCTGCGGAAATCGGATTCCCGGCCGTTTCTGGCTTTCTTTCCTGAACCACCTCATGGTTATTTGGGTCTTCAATTTTACTGATGACATGCGGTTTCATCATCTGCCCTTTATTAGCAATGGCTGTTACAGCCTGAATTTGCTGAATCGGTGTAATGGCTGTCCCTTGTCCAAAACCCGTTGTTATTTTTTCAAGTGGCCATTGATATGCAAGCTTTCCGCCTGTTTCCTTTGGAAGTTCAATGCCTGTTTTTTGATCAAGACCAAATCTAGTAATATATTCTCTAAATTTATCAAATCCAAGTGCTTGTACAATATTTACGAAGGCAACGTTTGAAGAGCGCTGAACCCCCTCAAGGTAAGAAATCGTTCCCCAGCCTTGTCCATTGTTCCAATCCCGAACTCTCGCCCCTGATTTAAACGTGTACTGACCTGAATGAAAAGTGTTGTTCGGATTGAAGACACCTTCTTCCACAGCTGCAGCCAGTGTGAAAATTTTCATTGTTGAGCCTGGCTCAAATGAATTTTCGATGGCTTCATTATGCCAGCTTTCTGTTATGCCCTCTTTTGTTTTTGGATGGAAAGAGGGCCTTTGTCCCATGGCGAGGATGTCCCCTGTCTTTGGGTCTGCCACAATAGCAATAATCTTTTCCGGATCATAGGTTTCTTGTACTTTATTCATTGAATCCTCAAGGAAGGTTTGTATCTTCTTATCAATCGTTAAATAAATATCCTTGCCATTAACAGCAGGTGTTACCTTTTCCTCGCTGCCCGGAAGGAGATACCCCCATATATCACTCTCATAAGTGATTTTCCCATTTTTTCCAGTAAGAATATCATTATAGCTTTCCTCAATTCCCATCATTCCAACAGTGGCCGTTTTATCTTCTGTTTCTTTTTTCTCGGTATAGCCAATTAAATGGGAGGCAAAAACACCATTGGGATAAAACCTCTTTGTATCTTTACTAAAGGTAATTCCAGGCAGCTTCAGCTTTTCGATTTCCGCCTTCTGCTGATTGGTTAAATCACGTCCAGCTTTGCCAAACTCCACCTGAAAGGGCTTTTCATTTGTTTTTGGGTTTACTTTAGTTAGGATTCTGTAAATCTCTGATTCTTTCATGTCGATAACCTTTGCCAGTTCTCTTGCCGTCTTTTGCGGATCCTTTACATGGCGCGGCTTCTCGTCATTTGTTGTCATTTTTTCATCCAAAATGGCAATCAGTTTATAAGAATTAGTATCTGTTGCAATCACTTCGCCATTGCGGTCATAGATGGTACCCCTTCTGGCCTCTATCACTCTTTCCTTATCATACTTTTGCTGGGCTTTAGCTGCCAATGCATGACCGGCTGCTTCACCAGAGGCCTGAACGGATATAAAACGGAATAACAATACAAAAAAGAGCAGGGAAAATATTACAAATAATATCGCTGCTCCAAAATTAATATTCGGCTGTTTTTTTATCATTAATCCTGCACAACCTTAACATTGTTTTCATTTAATTTTAGGCCTAGCTCTTTTGCTTTTTCCCATATGCGCTCATATGTACTAAGCTCGCCTATTTGCATTTCAAGGTCCCCATTAACTTTAGTCTGTTCCTGGATTGCAACTTTTGTGTCCTGAATCTCCTTATTCATTTCATAAATGGCTGCTTGGTTAGAAACAATATGAACAGCACCAAAACAAATAATACCTGTAAAAGCTAAACCTAGCAGCTTCTCACCAGGTGTAAGCCACTTTTTTCTTATCTTTTTTGGTTTGGGTGCTTGAACCATCCCTTTCTGCTGTTCACCATGCTGTTCCTGCTGAAGCTTCCGTGCTAAGTTCCCCATATTGTCCCTCCTGTTTTACTCATTTTTAGTCTATAGTTTTTCGGCAATTCTTAGCTTCGCTGATCTAGCCCGATTGTTTGATTCTAGCTCCTCTTCAGAAGGAATGATTGGTTTTCTTGTAATGATTTTAATTTCCGGTTTATATTCATCAGGTATCACAGGCAAGCCTGGAGGCAGATTAGGTGTCTCTCCTGCCTTCTTAAAAGCAGCCTTGCATATCCTGTCTTCAAGCGAATGAAAGGTAATTACACTGATTCGCCCGCCGGGATTTAATAAATCAATAGCTTGCTGAAGAGAACGCTCAAAAACGCCCAATTCATCATTCACAGCTATTCTTATGGCCTGAAAGACTCTTTTTGCCGGATGTCCGCCCTTTCTTCTTGCCGGTGCGGGAATAGCATCTTTGATGAGCTCAACAAGCTCACCAGTTGTTTTAATCGGGGAACTCTCTCTAGCAGCTTCTATCTTTCTTGCTATTTGCTTTGAGAATTTTTCTTCACCATATTTAAAAAATATTTTAACAAGATCACTGTAGCTCCAATGATTGACAACATCGTAGGCCGAGAAACTCGAAGATGTATCCATTCTCATATCCAGGGGAGCGTCATTGTGGTAGCTAAATCCCCGTTCAGGGGTATCAAGCTGGGGGGAGGAAACGCCTAAATCATATAAAACTCCATCCACTTTTTGTATACCAATATTATTTAGTTCATTTTGCAAGAATTCAAAATTGCTCTTTATGATTGTAATTCGGTCACCATAGTTTTCAAGCTTTTTTTTTGCATGCATAATCGCTGTCTCATCCTGGTCAAAAGCATAAAGTTTTCCTTCATCAGAAAGCTTTGAAAGAATGAGCTCACTATGTCCGGCGCCGCCGAGAGTACAATCTACATAAATCCCGTCTGGTTTAATATTTAAACCGTCGACAGTTTCCTTGAGCAGCACAGTTGTATGATCAAACATCGTTGTTAACCCCCATCTGGTAAGCGCTAGATTCGATAATTCTGTGTTAAATTAAATATCGAATCCAATCATATTCTCTGCAATTTCTGCAAAAGAATCCTCGGAATCAGAGAAATACTCTTCCCAAATGCTTTTGCACCAAATTTCAATTCGATTCGAAACGCCTAATACCACACACTCTTTTTCTAATTTTGCATAGGACTGAAGAGGTGAGGCAATATTTATTCTTCCTTGTTTATCAATTTCACATTCTGTTGCACCTGAAAAGAAAAAACGGGTAAAGGCCCGTGCGTCCTTTTTTGTAAGAGGCAAGCCTTTTAGTTTTTCTTCAATTAATGTCCATTCGCTGAGCGGGTAGCCAAATAAACATTGATCAAGTCCTCGAGTCAGTATAAAGGTTTCCCCCAGATCATCGCGGAACTTAGCTGGCACGGTTAACCGGCCTTTATTATCAATGTTATGATGGTACTCACCCATGAACATGTCCCGCTACCCCACTTTCTTACTCAAATGTACCACAATCCCCCACTTTCCTCCACATATTTTTTTATATTCTAGTTTTTGATTTAAAATCCTCCCTTTCCGCTTTTGATGCGGAATTTTTTCGTTCGTTCTTTCTCAACAAATGACCGCATAATGTATGGCTCATCTCTTTTGTTCAACAAAAAAGAGACTCAATCCTTAATGGATTAAGTCTCTTTTTGTAGATATGTGAATGAAAAATATTTCCCTATGAAATTTCAGATATCCGTTCCAAGCACTTCGCTTTCCTAGGGGCGTTTTGTGAGCCTCCTCGTCGTTTACGCTTCTGCGGGGTCTCACTTCAACGCTGATCCCTAAGGAGTCTACGTGCCTTCCGCTCCAATCAATTAACACTATTTTTAAATCTAAATCTTAATGACCTTATGCGTTCCATCAAAGTTAAAGGTTTCGTCGAGAAGATCTTTGAAGAAATCTTTTCCGTAATGATTGGCATAGTATAGGCCATTAAGCATTCTTTCCTGCGGGGACCCTGCTGGCCAGAGGGCGTTTTCCACTCTCTCAAATTTATTAATAACCACTTCATGTTTCAGCTGGGCTGCTTTGTCTAATTTTTGCTCCATGAACATTAATTGTTTGATGAGGATATCCTCGTTCTTTTTAATCAATGGCAGTAAGCCTATGTCAGTCTGCTCAAGGTATTCTTTAATCTCACCGTAATTTTTTAGGAGATCCCTTTTTGCGCCATCAAAAAGGTTTTCAAGCTTTTCATCCTTTAACGATTTAATGAATTCCCTTTTTCGCTTTTCCGTCCCCACTGTTAAGGTTTCATATAAATCAAGTCCAAGCTCATTTAAATCTGTTTCAACAGAACGCTCCAATAATGTGATATTGAGACGAGGCATAATAGGCGGCATTTTAAGCCCGAATAATTCAAAGGCGGCTTTAAGCTCTGCCCAATAGGCAATCTCACCTGGTCCAGCAATGAATGCTAATGTCGGGAAAAGCCATTCTTGCATCATAGGTCTTGTAACAACATTGTTGCTCAGCTTTTCAGGATATTCGCTTGCAATCTCAATCATTTCTTCGACAGTAAATTCGAGGCTGCCATCTTTACCGATAAACACGTTCTTTTCTTTATCAAATTCGAGAAGTATTCTTTCAAAGTTCTCTTTATCATAGTAAAAAAGATTTGCAGCCTGACTGCTTATCTCAATGGCATTCATAAAGCCTTTGTTCTTCAAATCAGCCTGCTGGCCAATAACAAGTTTGGTTATTTCCTGGGCGTGCTGTATTTGCTTAATAAAAAATTCTTTTTCCAGTTTACGTACCTTTTCATCACCTGAATCAATCAGTAAAAGACCGGTGTCTTCGAAAAAATACATGATTAAATGGGCAAAAAAATCAACAAAGCTTGCGGATTTGCCGATGATCTCTTCCATTTTTCCCAGCAGTTCATTGGTGAATGCTGTTTCTCCGAAGGTTTCGATGACGTCATTGGCCCATTTTAGGCATATTTCTTTATTTATCCCTATATCAGAAACCATTCTTTTATCATGTACTTTTTCCGGATAAGTCATTTTTTCAATAGTATTGCCTCTTTGTGCATACACATGATTGACTTCCTGATAATCATGGTCTTCCCCAGCGATCCAGAAAACAGGGACCACTGGTGAATTCAATTCTTTTTCCTTTTCCTTGGCAAGGGCAATAATTGAAATCACCTTATGTATGGAATATAACGGACCCGTCAGCAAACCTGCCTGCTGACCTCCGATAACGACTGTACTATTACTGAGTCTTAGCTTTTCAATGGATGCCTTCACTGCTTCTGATTTTGTAAATGGCTCCATATAATGCTCAATATGGTTCGCCAATTCATTTCTCAAAAACGTGCGGTTCATCAATTCCTTCAATCTTTCCTTATATTCATCAATACCGTTATAACGGTAATGAAAGGATGACAGTATATCAGATGATTGTTTCAGATATTCTGTTGCAAACCGGTTTGTTGCCGGCAAGGAGAGATTAACAATCTCCATTTAAGTACTTCCTTTCTTTTTAAGCATTTTTTCTTTTCACTTTGTCATTGGTTTATAGAATATAAATAATCCATTCCACCATATGAGTATAGCATTGTCTTGAATGAAAAGAAAAAAACTTGCTCTTGTCTGATCATGCAATGAACTGATTGACGCTTTGAATTAACCCAATAATGGTTAGAACAAGATAGGCAGTAAAAAACAATAAAAAGTTAAACCGCCAGTAGCCGCGGAATACACGTGAAATATTGATTTCATGCTTTACTTTCCAGTGGATAAGAATAAAAATCATCGCTAGAATCAGCATAGATAAAATGATAATCCATAGGAAGGATTGGTCCCATATCGTCAAAATTAAATAATGAACAGATATGACACATAGTAATGTTGTTACATCTAAAGCCAAATGGACAGACTTTTTGTGCTGCTTAGTAATCTGCTTACTGACAATAAAGACTAGCAGATACCCTAGAATAGGTATGGTTACAAATGTTGCAATGATAAAAGATATGATGGAACTCAACTTATTCTTCTCCCCCCTTATACTCCTTTCCCTTTATCAGCTGATAAAAACCCGCAGTCAATGGAGCATCTTTCTTGTTTTCCTTTGCCTTTTCAAGGACAAATCCCAAAATAGCATCTATTTCGGTTTGCCTGTTCTCTTCTATATCCTTAAGCATGGATGAACGGTTTTCCGCTGTTTTTTTGCACACTTCTTCAACATTAGCAAAGGATTTTTCCTTATTTCTCAAATCCAAACACGCACTGATCTCAGAAAAATAGTCCTTCATAAACGAATGATAAAATGGATTCGCCAGGAGTTCGCCATTAGGAATTCTCAATATGGCTGTTAAGGGGTTAACAACCGAATTAACTACAAGCTTATTCAGTAGCATTTCATAATAATCATCTTCGAAGGAAAAAGGGAAATGAGTCAGAGGTTTAGCCATTTCCATTGCAGCAGATAAGCTGCTTCCTTTAAATAAAGCTAGCTTTGTTTTTCCCAATCCAGTTTGTCTAACAATATTGGCATCCGTCCTATAGGCTCCATGTTCGACAGAGCCCACATAAACATTATCAGCTTTTAGCTGATTTAGCCATTGCAAATGACCCATGCCATTTTGCAAAAATATGAATGAGCCTGAATACTCAGGAGCGTTATTTTTAAGTATGTTTATTACTGCAGGCATATGATACTGTTTAACAGCCACAATAGATAAATCTTCATCCCCGCTCCACTCAGGAAGGATATAGGCCTTTGCCTGAATAACTTCCATCTCTTTTCCTTTTTGCAAAAAAAGGCCGGAATTCATGATTTTTTCTGCTTGTTCGTGTGTGCGGACATAGAAATTCACATTGTGAAATTCACTTAAATAATAGCCGAATAGTAGACCAATAGATCCTCCGCCAATCATTGCAATATTCATATTTACCTCTTTTATCCAGCTTTAGCGCCACCCCAAGGCGCTTACGCTTTTATTTTTTAGTCATATTTTAACAGAAAAATGAGAATAATTGTTAAGAAAGTCTCATTTAAGGAAAAAACTCCCTTCCTCATATTCGAAGAAGGGAGTCTGCTGATGCTTTTATACAGGATAAACTGGGTGTTTACGGACGCTAAAGGTCATTTCCTTTGTTTCATAGAGATCATACCTTTGAATGAGAGCATCTCTTAAATCATTTGGTGAAACAATATCGTCTACAATCATCTCTGATGCAAGTTTATAAATATCGATATGTTCGCTGTATTCTTTTTGTTTCTCCTGTACAAAAGCGATTCTTTCCTTTGGATCATCTATTTCATTAATTTTATTAGAATACACAGCATTAACAGCCGCTTCCGGGCCCATTACAGCAATTTGTGCTGTTGGCAGAGCAATGCAGCAATCCGGTTCAAACGCCGGGCCAGCCATAGCATAAAGCCCAGCTCCATATGCTTTTCTGACAACCACTGAGATTTTCGGAACGGTGGCAGAGCTCATGGCTGCTATTAATTTTGCACCATGCCTAATAATTCCTGCTCTTTCAACTTTCGTTCCTATCATAAAGCCTGGTACATCGGCAAGAAATAATAAAGGAATGTGGAAGGCATCGCAAAGCTGAATGAACTTTGCCCCCTTGTCGGCCGAATCTACAAATAAAACGCCGCCTTTTACTCTCGGCTGATTGGCAATAATTCCGATGGTTCTTCCACCAATTCGGGCAAGTCCGGTAATTAATTCCCCGGCAAATAACTTCTTAATCTCAAAGAAGCTTCCCTCATCAATGATGGAGTCGATACATTCATACATATCAAACGGTGCATTCTGATTCTTAGGAATAATTTCTTCCAAAGCACGGCCTGCTTTAGGAGCAATCTGTTCATATTTTTTCGGTAATTCCTTAAAGCTTTGCGGAAAATATGTAAGATATTGTTTAGCCGACTCTATGGCTTCCTCTTCGCTAAAAGCAAGAATATCTCCGCAGCCGCTAATCGTGCAGTGCATCCGTGCTCCGCCCATTTCTTCAAGCGTTACCTTTTCACCAATTACTTTTTCAGCCATTCGCGGTGAGCCTAGATACATAGAAGCGTTTTTGTCAACCATGATAACGATATCGCAAAACGCAGGAATATAGGCACCTCCGGCAGCAGATGGACCGAACAGCAGGCAGATTTGCGGAATCATCCCTGATAGCTTCACCTGGTTATAAAAAATCCTCCCAGCTCCGCGTCTGTTTGGAAACATCTCCAGCTGATCTGTAATTCTGGCTCCTGCAGAATCAACTAAATATAATAGAGGAACTTTTAGCTTTTCAGCGGTTTCCTGAATGCGGATGATTTTCTCAACTGTTCTGGCTCCCCATGAACCCGCTTTAACCGTTGAATCATTGGCCATCACACATACAGTCTGGCCATTTACCTTTCCAATCGCAGTGACAACTCCATCTGCAGGAAGATCCTTTTGAGCACAATTGGCAAATTTTCCGTCTTCTTCATAGACTCCCTGATCAAACAGAAGTTCAAGCCGTTTTCTGACGAATAGTTTATTTTGGCTTTCTAGCTTCTCATGGTATTTCGGGTGCCCGCCAGCTTCAATTTCAAGGTGTTTTTCCTTCAATTTTTCAACTAAGGTATGAACAGTTGTCATTCTTCTCCCCCTAACAAATAGTTAGTCCCTTGGCCTATTCCAGAACGATCAGCACATCTCCCTCATTGACGAAATCCCCAATACTTACTTTTATTTCAGCAGCTTTTCCTTCATGCGGGCTTTCAACAGGAATTTCCATTTTCATTGATTCCAATATGCAGACTTCTTGTCCTGCAGTGATTTCATCACCAGAAGCAACCAAAACATTTAAAACTGTCCCAGCCATTGTTGATGTAATTTCCTTCATCGAAATTCCTCCTAATTTAGCGTAAACGTCTTTTTATTTAGAAAATTGGTTGAATAATCGCCTCTATGAAAATCTTCATCCTTTAGTATTTCTTGAAATAGAGGGGCATTTGTTTTAATGCCGCCAAGCTTAAGTTCATTAAAGAATACACCGGCCCTCGTTAAGGCTTCTTCTCTTGTTTGTCCATGGATAATGCACTTTGCAATCATCGGATCATAGTAAGGGGTGACATTTGTATTTGATTCATATCCTGAGTCAACCCGAACCCCTTGAAAGCTATTCCATGTAAATTCTTCAATTTTACCCGGTGAAGGCAAAAAGCTCTTTGGATCTTCAGCATATAAACGAAATTCAATCGCATGTCCAGAGCGCAAAATACTATTCTGCAGCAGCGGAAGTTTCTCGCCTCGGGCAACATGGATTTGCCATTTAACAAGATCGAGACCGGTAATCTGTTCAGTAACCGGATGCTCAACCTGAAGTCTTGTGTTCATTTCAAGGAAATAAAAATTTTCTTGTTCATCAACAATGAATTCAATGGTGCCGGCATTCTTGTAATTGACGGCACAGGCTGCCTTAATAGCAGTTTCAAACATTTTATCCTTTGCTTCTTCAGATAAAAATGGTGAAGGAGACTCTTCCACTACTTTTTGGTGTCTGCGCTGAATGGAACAGTCACGTTCGAATAAGTGGACAATGTTTCCATGATGATCGCCAAACACCTGCACTTCTATATGTCTTGCATTTTCAATAAATTTTTCAACAAATACTTCCTCTGAACCAAAGTAGGCTTTGGCACGGGCTTTGGTTGAAGCAAATGATTTGGCGAGCGCTTGCTCATCTTCGCATCGAACCATTCCAATTCCCCCGCCGCCTCCGCTTGCTTTTAGCATAACGGGATAGCCCATGGCCTTTGCCATGCGGCTTGCTTCCTCAAGTGTTGAAGTCCCCGCTTCACTTCCGGGCACAACAGGTACACCTGCATTAATCATGGTTTTTCTGGAGACAATTTTATCGCCCATTAATTCAATCGTATCTGGGTCAGGGCCAATGAAGGTAATGCCTGCATCCTTTACAGCCCTTGCAAAATTTGCATTTTCTGAAAGAAAACCATAGCCAGGATGAATGCCATCAACATCTTCTCTCTTTGCTATTTCAATGATTACTTCGATATTTAAATAGGATTTATTGACAGGAGCCTCTCCGATATTAAAGGCGTATGTTGCTTTTTTAACAAAAGGCATATCTTTATCTGCATCAGAGTAAACTGCAACGGTTTCTATACCCATTTCGTGGCACGACCTTATAATTCTTAATGCAATTTCTCCCCTATTTGCAATTAATATTTTTCGCACTCCCAAACCTCCCTATAGACTCGCTGAGCAAGCAAAGAGCCATCTGGATTTCAATCCAACAGCTCCCTTTAGCATATATATTTCTACAATCTTCTGTTTATTTCCTTTAAAAAAATTAACCGCTTTCAACTTTTTATTTTGCATTGATCTTTCGCTTGATGATCGCAAAACAATCTTGGATCCTTCAGTAATAATGTTTTTCTTTTTAATCCACAATTTTTTGTTTTTTTATTATATAATTAAGGATAAATATAGTCTCAAAAAGTTTTGTAATAAATATAATTCAAATTATTCTAAGCAATGAAAAGGAGGATTACCATGTCTTATAAAGTTGAAAAACTAGTAATAAACTATAAAACTTTAGAGGAATTCAAAAAGTTTAAAGAGTATGGATTACAAGAATTATCTATGCTTGAAGACTTAGAAGCAAATATCATTGAAAACGATATTAAATCTCCGTTCTACGGAATTTATTTTGGAGACAAGCTAGTAGCTAGAATGAGTCTATACCGTGTAGAAAAGAAATTCGACAGATATTTTCAGCCGCCACAGGATTATTTAGAACTTTGGAAGCTTGAGGTTATCCCTGAATATCAAAATAAAGGGTATGGATCCGCTCTTGTAAACTACGCAAAGACATATGGACTTCCTATTAAAACAAACCCTAGAGTGAAGTCACAGGATTTTTGGATTAAAATGGGCTTTACCCCTGTTCAATATGACATGGAAAGGGATTTAGGAACCAATCCTTTAGTTTGGACTCCAGGATCTCCTGAAGAACAAACTATCGAAGAACCATCTGCTTAAATAAGATTCATACATGATAAATACTAACGAAAAGCGGACAATTATTGTCCGCTTTTCACCTTTTGATCACCTTCGCTGTCTTTTAATCCCACCATTTTCCTTGCTCTTTCCATGATTTCTATCAGTGATTTATAATCCTTTTCTATTGCATTTAATTCATTCACTAATTTTTCATTTTCCGCAGCCAGATAGTACAGCTGCTTTTCAAGGGTTTGGATTTTTTCTTCATAAGTTTTTATATCTTCACTTTGCACGCCAGACTTTTCTGCTTTATCATAAAGGGTTTTTAAAATCTGGACCATTTCATCAAATTCTATTTCTTGCCTTTCCTGTACCGCTTCTGCGGAAGGACTTTCACTTGCATGAAGCTCTTCATTTGGCAAATCCTCATCCTGCTGCTGGCCAAGCTTTCTATTTTTCCGCTGTTTTTTTGCAAGCTCAATGCCTTGCTTATATTGTTTTCTTACATAGGAATTCCAGCGAAAACCGCAAGCAGCTGCTGTCCTTGATAGCTGCTTTCCTACTATTTCGAATGCCTGCAGCTGTGTGCCTCCTTCTCTAATTTGGCGAAGCACAATTTCTGCAAGAAGCAAATCTTCCTCATGAGTCCAAGCATCCTGTCGGGTAGAAGACATCAGACTATCCCTCCTAGTGTTTTTATTTATACATATGCGTCTGCTAGAAAAGATAGACTGATATCCTCATTATTTACTTAATATTGGCAATAAACTTTATCAAAGAAAGATTGAATTTATTTTTTTAAGAACTTTTCCACTTGTTTGTGATGAGCTTCATCCTCCCATAATACAGCACAGCGCCGGATTTCCTCTTCTGCTCTCTTTTCGAGGCCTGAATGAACCCACTTTTGGATCAGAATCTTTTTATACGCCTTTAGAACATTTGCCTCAATATTCAGTGCATGTCTTAAAAATTCCTGGCACCCCTGAAGAGGACTCCCATCAAAAATAGCATCAATAAATCCGAGTTCTTTTAATTGATCAGCATTAAACAGTGATGCTTCCATTAGCATTTTCATTGCAGCTGAGGGTAATATTTTTTCCGAGATCAATGTTCCTCCGCCCCAGCCAGTCGTTATGGCCAATGTACCCTGTATAAACCCGGCCCTTGCATGAGGGGCTGCAATTCTATAATCACAGGCTGATGCAAGCTCGCATCCTCCTCCAACCGCAGCACCGTTCAAGACCGCTATCGTCGGAATCGGAAGGAAATTCAATTTCATTAATAATTTATACATCCTTTGCAGCATCTGTAAGGCTTCTTCTTCTGTCTTTAAGCCATGGAAGGCTGTTAAATCCCCACCAGAACAAAATGCTTTATCTCCAGTTCCAGTAATAGCCAAAACCTTTATATGCTCTTGCAAGGCTAATTCCAATGCCTTCTCTAAGCCCTCCATGACCTCATAATTAACAGCATTTCTTTTATCCTCTCTGTTAATCCTAAAAAGCAATACTCCATTTTCATGTTCTTCCATTATGTAAGGTTTCATTATTTCCTCCGGTAAACTATCCATTTCTTTATATACGACAAAAGCACAAGAACATTGTTCTTGTGCTTTAATCGTGTAAGTAATTAGTTATTTACAACTTCTTTCCCTTTGTATGTTCCGCAAGCCTTACATACGCGGTGTGCAAGTTTCATTTCACCACAATTTGGGCATTCTACCATACCAGGAACCTGTAATTTATAATGGGTACGACGCTTTCTTTTCGCAGTTTTAGAAGTTCTTCTAAAAGGTACAGCCATGTCAAACACCTCCTTAAAAAGAATGAAGAAAGAGAAGGCCTAAAAAATAGGATACTTCCACTTGTTTCCTCTGAGTTATGAATCGGAAGATGACTGATCTTGATCAAAGAAGCGGGCAAGTCCAGCAAGACGAGGATCAATCCTTTCCTTGCGGTCTTCTTCTTGAATAACCTCCCAATCCTTTCCAGATTGAGGAGCACCTTCTTCATCGCTGTCTTCACAAAATACCTGCATTGGAATCTCCAGGAGCAGAATTTCATTAATGACTGGCATAAGATCAATGACATCACCAATTACTTGATGAACTTCCTCATCGGTTTCATAATCTAACCCTTTTATGAGGAAAGTTTCTGTTGTTTCAACATCAATTGGGTATTTTACGTCAACTAAAGTTCGAGAACAAGGAAGAATTAAATAGCCCTGAATTTTAAGATGAAAGGTTACCTGAGTAGAGTTGATATCAGCATATCCGGTTATCTTCATTGGAGAGACATCCCTGATAGTCTGATCAATCTGTTTTATTTCATCAGGCTGAACAATTTCATCGATCAGCAATTCCTTGCTTCGATTTTTTTGCAACTGACTTAACGTCCATTTCATACGAATCACCCCAAGGCAACAAAGGTAATTATAGCTTTCCTATAATTATTTGTCAATAAAATTTCTTTACAGTATAATGTTGTCATTATAACACTTATTTCGTATATTCAAGCAATATTTTCACTCCATCTTAGTCTTCACACCTATGCCCTCTTTTAAACTTTTCTCAGGTTTAAGGTTGATTTCCTTTGCAAGTACTTCGCTGCAACTAGTCATATATCATTTAATCGACCTATTACTTAAATCTTACAAGGAGTTATCACATATGAATTCTGTTGGAGTAGTTGTTGAATACAATCCTTTTCACAACGGACATGCGTTTCATTTGGCTTCGGCTAAGGAGGTTGCAGGTGCTGATGTTGCTATTGCCGTTATGAGCGGTAATTTCCTTCAGCGCGGAGAACCAGCCCTAGTATCAAAGTGGACACGTACAGAAATGGCTTTGAAGGCTGGTGTGGACATTGTTTTTGAACTTCCTTATGCCTTTGCTGTTCAGCAGGCTGATACCTTTGCCCGAGGTGCCGTTTCCATCCTTGATGCTGCTGGATGCACGAGTCTTTGTTTCGGCAGCGAATCTGGAAATATTGATGATTTTCTTCATACCCTTGTCTTTTTGCAAGAACATAAGCCTCGATATCAAGAAAGGCTAAAGCTGCATCTAACTAACGGAAATAGTTATCCGAAGGCTTCTTCTTTAGCGTTTCTCGATCTCTCCCCTAATAGAGAATTAGTGGATTTATCGATGCCAAACAATATTTTAGGATATCAGTATGTAAAAGCAGCCAAAGAGCTAAAGTCCAAGATGGAGCTTTATACAATAACAAGAAAAAACGCCGGCTATCATGACAAATATTTTACATCTGAATCAATCGCAAGCGCAACTAGTATCAGAAAAGCTTTATTTTCAGATAATGGAAGTGTCAATTCAATTAAAGATTATATGCCCCAAACAACCTTTGATGGTTTGCTTAAATATAAGGATACATACGGAAACTTTCACAGATGGGAAAACTACTGGCCATTTTTAAAGTTTCGCTTGCTTCAAACGGCTCCAGACGAATTGAAAATGATTTACGAAATGGAGGAAGGCCTCGAAAACCGTTTCCTGTCAGCTGCCAATCAATCTGACAGCTTTGAAGAGTTTATGAATAGAGTGAAAACTAAGCGCTATACATGGACAAGACTTCAACGGGCATGCGCACATATTTTAACTAATACAACAAAAGATGAGATGTATACTAATCAGGAAGAAGCTTCCTACCTGCGGCTATTAGGAATGACGGAAAAAGGAAGGGAATATTTAAGTCAAAATAAAAACTGCCTTGGGCTCCCTTTGCTGTCAAGGACGGCTGGAAACAGCTTTCCGCAGCTCTTGCAAGATATTAGAGCATCAAGGATCTATGCGTTGGGATTAAAAGATAAAGGTCAAAAAGATCTTCTTAAAATGGAATTCACCCAGCCTCCAATTATGTTAAAAACTTCAGAGCTTAAATAAAAAATAGCGGATTGGTCCGCTATTTTTTTTCTAAGCTGTGTAAGTATTTGATTGCATCATCAAAGGTATTAACAGGAACAATTTTCATTTTAGATTTAATATCTTTAGCTGTCTTAACGGCGTCCTGATAATTGGAATCTGCCGCCCCGCCTTCATTTGGTGCAAAAAAGATTTCTGCACCTGCTTTGTCTGCCGCAACAATTTTCTGTTCAATCCCGCCAATTCGTCCGACAATGCCATTTGAATCAATTGTGCCAGTACCTGCAATTTCGTACCCCTTGGTTAAGTCTTCCTCGACCAATTGATTGTAAATTTCAAGTGAAAACATTAAACCTGCTGAAGGTCCGCCAATTTCCTGGCTGTCAATAGAAACAGCTGGCTGAACCTCAATTTCCTTATCATCAACAAGCCCAATGCCGATTCCAGGTTTTCCTGTCTCAGGCAAAATTTCTATCGGAATTTCAACATCGCTAATCTTGTTCTCTCTTTCAATGGTAAAGGTAATTTTGCTTCCCGCTTTTTTTCCTGACACATATTGAATAAATTGTTCCGATGACTCAAATTCATTCTGGTCTGCCTTAAAGATTCGGTCTCCAGGCAGAAGCTTTCCATCTGCAGGCATTTCAGGCAAAACATTTAGCACAAATACACCATTGTATCGGTAATGGATCGGGATATTTGCTTTTTTATAGGCTGTTTCGATCGCATTAAGCTTTGATCCTGCCATTAAATGAAGCTGACGGACATTATATTCCTCATCTGTTTCATTCTCTCTGCGAATCGCTTCAATTGGATGAATTTCTTGATATTTGCTCATCTTTGCTAATGCATAGGTATAAATATTTGCCCTTCCCATCCTAATCGTTGTCAGCATAAAAGATCCCTTTTCATCATAGCCGTCTTCCACTTGGATAATTGGCTCCAGCTCTTTAGCTAGACCAGGCTTTGAGACGTAAAAAGGTAAAAGATAGAACGAACTTATAATAAAAAAAATAACTGCAATAACAAAGGAGCGAAGAAAATATTTTCTTTTCATTATACTAAAAAGGCTCCTTCCACTGTTCCAATGCACTTTTAATTTTTGGTATATGCTTTTTTGTTTCTTCTTCACCAATGCGGATAATTTCTTCATTATTAGTAAAAGCTTTTGAACTAAACATTTCCACACTTGGTTTAATCATAAAATCAGAGGCAATTTCACGATAGGCAACCAGCTCCATCTGCATGATATCTAAACTTTGAATAATAACATCATAAATCGATGTTACTTCATTGCTTGTTTTGACCTGCGAGACATCAACAGCAATAACTATATCTGCACCCATCTCTTTTACAACAGATACTGGGACTCGGTCTACTACTCCACCATCCACTAACAGCCGGCCATTAACCTTTTCGGGTACAAAGATGCCAGGGATTGAAATACTTGCCCGTACTGCATCTGAAATGGGGCCATTTTTAAACACAACTTTTTCCCCTGTCATAAGATCGGTAGCGACAACACCAACTGGAATATTCAGCTGTTCTAAATTCTTGCCATGTGTAAAAATTTTAATCATTTGTTTAATACGATTTCCAGCAATAAACCCCATTTTCGGTACGGTAAAATCTAAATAATACTTCCTTTTAAATACCCTAGAAATTTTGTAAAGATAATTGATATCAAGGCCAGCCGCATAAAAACAGCCAATCAATGCACCCATGCTGCTGCCGGCAATCAAATCAATCGGGATCCCTTCCTCTTTCAGCACCTTAATAGCGCCCAAATGAGCAAAGCCCCTTGCTCCGCCTGAACCTAGTGCTAACCCAACTGTCGGCCGATGCAAATACATTTCCCCTTTCCATTAGAAACGCGCTAGCGCTGGACAATTTTTCAAAGTCGAACAATGATTCCTTATTGCTGAAATAAAGGGAGCTGCAAAAGATCAGGTGCTTATGCATCCTATGTTCAATCTTATGGTCTATTTTTTCGTTCTATACGTATATTGATTTAGAGAGGACAAGTCAGTTAGCTTCTTTTTCCATTTTATCACTTTCATTCCTATTAATCATCTTGGAGATAGTCTAAGCTTTTGGGGGAGGCTTTGCCCGTGTTTCGTTCAAAATTAAAAACAGTTGTTCTTGCAATATCCGTAACGATGATGGCTGCAGCATTAATTTCATTTCCGCAGGAATCGGTAGATGCCTCAATTAGAGGACTGAATATGTGGTGGGAAATTGTCTTCCCGTCCTTGCTGCCCTTTTTTATTGTTGCAGAAATGCTCATTGGATTTGGAGTTGTTAAATTTATCGGAGTCCTTCTTGAGCCTTTGATGAGGCCTTTATTTAGAGTTCCAGGTGTCGGCGGTTTTGTTTGGGCAATGGGGATGGCATCTGGTTTCCCTGCAGGCGCAAAATTCACGGCAAGACTCAGAGAGGAAGGGCAAATCACAAAAACCGAAGCTGAAAGACTTGTTACCTTTACGAATTGCTCAAATCCTTTATTTATATTTGGTGCCGTCTCTGTAGGATTTTTCAATAATGCAAAGCTGGGCATCATCCTTGCACTTGCCCATTATCTTGGAAATATTACTGTTGGCCTTATGATGAGATTTTATGGTGTAAAAGAAGAGAAATCTCAAAAGAAGGGTAAGAGAAAACCTTCATTACGGCTGGCATTTTCCACCCTACACCAAACACGGATCAATGATAATCGGCCGTTAGGCAAGCTGCTGGGAGACGCAGTTATGTCCTCAATACGCACGCTTTTAATGATTGGCGGATTTATCATTCTTTTTTCAGTTGTTAATAAACTCCTCTTCCACCTAGGGATCACGGCCGTACTGGCAAAAGCTGTAGCTTTCATCCTGACCTTATTTGGCCTGCCCGGGGAACTGAGCATCCCATTTATCGCTGGAATGTTTGAATTGACGCTGGGAAGCCAGATGACAAGCCAAGTACAAGAAGCCACGATTATGCAGCAGGCTATCATTACCAGCTTCATATTAGGTTTTAGCGGGCTTAGTGTACAAGCACAGGTGGCAAGCATTCTTGCCCAGACCGATATTAACTTTAAACCTTTTTTCATCGCAAGAATCTTTCACGGCTTTTTTGCTGCCTTATATGCTGGCATCCTTTGGAATACTGTGTATGAAAAATTCTATAACACTGAAGAACCTTCCAATGCAATTCCAGTTTCTTTCTTCGGAGAAGGTTCATGGATCCATGATTGGTATATAACCATGACGCAAATTGGGCCATTGATAACGATATTTGCTCTGGCTCTCTATACCCTTATACTGGCACGAAGAATAGCTAAATAAAAAGAGCAAAGGGACATTAAGATCCCTTTGCTTCTTCGTTATTTATTGATTACGGAATTTATCCTTTAAGGCCGCTTCAACAAGAGGCGGAACAAGCTCGGAAACATTTCCATCGTATTTAGCCACGTCCTTGACAATACTGGAGCTTAAAAAGGAATATTGGTTTTTTGTCATGACAAAAAAGGTTTCAATCTTATCATCCAGCACTCTATTCATGGATGTCATTTGCATTTCATATTCAAAATCAGAAACGGCTCGAAGACCGCGAATAATAGCACTTGCCTTCACACTTTCAGCATAATTAACAAGAAGCCCTTGGAATGAATCCACCTTTACATTCGGGATGTCCTTTGTTACATCGCGAATTAATTGTATTCTTTCTTCAACTGAAAAAAGAGGTTTCTTTGACGAATTGTTTAATACTGCAACGTATACCTGATTAAAAACCTTTGCACCCCTTGTAATAATATCAAGATGCCCATAAGTAATCGGATCAAAGCTTCCAGGGCAAACCGCAATTCCTCCCATTTTCATCCCCCTTTTGCAAAATTTTATGTATTGTTAATGTTTATCTGCTGTCTCATAGATAGTTATGCCTATAATACCGTATTTCTCATATTTGCGTATCACCAGATTTCCAATTTCATCGGGAAGCTCAAGCTCTGAGCCATGTTCACAAACAATGGTCCCGCTGGATGTAAGCAAATGATGCTCATCAATAAACGCCAGCAACTTAACAAGCTGCTGTTTTTTGTAAGGAGGATCTAAAAAAATAAAGTGAAAAGAAAGCTCTCTTTTTAATACAGCCTTTAAAGCCTTTTCAGCATCATTTCGATAAATCTCGGACCGATCTTCGAGATCACATATTTTCACATTATCCCGAATAGTCTGAATCGCCTTTGCATCCTTGTCCACAAAAATAACTTTCTCAAGTCCCCTGCTTAAAGCTTCGATACCAAGACCTCCGCTTCCAGCGAATAAATCCAGTCCTAGACCGCCGTCAAAATAAGGACCTACTATATTAAAAATGGCTTCCTTTACCTTATCCGTTGTCGGTCTTGTTGAATTTCCGGGTACTGCCTTTAAAAATTTTCCTTTTTTCTTTCCTGAAACAACTCGCATGTAATCACCACTGTTTTTTTTACGGTATTATCATTTTTCCCTCCTATCCTATCATAATTCATTACATGTCGCCACCCAAATGTTGGTATACCTGCCCCTTAGAAAAAATAATCCGATTTGGTGTATAACCATTAATAATATGGAAATAATGTAAGTAACAGCATCTATTCGAGGATGTTGTTGCCAACCGCGGAGAAGACTTACGTTTCCCCATAAGTTCTTCCTCCGGTTTCTCCTCTCCCTTTGCCTTCTATCCTAATATTAGGATATAGAAGGACCCTGCAGGAAACTGCAGGGTTTTTTCTTTTTTAAGGATTAGATCGAAAGCGTCACTGTTTTTTCACCTTCATCAACAGAAAGATGAAAGAGTGATTTAATCCATTTTTCCTCCATATAGATTTTTCCGTTAAACAAGACTAATGGCCTTTCTATTAGACCATAATCCTCTTCATTATAGATAAAGATATTTCGATCCAAGAAGAACCGGTAGCTGCTTTTCCCTTTTTTTACGAGAAGCGACTCCTGATCCGAAAGCTTTTCAATACTATATCCTAGACCCTTCATGGTCTCTATAAACGGATAAAGCCTTTTCCCATTTTCTATCATGAGCTCAATTTGATCATGTTCCTTTCCATCAAGCACTAATTTGCGGTGGTCAAAGAAATATAGTGGAACATGGTCAGCGTTTTCACTATTTAAGGAAAAAAACCTGGTCAAAAAGCCGGCAGTTTCGCTTAAGGAGTTGTCCAGCTTGCCTGCAGTAATATTTTCCATCGTTTTTACACGCTCGGTTAGAGCAGCAATTTGATCTTCTGTTAATCTGCTTTTTAAATCCTGAACCATCGCTATTGCTTTCTCGCTTTGGGCTGGAAGATTCATTATCAGTGAGGTAAACACCTCAGCGAAAATTTTTTTCCCTTCATGAAGGCTTTTAAACTTGTTCATAAAGAAACTTCTCACTACTTTTTGCTTATATTCTATGTCTGTAAGACCATTAGGGACTATAAGAATTCCTTCCCCCTCAGCCTCTTTATGCAAATCAGTCATTATCAATGCAGCAAATGGAAGCTCCTGATTGTCTAATTCTTCGGGAAGTGAAACCTTTGTTTCCTTATTTGAATAGACCATTACGCCATTATAGATTGAACTAGACAACGGGGATGACTGCCAATAAAGCGAAGGTGTGCCCCCTGTTGCTGTAAAGTAATAATAATCAATGATATTCATTTCTTCAAAACCATCCAAAGCCGCTCCAGCTGCCCATATCCCCTCTCTCCTTGCTTCATCAATAATTTCAATAGAAGATGAGGAAAACCTTATGTCAGGAAGTGTAACGGTCCAATCATTTAGCAAGAAAGAATCTTCATCACCAGACACGGGTATCTTATATACAAAGATCAGCTCATTATTTTCAGGACTGAAGGTATTGGGATGACTTTTATCAGCAGCACACAGGCTGCCATCAGCTTTGACGCATGACCAATCAGCTATATTCTTAGGGGCAACTGGGCTATATTCTTTGTTTTCTTCCAGGCCGCTGACTTTTTGTGTAACCGTTAGTCCAGCTGAATCAGAATATACAGAGATTTCCTGTTTTGCAGCTTGATCTAAATTATGTATAGGATCTTGTTTGGAAAAGGCTTTCCACTGCCAAAACAGCATGCCGCCAATGCATGTTAGCAAGGAAAAAAATATGAGTAAAGCTGTTCTCCACATTGATATGCTCCTTAACCATAAAAATTAATCCGTTTACGGAGAAAAGAAAAAGTGGTGAGGAGCATCCTCACCATTAAAAAAAATTCAAATCCCCATCTTATAGTCATATTCTTTAGCCTTGTCCGGCTTTGAATTTTCGAACTGCTCCTTAAGAAATGGTTTATAGGAAGGCTCAACCTTTTTAACAAATGAGAAGGATTTAATTTTCGTCATTAATTCTTCTGCTTCTTCAAGATCACAATATAAAACAACATATTTTAATTTTTTTGACACATAATGCACATTGCCGAATCGTCTTAGCATTTTTGCGTGTTTCAATGAATAAAGCCAGACAATAATCCCTTGTCTTTGACCTAACATGTAATTTCCCCTTCAAAGTACTTTTAAATAAGTCTAGCACATAAAATAATCTGATTTCAATAAGAAAAGCACATAGAAAAATGGTCAATCCCAGATGCTATTACATAAAAAAACGGCATGAAAATCATGCCGTTTACGAACATCCGCAGCTTCCGCCAGTACCGCATCCACCCGAATGGCTGGAACTGTCAAAAAAGGGATTTCCTGTAGGAACCTTGATTTGATCAGAAACAGATCTTCCAATTAACAGGCTTACCTCATCCAAAATACTTTGAAGACTTGTTTCTGCCCTTCTAAATTCAGCGACACGTTCATCCAGATCCATTTCTCTTTTCAGTTCACGGATTGATTTCATTACCGCTTTATAATCTGGATGATATTTACCGAAACGCTGAACCTCTTCATATTGCTCCTTCATACGGACAAAGCTGCTTATTTTTCGCTGCGTTTCCTTATTAGTCTTTACTCTATTTAAACAATGACGATAGTATTCCGCCTCTTTTGAATGTATAATCATCTTCGCTATTTCCTCGGCTGTGTCGAGGATTTCCATTCTTTCGATTGTAGCGATCATCTGGAGCCCACCTCCACTTCAATTTTACCATGAAAAACGGAAAATCAAAAGTTATGGGATTGTTACGTAAAATTCTTTTGTCATTTGAAGCTGTGAGTCATCCGCTTGAACCACCTCTAATTTTAATTGATGGGTGCCGGATGGCAGACCTCTTACAATGAAAGCTGCTGAGGATATTTCTTCTTTTTTGACACCATCAACATACAAAAGAATTTTTCCTTTATTAGCCCCATTATCGCGGAATGTTACTCCTTGGACAATACACTCAATGAAGACTTCTTTCCCGTTAACCTTATGCTTTACAAAAAAGGGATCATGCTTTTCTTCGTTTTTAGCTGTAACAGGAACATCTTCCATTGGGCTCAAGTCAATAACAGGCAGAATATCTAGTTGAGCTGAATTTTCCATATTGTTTTGAAAACCCATTAAAAACAAACTTGTACAGAAAACAGATATATAAATAAGACCTTTCAATGGTGATTCCTCCTCTTAAGAAGACTTCTTATGTACGTATTGTTTGCAAAGGTGTATGTTTTTACTCTGTTAAAAATAATAAAGCTTTCCCGCTATCTTTGGGAAAGCTTTATTCCGCATTATTTCTATTATGATTGTGCATTATTCATCGCCTGAAACATGCTCATCATCATGGATGCCATTTGTACCCCAGATGAAAATTTTTCTACTCTATGCGGAATGGTTTTTTGAAAATAATTTAGTGCGGCAATTTCAAATGCCTCTAATTCATGCGGATTTCTCGAGAGCCTTCTGTACCATTGAGGCTGTTCTCTAATAAATCTCCCCAGCTCCCTATTTTGCCTAATATAGCTGATTATATCTTTTCTCATATCCATTCCCCCTAATCTTTTCTAAAAGAAAATGGATTGGATGGTTTTTGGCTGCTTTGGCTAGTGGAACCCGTCCCGCCTGTACCGCTCTGAAATTGTGAAACGACACCTTGAACAGCCCCGAGAGCCGTGCTTAAATTCTGCATAACGCCCTGCAATTGATTTACATCCATTTTTTTGACAGTCCCTAACAAATTGGTCATCCAATCTTGTTTCGTTGCTTCAGCTGCTGATTGGTTCCCTTCTGTTTCTTTATAAGGATCCCACTTAGAGTCTTCCGCGCCAAGCAGATACCATTCCTCATATAATTCCTGCAGTGTACTTCTTCCCGAGCGTACCTCCTGAAGAATTTTTGGATTTTCCTTTACAAATTGTTTAAACTGTTCAACAGATGGATGAAGTTTTTTCTGTGCCATAGCATATCTCACCCCAGTCCAATAAAGTGCCTAGATTATTTTATGATTGATATTAAAAAAGGTGATTTAATATTAGTTAATAAGGAGGATTCCAATGAACAAAGAATTAAGAGACTTATTTCATGATTATATAAATGATGCATCACAGGAAGATTTAGATGTATTAAAAGGGATATTACAGGGTATGCAAAAAAAGCAGAATCATGAAAACAATTCCTATCTGGGGGGAATATTTCAGATGGAGCAGACAGTTACAGAAGGTTTGTGCGAAATGACGATTCCATTAAGCCCGCTTTTGGACAATCCATTAGGAATTCTGCACGGGGGAATCACAGCGACATTAATTGATTCAGCTATGGGAACACTGGCTAACATGATGCTTCCTAAAGACCAAAGTGCTGTGACAACACAATTAAATATCCATTACCTTTCTGTCGGAAAAGGAGACTATATTAAATGTGCTGCCAGAATTGATCATAAAGGTGCTAAAACCATGGTTCTTTCAGCAGATGTTATTAGGTCTGATGGAAAAAAGATTGCCCAAGCTACCGGAAGCTTCTTTATCGTTTCGAAAAAATAAAAGAGCTTGTACCTCATACAAGCTCCCTTTTTATTCCTTCGACTTTTCAATGAAACTTTGCGTATAATGCTTTTTGTATACTCCAACCCCTAAGTGGGTAAATTCATCGCTTAACAGACTCTCCCGGTGTCCCTTGCTATTGAGCCATCCCTCTACAACAGCGGGGGCATCAGTATAATTGGCTGCAATATTCTCGCCTGCAGCCTCATAAACAACCTCTGCTGCGTCTAGCCGATCGGCTAATTCTCCAAATTCCTTAGAAGTATGAGAAAAATCCCCGCTTTCATACATATCCTTGCTGTGAGCAAAAGCAGCATCTGAGGCTTTTTCATCCCATTCTAATGGCTGTAAGTCATTATTAACCCGAAAAACATTTGTTATTTCAAATATTTGTTTCTCAATGCTTCTTTCAACTTGCTCCTCAAAGATAGGTTCAACGGCAGCTTCTGCAGGCTCTTCACCTCGATAAACCATTTCATATGGATGCTGATTAATCAATGTCTCCGTATCTAATAGGCGAATGCCTGATAATGTACCATTAAATTTGTCGAAATACAGCTGAGCAAAAAAGTCACCGATACGGACAAGCGGCCGAGTATTTAAATCATCCTCTGAAAGTTCAAACTGATAGGAGCTATCTTGATAATTAATGCTTATTGCAGGCTCGAAGATCGTTAATGAATATAGATCTGATATGGATTGGCCTATTTGAAAAGGAGGAATCTGCACATCACTCCCAGTTGCATAGATGGTAACAACTTTATTTCCTTTTATCCCTATCTGGGTATAATTATAATAATTTATTGGATAAATCCACCAATCGAATCCATATAAAGAAGGGTCTTTCCTTTCAGGCTCACCAAAAAGCTTGATGATTTCATTTTTACTTTTGCCAATTAAGCTAATAAGCCCTTCTTTCGGGGGCTTAATGTATGGCATGTCGAAAGACTCGGATTCATCAAAGGTATGTTCATTTGTGGATTCAATGTTCGTCTCATTAACTAATATGTCATCATTTTTTTTTGGGCCAATATTAAAATAAAACCCTACAGCAAGTAAAATGGATATGATGATTAATATTCGAATAATACTGCGCAGAAGTCTGCCTCCTTTCATATTTTCTGTATATTTTATAATAATAGTATAACATCAATAACATTCATTATCATACAAGAACTGAAAATTCTAATTTTACTTTACAACATATTTACATTTAAACAAATAAAAACACCCTGGGGTGTTTTTATCGTTGGATAATAATAATCGTCCAATAGTGGCCATGCAGACCACCTTTGGCATGGCCGATTCCTATGTGTGTGGCTTTTCTGTCTAAGATGTTGGCTAAATTAGCAGAAGAGTTTTTCCAGGAAGCAAATATTTCTTCTGCTGTTATGTGTCCGGCTCCAATATTTTCTTTAACATGGATAAAGGTAATGTTTTGAGCTTTCAGCATACTTTCTGGATTCCCATAAGAAGGTGAATAGTGTGAGATGTATTCTCTTTTCATCATATCCGTTGATTTTAAAAATGCTGCTTTCGACAGCAAGTGATCAGATTTTAATGGCGGCAAGCCGGAATCCCTTCTTAATGAATTGGTTAGGGTAAGCAATTTATTCTCTTCATTAGATAAGGATTTTTCGTCATTACTGCCTTTTGTGCCATTTGGAAGATAAATTTTTTGTCCTGGGAAGATCATATTCGGGTTTTTAAGCTGTGGATTTCTTTTAATAACCATCTTTATATTTATATGATTTTCAAGTGCAATTTCCCACAGAGTGTCACCTTCCTTAACTATGTATACTGTATCGGCAAACACACCTTTGGCAAAGGAAAAGAAAAGTGTTAGGCAAATTATATTTAAACACAACTTTTTCATATAAGAGCAGCCCCTCCATCTCATAGATAGGTTTAGAATTATGACTGTTTTTTATGTATCCGTTGCATATTAAACGTTTTTCATCTATTATAGATTTGGAGTCAGTTTGTGATATCATTATTGCTGTGTTCGCAGTGATTGACTGTAATAGGAGGGACAGAAATGCAATTTAAAAATACGGGGATCGAACAAAAGAAAGTTGCCATTGTTCAATTAGATGAAGTAATGGAATCACATGGTTTAATTCGTGCAGGACAATGGGATTATGAAAGAGTTACATACGACAAAAAAATTGTAATAAAAGAAGGTACTTATTATTTACGTGTCTTCGGCCAATCTGTTGCAGGCGATGTAGATACTATGAAAGCTGTCATTCAGCTTATGACACCTGCTCTTGGCAAGTATTATTATCCGCATGGTGTAGAATTTGGCGAAGACGAGGTCTTCCCTAAATCTCTAGTTAGCCAATGTGAAAAAATCTTAAATGACATTAATAGTGAATTAGAGAAATTTGCTAAATAATGTTTATACACAAAAAGGACGCAATTATATGCGTCCTTTTTATCATTTTAAAAACCTAAAATAGCCTTTATAAGCGAAGTTGTCTCCCCGCCATGAAAAAAAACATATAAAAGAAGATAGACAACTAAACCGGTAAGAGCTGAGAAAAACCAGATAATGCTAGTAATTGGGCCGAGTTTCTTATGTATCTTTAGATTGTTTTTAAAACCTGTAGTCAGACTGACAACACCAAAAACAGCGCCGATTGTAGCAAGAGTAATATGGAAGACTAAGAAAACCGTATAATAAATCTTATATTCATCTGGTCCCCCAAATGCGGTATTTCCTAAAAACACCGTCCTGCTCGCATAAATAACAAAGAAAACAAGGGCGAACACACCCGCAAGCATCATTGTCTTTTTATGGGATTCAATTTTCCTCTGAGAAATTTGCCGCCATCCGATGGCAACGGTTATGGCACTTAAAACAATAAAGGTTGTGCTTATAGTCGGTAAAATTGGTAACATACTATCTCCCTCTACAGATATCTTTTTATATAATCCCCATTATATATGTACATAAAATATCCAAAACAAAAATAAAGACTTTCCCATAAAAAATTAAATGAATCATTCTTATGAGAAAGCCAGTTATTTCTTACTCGATTGGCTGTGGATTTAGCCTTTCATTCATATCTGGTTCTAATTCCTGCTCTTTTCTATACCATTCGAAGAATGCCTTGGCAAGCACAATCGCATACACGATCTCTTGAATGATCTTCATGACAATACCGCCAAATTGCTGGTCAGCAGCTAATGTGAATGGACTGAACATTTCCGGACCGCTTAGGGTTAATCCTGCTAATGTCGATTGAGGTACACAGAGCTCCAATGATTTTGCCCATAATTCCGGATCTGAATAGGTAGCGTAAACAGGTCTGTCTGTAAAAATGAGCAAACCGCAGGCTGGCAATAACAAAGCACTTCCTGCAAAAATATAGGCTATTTTCTTCAAGCCATTTAACCCTTTTTCATCTTTTAAAGGATTCAATAATGGCCACCAGAAGAAAATTGCTAGAATAAATAATACACTTGTATATATTGCATGCGACCAAATATTGGTTTTAACTAAATCAAATATGATGGGAAGATGATAGACGGAAAAAACACCATTAAATAAAAGCAATGCAACAATTGGATTCGTAAAAAGATTGAACACAGCTTTAATGGATGATTTCTTTAAAAGAGCTCTCCAAATCCATTGTGGTATTCCCACTATAATAAATTGAGGAATAACCAGGCAAAGGAAAGCCATCTGGATCATATGTGCATAAAACATAAGATGACCCATCAAATCAATCGGAGATCCTTTTATAATGTATAAGAGGAGAATACCAAACGTAAAATTAAATCCCTGCAATTTGGTTAATGGTTCGCTTTGCGGAAACTTTTTTCTGTATTTTACGGTAATAAGAAAATAAGCAATCAAGACTAAGGCTGTAAAGACAAGGAAATATGGGCTCCATAATGCACGAAAACCAAATATTTTTAATGCCACTGCATAATCACCCCTTATTAATTGACGAAAATGAATGTACAAAGTCAAATAGAATAATGATAAAACCTACATTTATCTTAACACAAAGTGTTTCGTGCAGAAAACTTCAAGAATATTATCATTATTCCGACTACATAAAAAGAAACCGGCTAAAAGCCGATTTCCTCTTATTACCACCAAACAATTGTCATATAAGTTAACACAGTAAGAAAAGCAACTAACATCCCAGAGAACATAAACATTTTTGGTGCTTCATGTCCCTCGTTTGCCATGTGCATGAAATAATAAAGCTGAAAGATTACTTGAACACAAGCAAGAATTAAAATAAACGGGACTACAAACCAGCCAGAGAAACCCTCATAACCTACGGCCACAAAAGCAATAAGCGTTAGGAAAATCATTAGGGCAAATGAGATAATCTGATGTCTCATTTCCTCGGCATTTTTCTTTCTGCGATATTCAATGTCTGCTTTAGGGTTACCTGAGTTTAATTGTTCATTTGTCATCAGTTTATCCCACCATTCCCACTAAATATACAACCGTAAAGATAAATACCCATACAACGTCAATAAAGTGCCAGTAAAGACTTGCAGTATAATATTTTGGTGCGTTGTAAAGGTTTAATCCGCGTTTGCTGTTGCGGATAATTAGTGCAATAATCCAGCCTAATCCGAAAGCAACGTGCCCTCCATGGAATCCTACTAATGTATAGAAAGCTGAACCAAATGCACTGCTTGTAAATGTATGCTCAAATTCATGTACATAATGGTTGAATTCATAAATCTCTAAACCTAAGAAGGCTAAACCTAGAATTACTGTAATTCCAAGCCAAAGCTGCATTTTCTTAAATTCAAAGTTCTTCATATGGTACATTGCATACACACTTGTTAATGAACTTGTTAAAAGGATCATAGTCATTGCAAAAGCAAGAGGAATTTCAAATAAATCCTTCGCTAATGCCATATCGCTCTTTGGAACAGAGTCCTTAAGTGCAATATAAGTTGCAAAGAGAGAGGCGAAAAGAACTGTCTCTCCCCCTAAGAATAGCCAGAACCCAACAAATTTATTTTTAGCCTCAAGGGTTTGTCTTTCAGGCGAAGCAGGCCATTTTTCTAATGTCATTTTTTCTTCAGCGTGCATTATGCCCTAACCCCCTTGTCTTCATCATCAATCAATTCTTCTTTATGAATATGGTATCCATGATCATCTTTAAGTGATCGTGTTAGCATTGAACCAAATGTGATAACAAGACCTGCAATCAGTACAGGTAAACCCCAAGTATTGCCTTGGTCTCCATGATGCATCGCACCAAATGCTGCGATGAAAAGACCTAAAGAAATCATGAATGGAATAAAGGAATTGTTTGGCATGTGGATATCTCCAAGCGGTTCAGCCGGAACCAATTCTTTTCTTCCTTCCATTTTTTCAATCCAGTAAGTGTCAATACCGCGAACAAGCGGAAGCTGTTTAAAGTTATAGAATGGCGGCGGTGATGGAATACCCCACTCGATTGTACGTCCGTCGCCCCATGGGTCATTTCCAACTTTTTCATTCTTAACAGCTGTAATAACAACGTTAAGTAAGAAAACAATTGTTCCTGCACCCATTAAGAAAGCACCAATTGAACTGATGAAGTTACCAGTTTCTAATCCTTGACCAGGCAAGAATGTAAAAATACGGCGCGGCATTCCCCATAAGCCTAGAAAATGCTGAATGAAGAATGTCATATGGAAACCAACAAAGAACAGAACAAAAGTAATTTTACCAAGAGTCTCATTTAGCATTTGGCCAAACATTTTTGGCCACCATAGATGTGCACCAGCAAATAGTGCAAATACAACACCGCCGACGATAACATAGTGGAAGTGTGCAATTACGAAATAAGTATCATGATACTGGAAGTCCTGGGAAGCAGATCCAAGCATAACTCCTGTAACCCCACCCATAATAAATGATGGAATGAAGGCAATCGCCCAAAGCATTGGAGTTGTTAACTTAATACTTCCGCCCCACATCGTAAATAGCCAGTTAAATATTTTTATACCAGTTGGTACGGCAATTGCCATGGTTGAAACTGAGAAAATAGCGTTCGCAACTGGACCAAGACCCGTTGTAAACATATGGTGAGCCCATACCATGAATCCTAAAAATGCGATAAGTACAGTAGCAAATACCATGGATGAGTATCCAAATAGACGCTTTCTTGAGAAAATAGCAAAGATTTCTGAGAAAATACCGAATGCCGGCAAGATTAAAATATAAACTTCCGGGTGTCCGAAGATCCAGAAGAAGTGTTCCCAAATAATTGTGTTTCCACCCATTGCTGCATCAAAGAAGTTTGCACCGAACATACGGTCAAAAGTCATTAAGAAAAGTGCCACAGTTAACGGAGGGAATGCGAATAAGATCATCGCAGACGCTACAAATGTTGTCCAGCTGAACAATGGCATACGCATATAGGTCATACCAGGAGCACGCATGTTAATGATCGTAACAAGGAAGTTTATCCCCCCCATTAGCGTACCAAAACCGGATATCTGAAGGCCTAGCGCATAGAAATCAATTCCGTGTCCTTCCTGTGCAATAGACAATGAAGCATAAGAAGTCCACCCTGCGTTTGGAGCTCCTCCCATAAACCATGAAAGGTTAAGGAATACTCCGCCGAAAAAGAACAGCCAAAAACCTAAACTGTTAAGGAATGGGAACGCAACGTCACGCGCTCCGATTTGCAGCGGCATAACCGCATTCATAAATCCTAATAGCAGCGGCATCGCGGCTAAGAATATCATTGTTGTACCGTGCATCGTAATTACTTCATTAAATAATCCTGCACTGACAAAATCATTATTTGGTTTAAGAAGCTGGATACGGATAATTAGGGCTTCGATACCACCCACGATAAAGAAGAAACCGCCAGCTATTAAATAAAGGTGTGCAATTTTCTTATGGTCAACTGTTGTTAGATATTCCCATAAGACTGCACCAAACCCTTTTTTCTGAGCCATGGTACTCACAATTTAACCTCCTTATGAATATATCTTATTCACCCTGAACTTTTAAGCCCATTAAATATGCTGTTAAAGCATCTAACTGTTCCGGAGTTAATTCACCATATGTTCCAGACATTTTATTTCCAGGCTTAATTGTTTCAGGATCAGCTAGCCATTTCTTTACGTTTTCTTCTGTATGATCAAGAATACCTGCAACTTTCTCACGTTCTCCAAAAGTTGTTAAGTTTGGAGCTAAACGTGCTGCCTCAGGAGTAGTGTTTGCTGGTGTTACAGCATGACATCCGATACAGCTTTGATTAAAGATTTCTTGACCTTGCTGTGCTAATGGCTCAGTTGCCTGTACAGGTTCTTTTACAGCCTGCATATTGCCTACCCACTGATCAAATTCAGCACGCGGAATAGCCTTTACCTTAAAATCCATTAGGGCGTGGGATGGTCCGCAAAGCTCAGCACATTTACCATAGAAGATATTGTTTACATCATCAGCTTTTTCACTATCAAATTTAAGCCACATTCTATTCGTATTTTCAGTGTTTGTATCCATCTTTCCTCCAACAGCTGGAATCCAGAATGAATGCTTAACATCTGATGCAATTAGATTAAAATATACCTTTTCGTCTGTTGGAACCACAAGGTCCTGGCTCGTGAGGATACCTTCATTTGGATATTCAAACTCCCACCAATAAAGATTCGCACGAACATTAACTACAAGTGCATCCGTTTTTCCTTCTTCATTCTTTTTATCCATTGCTTTAACATCAGCTAGATCAAAAAGCTGAATAACAGTTGGAATTGCAAAAACTAGTACAAGAAGAATCGGAATAACTGTCCAGATAATTTCCAAAGTGTGACTTCCCTCAACTTGCTTAGGGATTTTATCATCTTTGCGGCGAAACTTCACCAAAACAATAACAAAGATTATTCCTACAACTGCCATTACCCCAAACATAATCCAAGTCGTAAAGACCATAAGATCATATTGCTTCTGTGCAACCTCACCCGCAGGCTGTAGTGTAGACAAGTAAGGATGTCCGCTGCAAGCTGAAAGAATGAGCGCCGCAAATGCCAGCAATGAGGCAAGACGCCATTTCGCAAACCTTTTCATTACTTCATCAAACCCCTCTTTCGTAAATTTCTTGTAAATGGTAACGAAAAAATTATGAATAAATTCTTTCATAAAAACTTAGGAAAGAATTTCCTAACAATATATAATTAATCACTGCTCATGAAGAAACCGGTTATCTCTAGTGCAGATTCCAGTATGTATATTGCACGGGTAATAAGTGAATAGCTTTTCTAATATAAATTAGCCCATTTCTTCATTTTTTTATATAAGTGTGATAATTACCATAGCTACAAACATGATAGTCAGATATTGTAATGAGTATACAAACATTAAAGTAGCCCATTTTATATCATTGTTAAATTTTTTTGCATATATTCCCATACCTACCCATCCAATATTTAACAGTGAAGCAAGAATCAGAAATGGAAGCCCTAATTCAGGAAGCAGGAATGGCAAAGGAAACAATGCCGCTATCCAAAGGTTGATGGATAATTTCGTTCTCTTAAATCCTTTAACTACCGGAAGCATCGGCACATTTGCCGCACGGTACTCTTCTGCCCTTCTCATTGCGAGAGCATAGAAATGAGGGGGCTGCCAGGCAAACATGATCAAAAAAAGGCCCCATGCCATTATATCTAAATTGGGGTCAATAGCCGACCAGCCAATCAGAGGAGGAACAGCTCCGGAAACACTTCCAATAATTGTATTTGAGACAAGCTTTCGCTTGGACCAAATCGTATAAAGAACAATATAGCTGAACACGCCAATAATCCCGATGATTACAGCTGTTACACTTGTAAGCATTAACAGCAGCGAACCGCCAGCAATAAATATAAAGCTCAGCAGTGCGACTCTTGCGGGAGTAAATTTACCTGTTACAGTAGGTCTGTTTTTTGTTCTTTCCATTAAAGGATCTATGTCCCTGTCAATGTAGTTATTGAGCGCACAGGAACCTGCGATGATTAAGGAAGATCCAATTAATGTATAAAAAACAAGATCAAGATTCCCTAGAAAGCTTTTGCCAGTAAAATGCAATGCAAGCCAAAGCCCTGTAAAAGTTGTTATTAAATTGGAATTAACTATTCCTATCTTAATTAACGCCAGAAATTCTTTCCAAACCGATGTTCTAGTCACATGATTTTGCAGGCTTTGTTCACTGTTATCTATTGCAGGGTCGACAAAAGCCCTCGAGTCAGACATCTCTTATCCTCCTTTATCTCTTATTACAAATATATGCCATGATATTACCATTAATATAAATCATTCTGGTTCACATTACCATATTTGTAATAAAAAACGAAGGGTACAATGGTTTTCTACTATTGTTATTGTAAAAATAATATTAACTGCGTATGTAGAAAATCAACCTTCCCTCTGTATATTAAATCACACTTTTATGTTTTTTTGTGACCAATTTTAGAATAAAATATGAATAATTTGTGTCAAAATTTATTTTTTGTTAAATATCACTTGTTTTTCTGCAATAATATGTTTAAGACCAAATAAACTCGGAAAAATTCTTTGTCTTATTCCAAAATGATCATTCATATATCATTTCTATTTATAGCATTTTATGAGGAAACTGCCAAACCCTTTTTTACTATTAAAAGAGTAAAAATGATACATTCTATGTAAAATGTCTTTTTATAGCAGGATGAAAAGCTGCTGCTAAATTTTATATCTGTTCATTTCCGAGTTTTTTCGCTATGATGGTACTTGAGTCTTTTCGTCACAAAATCAACTGAGCATTACATAAAAAATTTGAACACTACTAAAGAAGGTGAAATATCTTGCAGCGATCGTTAAAATGGTTAGCCGTATTAACTACAATCGGCATGCTGTTCGTTTTGCTGGGAGGAGCACTCGTAACAAAAACGGACTCTGGAATGGGCTGTGGAAGATCTTGGCCGCTTTGCAATGGTGAATTGCTTCCATCCGATATTACCCCTGAGCTTATTATTGAGCTTGCCCACCGGGTCGTGTCCGGTGCTGTTGGTTTTATGGTTCTAATTCTTTCTATTTGGACATGGCGCGCAATTGGGCATATCCGTGAAACTAAATTCCTTGCTGTTACCTCTTTTTTATTTCTTTTACTGCAGGGTTTAATTGGAGCTGCCGCTGTTATGTGGGGGCAATCTGATTTTGTGCTTGCCTTGCATTTTGGAATATCCCTAATTTCATTCGCAACCGTCCTTCTCCTTACTTTACTGATTTTTGAGGTGGACAAGAAATTTGATACTGAAAATATCATTTTAGATAAGCGAATGAAAAAACACATCATTGGGGTTTCCATCTACAGCTACATTGTCGTCTATACAGGCGCACTTGTTCGTCATGCAAATGCTAGCCTTGTTTGCCGGGACTGGCCAATGTGCACTAATGGAGTATTTGTTTTGCCAGAGAATATGTATGAATGGGTGCAGATGGGACATAGAGCTGCTGCCGGCCTGATTTTTATCTGGATTGCCTACATTACTGTTCTTGCGATTAAGCATTATAAAGAACAAAAGGTGATCTACTGGGGATGGATTATTTCTTTGATCCTTGTATGCCTGCAGGTCACTGCAGGTGCACTTGTAGTCGTTTCAAGGCTTAACATCTACATTGCTCTTGCCCATGCATTTTTTATTTCTTGCTTGTTTGGGGTTCTTAGCTACTTTATATTAATGGTAACCAGAAGCAGGGTCAACGAGCGTGCTTTACTGGCACAAAAACAGGAAAGTACTGAAAAAAAGTCAGTTTCAACACCGCCGGTCACCGTTCAATAAAAAAAGCTGCAGCAAATGCTGCAGCTTTTTTATTTATTTACTTTGTTAAATTTAGCCGTTGATTTCCGCTCCAATCAACTAAGCGGTTAAAATCAACATTAAGCTTTAATATAGCCTATTTATTTGCTGATTTCAATTAGCAGATCTCCTGTTTGGATCGCCTCTCCATTAACAGCATAGATATCTTTTACAATTCCAGAGAAAGGAGCCTGAACCGTTGTTTCCATCTTCATGGCTTCGGTAATCATTAAATGATCCCCTTTTTCAACCTTTTCCCCTTTTTCAACTAGTACCTTAATAACGGTTCCAGGCATTGATGCGCCAATATGCGATTCATTATGCGGATCTGCCTTCACACGTGATACTACTTTTGATTTAATGCTTTCATCCTTGATGATAATTTCACGCTGCTGTCCATTGAGCTCGAAATAGACGATTCTTGTTCCATCAGGATGAGGCTGACCAATCGAAACAAGCTTCACAATTAGTGTCTTTCCTGTTTCAATTTCTATTTCAATTTCTTCCCCAAGTCTCATGCCAAATAGAAACGTCGGTGTATCAAGTACAGAAACATCACCAAATTGGTCAACTGTTTTTCTGTAATCGATAAAAACTTTTGGATAGAGGGCATAGGCTAATTTATCAAAGCTGGTTGCTTTAATGCCAAGTTCAGCGGAAAGCTTCTTGCCTATTTCCTCAAAATTAACATCCTGCAGTAATTCCCCAGGTCTTACAGTAATCGGCTGTCTATCTTTCAGAATGACCTTTTGAAGCTCCTTAGGGAAACCTCCATAAGGCTGTCCCAGATACCCTTCAAATAATTCTACGACAGAGTCTGGGAAATCAAGCGAATCGCCTTTTGCCAATACATCCTCTTCGGTAAGCTGGTTTTGAACCATATAAAGAGCCATATCACCAACGACTTTAGATGATGGAGTTACTTTAACAATATCTCCAAACATTTGATTGACACGGGAATACATTTCCTTCACTTCATCCCATTTGTCACCAAGGCCGACTCCCTTTGCCTGCTGCTGCAGATTGCTGTACTGGCCGCCAGGCATTTCATGCTGATAAATTTCTGAATGAGGAGCAATCATGCCGCTTTCAAAGTCTGCATAATATTTACGGACATCTTCCCAATAATGACTTAACTGTTCCAAAGCATCGATATTCAAATTCGGCTTACGCTCTGTGCCTTCTAAGGCATAGTAAAGGGAATTCGCACTTGGCTGTGATGTTAAACCAGCCATAGAGCTTAAGGCTACATCGACAATATCAACACCAGCTTCAATAGCTTTTGCATAGGTGAAGATACCGTTTCCGCTCGTATCATGTGTATGAAGATGAATCGGAATATTAACAGATTCCTTAAGCTCCGAAATTAGACGATAAGCAGATTGCGGCTTAAGCAGCCCAGCCATATCCTTTATGCCTAAAATGTGTGCACCCTGATTTTCTAGTTCTTTCGCCAGATTCTTATAGTAGTTGATATCATATTTTGTTTTCAGCGGATTGGATATATCCCCAGTATAACAAATAGCAGCTTCAGCAATTTTTCCAGTATTTCTTACTGCGTCAATGGCCACTTCCATTCCCTTTACCCAGTTCAGGCTATCGAAGATTCTAAATACATCGATTCCAGCATGTGCAGATTTATCTACAAACTCACGAATGACATTATCTGGATAGTTCTTGTAGCCAACGGCATTTGATGCTCTTAAAAGCATTTGGAAAAGAACGTTGGGCATTTTTTCTCTTAATGTCAGCAGTCTTTGCCATGGATCCTCTTTCAAGAAGCGGTATGCAACATCAAAAGTTGCGCCTCCCCACATTTCAAATGAGAACATTTCCGGCAATAACTTGGCAGTAGGTTCAGCAATCTGCTTGATATCATGTGTTCTGATTCTGGTAGCCAGCAATGACTGGTGAGCATCACGGAAAGTCGTATCCGTTAAAAGAACTTCATTTTGCTCTTTAATCCATTTGATTAAACCTTCAGGGCCGTTTTTATCCAAAATTTGCTTTGTTCCATCCTTATATTCACTAGTTAGCTTGTTTTTTGGAATTCTAGGCTTATCGAACACTGGTCTCTTTTTCTTTTCAATACCAGGGAATCCATTAACCGTTACATTTCCAATATAGTTAAGCATTTTGGTTCCGCGATCTTTAGGTACTGGGAAAACAAATAATTCTGGTGTCTGGTCGATAAATGACGTATCATATTCACCTTTAATGAACTTTTCATGCCTTACTACATTTTCAAGGAATGGAATATTTGTTTTAATCCCGCGAATCCGGAACTCCTGAAGATTCCGCACCATTTTAGCTGCAGCCTGCTCGAATGTCATTGCATGGGTTGATAATTTAACAAGCAATGAATCATAATATGGCGTAATAACCGCTCCCTGGAACCCGTTTCCGGCATCAAGACGGACGCCAAAGCCGCCGCCTGAACGGTATGCCATTATTTTCCCTGTGTCAGGCATAAAATTATTAAGCGGATCTTCTGTTGTTACACGTGATTGGATAGCAAATCCGTATACACGAATTTGATCCTGAGGAGGAACACCTATTACATCACTGTGAAGGGCATGTCCCTCTGCTACAAGAATTTGTGTTTGAACAATATCTACACCTGTGACCATTTCAGTAATTGTATGTTCAACCTGAACCCTTGGGTTAACTTCAATGAAATAGAATTTATCCCCGGATACTAGGAATTCAACCGTACCTGCATTCAAATAATCAACATTTTTCATCAATCTGACTGCGGCTTCACAAATATCCTGCCGGAGCTGTTTAGATAGTGAAACACCTGGCGCCACTTCAACAACCTTTTGGTGTCTTCTTTGCACGGAACAGTCACGCTCATACAGGTGTACAATATTTCCGTGCTTGTCCCCAATAATTTGGACCTCAATATGCTTTGGTTTTTCGATGAATTTTTCAACATATACTTCATCACTGCCAAAAGCAGCTTTTGCTTCTGATTTAGCTCTTTCATATGCCTCTTTTATCTCTTCAAGGCTATTGACAATTCTCATGCCGCGGCCGCCGCCGCCAAGCGATGCTTTAATAATAATCGGGAAACCAACGTTTTTACCAAAGGAAACGACATCCTCTAATCCTTTAACAGGACCGTCACTTCCAGGAATAACAGGGATTTCAGCAAGCTGTGCCTGCGTTCTGGCTTTCACCTTATCACCAAACATATCAAGATGCCTGGATTCTGGACCTATAAAAATGATCCCTTCTTCTTCACAGCGTCTGGCAAAATGAATATTTTCTGAAAGGAAGCCATAACCTGGATGGATGGCATCCACTTCACTATTTTTGGCAATTTCTATAATACCTTCAATGTCTAAATAGGCATCAATCGGCTTTTTTCCTTCTCCAACCAGATATGCTTCGTCTGCCTTATATCTGTGGTAAGAACCTAAATCTTCTTTCGAGTAAATCGCAACAGTACGAATATTCAATTCCGTACATGCCCGGAATACCCGAATAGCAATTTCGCCTCTGTTTGCTACTAATACCTTGTTGATTCTACGGCTCAAGTGTAACACCCCATCTTTTCACTTTTATGATTTTTCTGCAAATTGATGATATGCTGCGGCCTTTTTAAGGTCCGCAAATAGATATTTTATTAAGGCCATTCAAATACTGAAAATACTGGCTTTAAAAGATTATAACAAATACAAAGAATTTTCTCTGCATTTATTGCCGAAAATTAATATTTCCTGATTGTTTTTGTACATTCTCGAGGCCTTCTTCCTTCTTCCCCTTATATTTCTGTTCGTAATTAACAAACATGGAAACATTAACAAGGATTCCCATTGAAAGGGCCAGCTGAAGCAGCGAAGACCCTCCATAGCTGATAAATGGAAGCGGAACGCCCGTAAGCGGGATCACACCGGATATACCGCCAAGATTAATAAAGGTTTGTATACCAATCATGCTTGAAATGCCAATAGCCAAAAGACTTCCAAAAGGGTCTTTGCATTTTAAACCAATATAAATGCCCCTCAGAACAATGTAGCCAAGTAAAAGAAGCACAAAACAAACCCCAAACAAGCCAAGCTCCTCAGCAATTACTGCCATAATGAAATCGGTATGGGCTTCAGGCAGATACCCAAGCTTCTGCACACTTTTTCCCAAACCAAGACCAGTGATTCCCCCTGAACCCAATGCAAGGTAGGAATTGACAAGCTGATAGCCAAATTCTGACCCAAAAGGATCCTGAAAGGCTTCAAATCTTCCCATTCTTATCGGAGAAAATATTTCCTTTCTTAAGAGAAGAATTACAGGAAGTGCCAATGCTCCGCCAATTAATCCAAGCCTTAAAATATGCTTATAGCTCATTCCTGAAGCAAAGATAATAGTTGAGGCAATGGCAAAAATGATTGCAGCTGTACCATAGTCCGGCTGAATGGCAATAAAAATGCAGGCAAGAGCTAAATAAGCAAGAGGCGGAACAACCCCTCTATTAAACTCATTTATGTACGACTGTTTTTTCGCGTAAACAGCAGATAGATAGATGATAACTGTGAGTTTAACAAATTCAGAGGGCTGCAGACTTCTGCTTCCAAGCTTAAACCAGCTCTGAGCATTGCCGGCAACATGTCCAAAGATAAACAGCGCAAAAAGCCCGGCAAGAGAAAAAATAACCATTGGCACAAGAATCTTATTGCTCAACATGGCTTTATAAGGAAATAGCGCCATGAATGCAAAGGCAATGGCCGCCATAATTAGGTGCAGCTTCTGTTTGTTATAGAAAAAATCACTTTCTACTTGGTTGATTTGCACAGCGGTTACCATACTGGCACTGTACACCATGATCAGTCCAAAGATAGACAATAGGAGAACTGCTAGCACTAAAGTGTAATCATATGATTTTAAAATTTTTTTAAACATCAGGCCCTCTTCCCTTATCTTCTGCTGTATTTGTTTTTCGACTAAAGCGTTAAAATATCCTACATGGAAGAAAAGAAAGATTATTATTAATGTATCATACTATTAATAATAAATCTATAATTATGTCATACTATATATAAAAAATATAACCTATTTCATATGTCTTTTTTCATGCTGGATAAAAGTAATTTCTTCGGCTAGGCATTTCTAAAATTAGCGTTCCGGGCGATGCGTTTTCCGTTCCAACCAACTCAGTGTCTTTTAGCTAAAAAAACTCAAACAATCTGATTAGAATGTTTGAGTTTTTCATTAGCTTATTTTCTTACAGAAGCCTCATGCAGAATGGAAAGCTCTCTTTCCAATTCATCCATTATGGCCTTTCCGTCTTTTTCATCTATTAGGTTAAGCCGAACAGCAAAGTCTATTTCACGAGACAAACCAAACATCTGGGTATCCAGTACCTCTTCATAAAGAGGACATTGAGGCATTGTGAGATTGTCCATCTGCACCTTAATCAGTTTCAATATTTTTTCAGCATCCGCCTTTAACAGGGCATTTGCTCTTTCTTTATGATCAACAATCATTTCTGAAGCCAACTTTCAATCCCTCCATTTCCGAGCGATTATCCTATCTATAAATTTTATACTCTTAAAGAGAAAATTGCAAGGGTATAAGGACCTTAGGGCAGCAGTATTTTTATTATGGCAAAAGCGATTGCCGCAAACATAATATGACATTTTCTTCAGAAATCTGTATACTGGAATAGTACTTAGTAATTGGCTTTGTTAGGAGGATAATAAATGAATACAATTATTCCTGTTTCCGGTAAAGTAAAATTTAAAATTACTCTTGATCCCGGTGTCTGGATCTTCGATGACCGCCGGATTGATTTAGATACCTATTTTGAAAAGGATCATGTAAAGGTGGATGAAACAGAGGCATACACAAAAGCAGTTTCAAAGCATTGGGATAGAGAGATTATGGAAGGTGCTGTGTTTCCCCCAACCTTAAAGACTGAAAAGAAATTCGAAAAGGTTAAAGTTTTGACAGGGTCTTTTGGCATCTCGCTTAAGCCTTTTCTTAATAATGCTGAACCAGAGGAAGATGCCAAGACTTTTGTGATTGTCAGTGAAGATGGCGAATTCCGCATGCCCCTTGAAAAAGCAGAGGAACTGATTCTAGGATTTTCTATAAAAGGCAAGCCTTTATTTGAAGACGGTCCAGTTTACATTTACTATGGCGACGGAAGCAATAAAGAGAATCCAATTAAAAGAGTTAAACAATTTATTTTGGAATAAACGAAACGAAAAAAAGGGCGATAAACTATCGCCCTTTTTTTGTTTTTAGAGTAAATCAGCTGCTAATTGAGCAAGTCCTGATCTTTCGCCTTTGATTAGTTTTATATGTCCTGAGACCGTTTGATCCTTAAATCTTTCCACCACATAGGTTAACCCATTATTATAGGCATCCAAATACGGATGATCTATTTGTTCCGGATCTCCCATTAAAACAATCTTACTCCTTTCCCCTACTCGGGTTAAAATCGTTTTCACTTCGTGTTTAGTTAAATTCTGAGCTTCATCAATAATAATATACTGATCTGGTATACTTCTTCCTCTTATATATGTGAGTGCTTCAACCTCGATTGAACCCATACCGGCAAGGATGGCGTCCAATTCTCCAGGCTTTTTGACATTAAACAAGTACTCTAAATTATCAAATATCGGCTGCATCCATGGTCTTAACTTTTCCTCTTTTTCCCCTGGCAGAAAGCCTAAATCCTTTCCCACAGGAACTATCGGGCGAGCAACCAGCAGTTTTTTATAATCCCCCTTGTCCTCTGTTTGCATTAACCCAGATGCCAATGCAATAAGTGTTTTCCCTGTTCCGGCTTTACCGGTTAATGTGACTAAGGGCAAGTCCCTTCTTAATAACAGCTCCATTGCAATGGTCTGCTGTACATTCCTAGGTTTGATTCCCCAGATATGTTCATGATCAAATATCAATTTTTTAATAATGGATCTTGTTTTGTCAATCACACCTAATGCCGATGATGATGAACCCAGTAAATCCTTCATTAATATAAATTGATTAGGATAGACCGGCAACGAGGTTACTGATCGAACAGGAAGTTCTCCTTTTTCATAAAATTGGTCCAGTCTTTCTCTGGGAACATATACCTCTAAAAATCCAGTGTAGAGATGGTCATTTTCAATGACCCTATCACTTAGGAAGTCTTCACTTATTAATCCAATGGCATCCGCTTTTACTCTTACTAATGCATCCTTGCTGACTAGGATGACCGTTCTTCCATCTTCTTTCTCTGTTTCTTCCAGGGAAAGATTTTTGGCTACTGCTAAGATACGATTATCGTTCGTTTTTTCAATAAAAATATCCTGCAGCTGCTGAAATGATCGGTGATTAAGCTCAATTCTTAAGCTTCCGCCATTTTCAAGCGGAATCTTTTCATGTAATTTTCCTGTTTGTCTTAGGCCGTCAATCAGCCTTGATACTTGTCTTGCATTCCGGCCAATCTCATCCATATACCTCTTCTTTGAATCCACTTCTTCAAGTACTACGGCTGGAATAACCACCTCGTTTTCTTCGAAAGAGAAAATCGAATTTGGGTCCTGCAACAAGACGTTTGTATCTAACACATAAATTTTACTCAATCCGATGCCTCCTGCTCTCTATGATCTCTATACAGTGGAACGAATAGACTTTGCTTAAATATATGTTTTTTTGAATAAAGATAGACGAACTTTTGCACAATAATCCATAAAGAACCTATAAAAAACCCATTTATGAAAATACATAAAAGATAGGATAGCTACTCATTTAGCTTAAGGAGGCGGCAGCATTGAACAAATGGATTATGTTTATCATCTCAATAGCTTTTCTGACCAGCTGCGGAGTTAATAACAACAGCAATCAGGGAGGCGAAAACCAGAATAATCATTTAGTCAATGTAAAAAACAGCACAATTCAGGAAGTTGACCGTACAACCGGGCAAAAGATTTCCAGACACCTTGTAGAACTTGCTTCAAGCATCCCAAATGTGAATGATGCAACAGCCGTTGTTTTGGGCAAGTACGCGATTGTTGGCATTGATGTAAATAAAAATTTGGAAAGATCTGAGGTTGGGGCAATTAAATACTCCGTTGCAGAGAGCCTAAAAAAAGACCCTTATGGAGCCTATGCCATTGTCATTGCAGATCCAGATGTAAAAGCACGCATTGCAGAAATATCCGAGGATATTAATAATAACCAGCCTATTCAAGGCATTTTGAATGAGCTTGCGGATATCACTGGCAGACTGATACCAGAAATCCCTGCAGACATTATCAATCCAACCCCAAAGGATACAACTGAGAAACCTAATAATAAATTAAACCAAAAAGAACAAAACACGCTTGATCAAAAGCAAAATAATCAATCCAACCAGCAAAAGAATAAAATTGAATAGTAAAAAAAAAAATGCTTAGTCTATTGGACTAAGCATTTTTTAATGTCCATGTTTACTGATATAATAAAAAATAAATGGTATAAAAAATTTCTTATAAAAAAAGATAAACAGGAATCATAAAAAGCTATAAATTCTGGTGGTGTAAATAATATGAGAGTTAAATGTGTACTTTGCGATAAAATTGAATCAATTGAAAATGACTGTCTGCAGGCAAAAAGACTAAGAAACCGTCCAATTCATACGTATATGTGCAAACCATGCGAAGAAAGAATAACATCTAAAACGATAAAAAGAATAGAAACTGGCAACTTTAAGCTTTACCGGACTAAATTAAAAGAGGATGAATGGTAAAAAGTATACATCTGCCCCTGTTCATTCATAATTGTGTAATGGAAATTAAAAAAGGAAGCCTTATAAGGGGGATGCTGACAACTCAGCACCCCACGTAAGGCTTCCTTTTTATTCAGGGTAATTTATATATTTTTCAGGTTCAGCTTTAATCTGATCGAGCATAACTTCAATTAGTTCTCTTGGAAACCGCGACTTTTTTCTTTCCCCATTTTGATCATAATAGACATAATACATGATTTCATCTTTATCTACTTCTATATTAGATATTTGATGATCACCAATTAAAATATCCATAAACATCTGTTCTGTTTCAACAGCAGCTGTGTCATCAGGTCTATCATCGATTACAATTTTAATTGATAACCAGTTATATAAAGCATCCTGCAAAGTCTTCATTATTTCCTCCCCATTAGAAAACATCTCTCGAAGTTACAAAACTAAACTTGTTTGCCTTCTTGTTTTTTTGAATAGTTCAGACGGCGAACCTTATAAATGATCAGGATGAGTGCTGCAACAACCAATCCTTCTGTAATTGGAAGGAAAACAGCAAAAAATGTCAGGATTGTACAGCCAAAAATCAAAAACAAATAAACGACTAATGATTTAAGAATGGGAAGTTTTTTAGCGAAACCAAGTTTAAAAACAATGATGCACAGGACAACAATCGTCAAATATAGCATCCACATGCCAAGATCTGAATTTTCCTGTACCCTGAACAAAGCAGCGAAAAAAGACAGACGTTCATTTATATCCACCACTTTTCCACTCCCCTCCTTTCTGGAGAGTGTTCAGAGTCAGGCAGATCCCCTTCCTCTGAACACCATGATTTAGCTCATTTCAGCAACTTTTTTCTTTTTAGCCATTCTTTCACGCTCGCTCTTGTCAAGAATCTTTTTGCGGAGACGGACAGATTGCGGTGTAACCTCACAATACTCATCATCGTTCAAATATTCTAATGACTCTTCAAGCGTCATAATCCGCGGCTTTTTCATTGTTGCTGTTTGATCTTTTGTCGCTGAACGGACATTTGTCGCATGTTTTGTTTTTGTGATATTAACAGTAATATCATTTTCGCGATTATGCTCGCCTACAATCATACCCTCATAAATTTCAGTTCCAGCATCAACAAAAATAACTCCGCGATCCTCTACTTGCATAATACCATATGTTGAAGCTTTTCCGCTCTCCATTGAAACAAGTACGCCTTGGCGTCTGCCGCCGACTTGTCCCTGTACCATTGGCTTGTAGCTGTCAAATGTATGGTTAATGATACCATAACCTCTTGTTAATGTAAGGAATTCTGTTGTATATCCGATTAATCCGCGTGCAGGCACATTGAAAGTCAAGCGAACCTGACCATTTCCGTTATTAACCATATCAAGGAGTTCACCTTTACGGGCACCAAGAGATTCCATAATGGATCCTGTATGTTCCTCAGGTACATCAATTTGAACCCTCTCCACTGGTTCACAGCGAACACCGTCAATTTCTTTAACGATAACCTCTGGTTTTGAAACTTGAAGCTCATAGCCTTCCCTGCGCATGTTTTCAATTAATATAGATAAGTGAAGCTCTCCACGTCCTGAAACAATCCAAGCATCCGGAGAATCCGTATTATCAACCCTTAAGCTTACATCTGTCTGAAGCTGTGCACGGAGTCTTTCTTCAATTTTTCTAGATGTTAAATATTTGCCTTCTCTTCCGGCAAAAGGACTATTGTTCACTAGGAAAGTCATTTGTAATGTTGGCTCATCAATATGAAGGATTGGCAATGCATCCTGATGTTCGAACGGACAAACGGTTTCCCCAACATTGATATCTTCCATTCCAGATAAGGCAATAAGGTCCCCAGCGTAAGCTTCCTGAACTTCCTCGCGCTTAAGGCCGAAGAATCCAAAGATTTTAGTTACGCGAAATTGCTTAACAGTGCCATCTAGCTTCATTAGTGCAACTTGCTGTCCTACATGGATAGTTCCGCGAAATACGCGGCCAATTCCAATTCGGCCGACATAGTCATTATAATCAAGCAGGGCAACCTGGAATTGCAGCGGTTCTTCGCGATTATCAACTGGTGCAGGAATGTGATCAAGAATAGCTTCATATAGACATTCCATATTTTCATCCTGTTTTGAAGGGTCTGTGCTTGCAGTACCATTAATTCCTGAAGCATAAATGACTGGGAACTCAAGCTGGTCTTCATTTGCTCCAAGCTCAATAAACAAATCTAATACTTCGTCTACAACCTCTTCCGGACGGGCAAAGTCACGGTCAATTTTGTTTACAACGACGATTGGGGTTAATTTCTGTTCTAATGCCTTTTTAAGTACAAATCGTGTCTGAGGCATACAGCCTTCATAAGCATCTACAATAAGAAGAACACCATCAACCATTTTCATAATCCGCTCAACTTCACCGCCGAAGTCTGCGTGTCCTGGTGTATCTAAAATATTGATTCTTTTATCTTTATATTGAACAGCAGTATTTTTTGCCAAAATTGTAATACCGCGCTCTCTTTCAATATCATTGGAATCCATTGCACGCTCTTCGACATGTTCGTTTGAACGGAATGTACCAGCCTGTTTTAGAAGCTGATCGACTAGTGTTGTTTTTCCATGGTCAACGTGGGCAATGATTGCAATATTACGAATATCTTCTCTTAATTTCAAGGAAGTTCCTCCTACCTTTATTAAAAAGCCTAAATTTTTCTCTTCATTCTGTAACTGAAATATTATAACATAATGGAAGTGGAAACCTAAAAATTTTTTATGGTAAAATTAAAAAAGCGTCTGTACACTAGAATCATAAACCCTGATTAAAGGAGGTTTTTATGTTGAAACAAATAAAATGGCCATTATTAGCTTCTGCCATCGCTGCAACCCTATGCATGATGGGAATTGGCATAGCCATTGCTGAACAAAGTGTAGTTGGCATATTCGCCTGTATTATAGCTTTAGTATTTGTTATGGGATATGGTTTTAAGACAAAAAAGAAAATGCGCGAAAATGGAATTTTATAATTATAAAGCGAAAAAGCGCCTTGGCTTATCTATGGCCAGGCGCTTTTTAAATGGGAGGAAATACGGCAGCCGAGGGTTCTGGTCCCTTTTTTGTAAAAATTACCATCTGCCATTTTTTAAATAGGATTCCATGATCTCCTGATGGAGACCCGGTTTTGAAACAAATACTGAATTTTTTTCTAAAAGATTTAATGGTTCTCCCTTTAAATTGGTTGCCACACCGCCAAGCTCCTCGATTAAGATTTTTCCTGCTGCAAAGTCCCATGGTGCCAAACGCAGCGTAATATAGGCATCTAGCCGGCCAGATGCAATATAGGCCATTTCGATCGCTGCAGACCCATATGATCTTGTTCCGCGTGCATGTTTGACAAGCGGAGCTAAAAGGGCAGGATCAATTCTTTTATTCTCTGTTACCCAAGTAGCATTAATGCCAATTATGGCTTCCGAGACGTTTACATTATCAAGAGGAGGCAATTTTAAATCATTCATATAAACACCATGATCTTTCATTGCGCGGTATAATTCGTCATGAACCACATCATAGATCAGCCCAATTTGGCCAACCCCTTCCTCATAAATACCGATGGAGATCGCGAAATTCCGCTGCTGGTGAATAAAATTCATGGTCCCATCTATTGGGTCAATAATCCAGACAATTCCGCTAAGATTATTGACTTCATCCCCGAACCCCTCTTCTCCAAGGATCTTATGATCAGGGTATACCTCCTTTATTTTCCCAATAAAAAATTGTTCCGTATTCTTATCAATATTTGTTACCAAGTCATTAGCATTTGATTTTGTTTCAATGGTCAATTTTTTGCTGAAAGATTGTTTGATTCTTTCTCCAGCATCCTTAATCCATTCAATAGCATGTTCATTTATTTCATTCCAATTTGTCATATTGTCCTCCGCTAATCCATTAGGTATAAACTATAAACACTAAATGTTTGTGGGATAAGTTTCCATATACTGATTATTATCATATGCTGAAAATGGATTTGGCTTCAAGTGTTAGCCTTTCCCTCTGAAAAAAATAATAAACGAACCCCTCAAAGATTTAAATGGGAGTCCGTTTACTATTGGCTAAGTCTAATTTTCATTGGCATTTTTCTTTATTTTTCTCCTTTAACGTTGATCATCCTAATAATGTCAAATTAAAGCGCTTTTAACTTAAGAAGCTCCTGTCTAATTCTTTCCAAATTTTGCTTGCTTTTCTTTTTCACATCTTCATTTTCATTTTTGATCGCTTCGAATAATGTTGCAAGTTCATAATCCATTTCCAAACGCAAAACAGCCGTTCTTTCCTTGTCTCCCTTTTTACCAGCACCAGAATTCACAAGTTGTTTCATGAAAAAGCCACACCCCTTTTCAAATAGTCTATTTTCGAATTTACTGACTATTATTAATAGTATATTATGAGGGATCTTGTTTAGTTGCAACAAATTTGTGCTAATACCCATTTTCATTTATTCGTCACGAAAAAGCATGAGAATTATCGAATTTTTTGGAGTGTGGTAAAATATATGTAAAAGATGCTGGAGGTTTGTCAATGTCATTTACAGGTTTTACAAAGACAGATTTTGCTGTTTTTCATATAGACGGATTGGAAGAACGGATGGAGTCCCTAATTGCCAATATAAGACCGAAACTCGAAGCTTTAGGCAATCATTTTGCCCCAATGCTCTCCGTTGAAACAGGAGAGGAAATGTTTGCACATGTGGCAAAGCATGCAAGGCGGACGAAAAATCCTCCAAACGATACATGGGTAGCTTTTGCAAGTAATTCAAGAGGATATAAAATGATGCCTCACTTCCAGATAGGCTTATGGGAATCACATGTGTTTATCTGGTTTGCTATCATATATGAGGCTCAGAATAAGAGTAATTTCGGGCATGTACTCGAGTCGAAGGCAGATGCGATCTATGAAGCCATTCCAGACCATTTTGTCTGGTCTGCTGATCATATGAAACCAAAAGCAACGTTGCATGGAGATTTATCGAAGGACGAGTTAAAAGAGATGTTCATTCGCCTGCAAAATGTCAAAAAAGCTGAAATCCTATGCGGATTGAATATAGCAAAAGAAAAAGCTATCCAAATGTCGCCTGATGAATTTCTCAATATGGCGGAATCTGTATTTAAAACTGTCATGCCCCTATACAAATTAGCTGTATATGAAAGTGCAGAAAAATAAAACCTCCTATGGAGGTTTTATTTTTTCTGCATTTTTATTTTTCCGCCTGACGGAATTTCTTTAGCGGTCTTAACGGTATGATAAGATGAATAGCCGCTTATTTCTTCAAATTCATTACAAATATTGCGTTCCTGAGCCTTACCTGGCACTATTTCCTTAAATCTTTTATAAGCATCAAAAAATTTTTCACGATTGATCCCTTTTTCATAGGCTGCTTCAAGCTGCTGAAAATAATGAATCACATCAACGATTTCCTTCGTAGACCAATCCTGATCAATTGGATATTGATATTCCACTGAGCCTTTTCACTCCTAGTTGTCATTTCTAACTTATGAGAATTATCCAGCTTCAGCGCCCTAGAGGCGCTAAAACAGGGCGCTTACGGTTTATTTTGCCCATTTGTTTCGAATGCTTTCAGCTTCGCCAATCATTCGGGTAAATAGTTCCTCAACGGATGGAACATCTTTAATCAAACCCATGACTTGACCTGCCCAGCCAAATCCTTCCTCTTCCTTGCCATCATGAATATACTTTTTATTGGTGTTTCCGCTTATGTAATCCCTCAGACTTTCATAACCGCCATTTTGCTTTTCAATTTCCAAAATTTTATCTGTCCATGCATTCGCTATTGCCCTAGCTGGAGCACCGATTGATTTTTTAATAACAACCGTATCCGTTTCGCTCCCTTCCATAAGCTTCCTTTTATAAAGTTCAGAAGCATGCACACATTCTTTTACGGCAATAAATCTTGTTCCCATTTCAATGCCTTGGGCACCTAGGCTTAGTGCGGCCATTAAGCCCCTGCCATCACCAATGCCTCCTGAGGCAATAACTGGAATGGAAACAGCATCTACAACTTGAGGGATCAAGACAAAAGTACCTACATCATCTCTCCCCAAGTGGCCCCCGCCTTCCTGGCCAACGACCATTACTGCGTCAGCTCCAAGCTCCTGGGCTTTAACAGCCTGTCTTTTCGATGCAACAAGCACCAGTTTTTTAATATTTGTGCCTTTTAATTGTTCAAATAGCGGTGTTGGATTTCCTCCTGTCATAGTGATAACAGGAACTTCCTCTTCAATAGCAACATCAAGGTATTCTTTATATGGCCTGCGCTGCTGTCCAATGGAGAAGTTTACGCCAAACGGCTTATCTGTAAGCTCTCTAACCCTGTGAATCTCTTTTCTTAAATCATCAGGGCTCGGAAGTGACATAGCCGTCACCTGTCCTAATCCGCCGGCATTTGAAACAGCAGCTGCCAGATCAGAATAAGCCAAATGAGCTAAACCTCCCTGGATAATTGGATATTTAATATTTAAAATCTCAGTTACTCTTGTATCCCATTTCATTATACTTTCCTCCCTCATATTATACTACTTCATAATTACTTCGATTTATTTGTTATAAATTCCTGTTAACATCTAAAACTAAAATAATCAGCATTAATGACCAAGCAGCAAAACCGCACCCTTTGCCTACTATGCAAGGGAATCGAATAATGCTATAATTCAAATGTTTTTGCAATAATTTAAATTGAAGAGGTGTGAGAATTACATTGTCACAATATGAAACACCGTTATTTAGCGGTTTATTGGCACATGCCAAAAAGAATCCGATCCAGTTTCATATCCCCGGGCATAAAAAGGGAGTCGGGGCTGATCCAGAATTCAGGGAGTTTATTGGTGAAAATGCTTTATCTATTGATTTAATTAATATTGCTCCACTAGATGACCTTCACCAGCCTAAAGGGATCATTAAACAGGCACAGGACCTTGCCGCTGAAGCCTTTGGAGCAGATAGAACATTTTTTTCCGTTCAGGGAACAAGCGGAGCAATTATGACAATGGTGATGGCTGTCTGCGGCCCTGGGGACAAAATTATCGTTCCGAGAAACGTTCATAAGTCTGTCATGTCAGCTATAATTTTTTCCGGTGCAACACCTATTTTTATCCATCCGGAAATCGATACAAACCTTGGTATTTCTCATGGAATGACAACAGAATCAGTAGCTAAAGCCCTCAAGGCGCATCCAGATGCAAAAGGTGTGCTTGTGATTAATCCAACCTATTTCGGCATTTCTGCTGATTTAAAGGCGATTGTAGAGGTTGCTCATTCCTATAACGTTCCTGTTCTCGTGGACGAAGCACATGGTGTTCATATACATTTTCATGATGAACTTCCCCTTTCTGCCATGCAGGCTGGCGCAGATTTAGCAGCAACAAGTGTTCATAAGCTTGGCGGATCGATGACACAAAGCTCGATCTTAAATATGAAGGGAAACCTTGTTTCACCAAAAAGAGTGCAAACCATATTGAGCATGCTGACCACCACCTCCACTTCATACTTGCTGCTGGCATCATTGGATGTTGCAAGGAGGCGTCTGGCAACAGAGGGTAAGTCCTTAGTTGAAAAATCTATTATCCTCGCACAGTCTATTAGAAAACGCATTAATGAAATCGAACATTTATACTGTGTTGGTGAAGAAATATTGGAATCAGATGCGGCACATGGGTATGATCCAACAAAATTGATCATTTCCGTAAAAGATCTAGGAATAAGCGGGTCAGATGTAGAAGTGTGGCTAAGGGAAAAATATAATATCGAAGTCGAAATGTCCGACCTGTACAATATCCTTTGTATCATTACGCCAGGAGATACAGAATATGAAGGTGATATGCTTGTCAAAGCATTAACTGAGCTGTCGGCAGAAAGACATGGAAAAACGGAGAAACGAAAGGCACAGGTCATGCTGCCTGAGATTCCGCTTTTAGCCCTTTCACCGCGTGATGCCTTTTACGCAGAAACAGAGCTGGTCCCATTTGATGAATCAGAAGGTAGAATTATTGCAGAGTTTATTATGGTCTACCCTCCTGGAATTCCGATTTTTATTCCGGGCGAAATTATTACAAAAGAAAACCTGCTTTATATAAAAACCAACATGGAAGCAGGGCTTCCTGTTCAGGGTCCTGAAGATTATGATTTCAAATATCTTCGCGTGATTAAGGAATTTAGAGCTATAAAATAAAGCCTTCCGCTATGCGGAAGGCTTTATCCTTTATTTATATGTGTTATACTTATTCTTCGTTATGTTCTCCATCACAGCAATGAGTTTTGCACTTTGAGTACAAAACAGTAACTTTTTCATCTTCAAAATAATCAATAGTTGAATTGCAGTCTTGGCAAACGATTGTACCCATTTTACATTCCCCTTTGTTTTTTTAAATTATTATGAAAGCGGTTTAATAACTTTAATTACATAATAATATAACACAATTACTTTTTCAAGAGGAAATTGTATAACATTATTAAAAAAATAACGGGGTTTTATGTATGTAATATTGAAATGTTGTGCTATATAAATTTTGATAAAACAGGCTAGTTGCAGCCTGTTCTATAAAAACCTTCGAATTATTCGTATTGGGTTAGATAGGTAGATCCAGGAAGGGTTGTTAAAAAGAATTCGCATAAATCTTCCGCCTGCTGCCGATTATCCATCTTAAACGCTTTTTGTAAATAATCTGTATCTTCGAGGTCTTTAGGATCGAGGAGTGTTGAGCGGCCAGTTTGCATACAAACAACTAGAGGCTTTCCAAAAAATAAATTAGTAAAAACAATTCCGAAATCATAGCGGGTATGTTCGGTGGTAAAACCTACAAATCGGACCTTAGCATTTTCCTGTTCATCATACAATTTTTCAAATAGGTTCATTGAACTCCTCCTTTTGATTTTAAAAATATTTAGAATTTTATTATAATTCATTTCTAGATATTTTTCAAGATTTTTTTTATTCCCTCATTTATGTTGTCACTCACTTTTACTCAATGCTAGAATAAGGATGACAAACAAAAGTTTGGGGGGATGGATGTTGGCAAATGCCTATATTAAGCTCGTGCCTTCATCAGCACAAGAAACGATTTCAACAGAAGAAGTTAAAGAGTTGTTTTCTTATTTCAAAGATATCACTGGCAAAACTGGACAACAGCTTGATTGGGAATTTGACGAGGCTGCTTTTCCATACGAAATAAAAGAAAAGCCTGAAGGAAAGGGTAAATGGTTCTATTTAGAATCAACTAATGACCGCTATCATTTAATTTTAATCGGTGTAGACGAAGAGACTGTTCAGGATGATGATGGAACCGAAAGAAAACAAACATACATACAAATAACTCTGCCAGAAACCGCAACATTTGGGGATAAAGGAAAGGCTAATGAATACTGCAGATTCATAGCGAAAAAACTACAAGGTGAGCTGCATCTTTTTAATGGAAGAATAATGTATTTTTATCCAAGAAAATTACAGTAAACTAAGGAGAACAGCTTTGCAGGCTGTTCTTTCAAATTTATCAAACACTCGAGGTAAGCTAATATGTTAAATAGAATTATTTTTATCGGGATTATCAGTCTTGGGGTTACCATTTTCTCCCCCTTTATTTTTTATTCCTATTATGAGACCCAGCCTAAATTACTTGAACAGAAGGTTCTTTTTGGCGGGCCCCTTCCATTTGCCGAACAGCAAATAACATTGCCTGCAGATGACAATAAATATCCGTTAGAGGTGAAATTCACGTCCCCTTTTGAAAAACAAACAACATTTAAAGCAATTCCGCTTCTGATTTCCTTTGTCTGCTATTTTCTTTTTCTTTTTGCCCTTTACAGCATTATCGCAAGATTTTTTCATCGATTACCCGCCAAGGAGCCCAAATAGGGCTCTTTTTTTATTTTTCCAAGAACTTCACATTTACAATAAGGGGCATTTTGCATATTTTCTCTTCCGTGTTAAATACTCAACATATGGAAGTTAATATGGGGGGATCGTATGAAAAAGCTGACGCCAGTTTTCAAGGTTTCAGTCCTTGTTACTGTTCTATTTATTTTATGGGGTCTTATCCCAAAAAGGATTTTGCCAAATGGAAACCTGGACTCTGTAACCCTAAGTGTTCAAAGCTTTATATTAGAGAAATTTGGCTGGTTTTATTTAATGGCAGCATCGATATTTTTAATTTTTGCTGTTGTATTAATCTTTACGAAGTACGGAAATATTCGTCTTGGAAAAGATACGGACCGCCCCGAATTTAATATGATTACCTGGTTTGCCATGCTGTTCAGCGCCGGAATGGGGATTGGGCTTGTCTTTTGGGGAGTAGCTGAACCTTTATTTCATTACCATGATCCTCCTTTTATCGAAGGAGGCACGCCAGATGCGGCAAGAGGTGCCATTCGTTACTCTTTTTTCCATTGGGGCCTGCATCCTTGGGCGATTTATGCAGTCATCGGACTGGCATTAGCTTACTTTCAGTTTAGAAAAGAGCAGCCAGGTGTAATCAGCTCTATTTTGCGCCCTGTATTCGGGGATCGAGTGGATGGAAACATAGGAACACTAATCGACTTTATTGCTGTATTTGCTACCGTTTTTGGTGTTGCAACATCACTGGGATTAGGAGCAATTCAAATATCTGGCGGCCTTTCCTATCAGTTTAATGGGATCTCTAATAACTTTACTACACAAATGATCATTATTATTGTTGTGACTATTTTATTTATGACATCAGCCCAGACTGGTTTAGATAAAGGAATCAAATATTTAAGCAATTTAAATATTCTCTTAGCTTTTCTTCTGCTTCTTTTCTTACTTTTCGTTGGACCTTCCAATTTTATTATGGATCTATTTACAACAACCATTGGTTCCTATTTGCAGAACCTGCCTTCCATGAGCTTTCGATTAAGCCCTTTTGATCAGGATATTACTTGGTTTCAGGATTGGACAATCTTTTATTGGGCTTGGTGGATTGCATGGGCGCCGTTTGTTGGCACCTTCATCGCAAGGATATCACGGGGAAGAACCATAAGAGAATTTGTTATAGGAGTTCTTGTGGTACCTACAGTATTTGGAGGTCTATGGTTTTCTGTTTTTGGCGGGACAGGCATATATCTTGAATTTTTCGAGGGGAAGAATATCATGAGCATCATTGAACAGCAAGGAATGGAGGTTGCCTTATTTGCTGTTTTTGAAAATTTCCCATTGTCAACAGTGCTATCCCTGTTAGCCATTTTACTAATCAGCACCTTTTTTATCACTTCTGCTGACTCTGCTACCTTTGTTCTCGGCATGCAGACAACGAATGGCCATCTAAACCCTCCGAATCGGATAAAATTTATATGGGGTATTATTCAGTCAGCCTCTGCGGCCATTCTTTTATGGACCGGAGGACTTGAGGCTCTACAGAGAGCTTCCATCATTGCTGCTCTTCCCTTTACAATTATCATGCTGCTCATTGTGGTAGCATTAATAAAGTCCTTGAAAAAAGAAATAGTCCCTGCGGTAAAAATAAAGCCAACACAGCCGCAGCAGGAATAAAAAAAAAGCGCGAAAGAATCGCGCTTTTTTTAACCTGTAACTACAGCCATTGTAAAGTGAAAGAGCCCATAGACCGATAGGCTCAATGAAGTTACAAATGCAGTAATTTTCATTGATTTAACAACATAATTTCCGATCAGAACCGCTAAATAAAGAAAGACAAAAAACATTAAAACTTTATAAAAAAGCAAATCATATTTTGACAGCCACTCGATAAATGTATATCCGCTCCAAATAATTAACTGCAGAAGCATTGCCGTATAAACTTTCATTCCCTCATCACCGATAACACCCTTTTCTCACAAAAGATCTGTGTATTGGTAATATATGAATAAAATTCGATACTTATTTTCATTTTTGGTAGACAAGCAGAATTTCTTTTAACAAAATTATAGGGATCCTGCAGCTGCTTTTCAACATGAAAAAGTCCCTTTTCGCGTAATTGGAAAAGGGACTTTTTTAATACTTACTTAATAATATGAATTGGAGTGCCTAATGCGACTTCAGCAGCCTCCATAGTGATTTCTCCAAGCGTTGGGTGTGCATGAATAGTCATAGCTAAATCTTCAGCAGTCATTCCTGCCTCAATAGCCAAGCCTAGTTCTGCAATCATGTCAGATGCATTAGCTCCGGCGATTTGAGCGCCAATTACTAAACCGTCTTCTTTACGAGTAATAAGCTTAACAAAGCCATCTGTAGAATCTAATGCAAGAGCACGTCCGTTTGCAGCAAATGGGAATTTAGCTGCAGTTATTTCAATACCTTCATCCTTTGCCTGCTTTTCTGAATATCCTACTGAAGCTAGCTCTGGATCAGAGAATACTACCGCAGGAATACCAAGATAATCAATTTCAGAAGGATGGCCAGAAATAGCTTCAGCAGCAATTTTGCCTTCATATGATGCTTTATGTGCAAGAGGTGGTCCTGCAATAACGTCACCAATAGCAAAGATGTTGCTTACATTTGTACGGCATTGCTTATCTGTCTTGATTATGCCGCGTTCTGTTAATTCAATGCCTACCTGCTCTAAGCCTAATTCATCCGTATTTGGACGGCGTCCGACCATAACAAATACGTAATCAGCATCAACTGATTTTACTTCGCCTTTTACTTCATATTCTACAGTAACGCCAGTTTCAGTTTCATTGACACTCTTAGCAAGAGCTTTCGTGATAATTTCGGCACCTTTTTTCTTAAGATTGCGCTTAACAAGTGCAGACATTTGTTTTTCAAAGCCGCCAAGAATTTCATCTGTTCCCTCAAGGATAGTTACTTGGGTGCCAAAGTTAGCATAAGCTCCGCCTAATTCTGTACCAATATATCCTCCGCCAATAACAACGATCTTTTCAGGAATTTCTTTAAGGTTAAGGGCGCCAGTTGAATCTAGTACACGCTTAGAATACTTGAATGCTGGAATTTCAATTGGTCTTGAACCAGTTGCAATGATGGCATTTTTAAAAGTGTATGTTTGGGCAGAATTCTCATTCATTACCCGTAAAGTGTTTGCATCAACAAAGTAAGCTTCGCCATTAACGATATCTACTTTGTTTCCTTTTAATAATCCTTCAACGCCGCCTGTTAATTTTTTAACAATCCCGCTCTTCCACTCTTGAACCTTCGAGAAGTCAACAGTCACGTTCTCAGCTTGAATACCGATTCCATCAGAATGTTTTGCTGTCTCATATCGATGGCCAGCTGCGATTAAGGCCTTTGATGGAATACAGCCAACATTTAAACATACGCCGCCTAGTGTTGCCTTTTCTACGATGGTTACTTTTTGGCCAAGCTGGGCCGCTCTAATAGCTGCCACATATCCTCCAGGGCCTGAACCTATAATCAGAGTGTCTGTTTCAATTGGGAAATCTCCTACTACCATTTTTTAAGCCTCCATTAAAAGTAATTCCGGATCGTTTAACAAACGCTTAATGTGATTAAGCGCGTTTTGAGCTGTCGCTCCATCTATCATGCGATGGTCAAAGCTTAAGGACAATGCAAGAACTGGTGCTGCAACGATTTCGCCATCTCTGACAATCGCCTTTTCTGCAATTCGGCCAATTCCGAGTATCGCCACTTCCGGATGGTTAATAACTGGTGTAAACCATTGGCCTCCGGCAGAACCGATATTTGTTATTGTACAGGATGCTCCCTTCATTTCATCAGGGGCAAGTTTTCCATCACGAGCTTTTCCAGCTAACTCGTTTATTTCATTAGAAATAGCAAAAATAGATTTACGATCCGCATCCTTGACAACAGGAACGAGAAGACCTTTCTCAGTATCCGCTGCTATTCCTATATTATAATAATGTTTTTGAATAATTTCATCATTTTCGTCATCAAAAGATGTATTTATTACAGGGAATTCTCTTAATGCGCTTGTCAAAGCCTTCACAACATATGGAAGGAAGGTTAGTTTAATGCCTTTTTCAGCGGCAATGTCTTTGAACTTTTTCCTGTGTGCAACAAGATTCGTCACATCTACATCATCCATTAAAGTAACATGCGGTGCAGTATGCTTCGAATGAACCATAGCTTTGGCAATTGCTTTACGGATACCGCTGATTTTTTCACGTGTTTCTGGATATTGGCCCTGAACGGCAACCTGTGCAGTCTTAGCTGATACAGTTGTATCCTGAGCTTTTGCATTGGCTGCTTGATCATTTTTACTCTCTTCTGCCTGTGCACCGCCATTGGTAAATGAATCAATGTCAGCCTTCAGTACACGGCCATTATCGCCGCTTCCAGCAACTTGACGAATATCTACGCCTTTTTCCCTCGCATACTTACGTACGGATGGCATAGCTATCACTCTGCGATTTGGATCTGCTTGGGTTTTTGGTGCTTCGCCTTGAACAGAAGCAGCTGGAGCAGATTCTTGTTTTTCTTCTTTCTTAGGCTCTTCCTTAGCTGCTTCAGGTTTCGCTTCTGCAGTTTCTTCGTGCTCATCACCTTTAAATTTAAGGTTTTCATAGCCAGGCGCATCAAATGTAATTAGGACTTGGCCTACTGTTGCAACAGTTCCTTCACCAACTAAAATTTCTTCAACCGTACCTTTTACTGGAGATGGAATTTCAACAACAGCCTTATCATTTTGGACCTCGCATAATACATCATCTTCCTGAACTTGATCCCCAGGCTTTACAAACCATTTAACAATTTCGCCTTCGTGGATACCTTCACCAATATCCGGCAATTTAAATTCAAAAGACATATGGAACCTCCTCCTAGGCTGTATTTAATCAAAAATGGAAACAGGGACACCACGCCCCCGTCTATATCTAAATCATTAAAGGTTTTAGAATGTTAAAACCTTTTTACCTGTTTCAATAATATCCTTATAATTTGGAAGCCATACAGCTTCTGCTTGCGGGAATGCAAAAACAGTATCAGGTGCTGTTACACGAAGCACAGGTGCTTCAAGACTTAAAATAGCTCTGTCATTAATTTCTGCAACGACATTTGCCGCAATTCCTGATTGCTTTTGAGCTTCCTGCACGACAATAGCACGTCCTGTTTTTTCCACTGAAGCAATGATGGTTTCGATATCAATTGGAGAAACCGTTCTTAAATCAATTACTTCTGCAGAGTATCCTTCTTTTTCCAACTCATCGGCTGCCTTTAATGATTCGTGCACCATTGCTCCATAAGTGATGATGGACAAGTCTTTTCCTTCACGCTTCACTTCAGCTTTGCCAAGCGGAATTGTGTATTCACCCTCCGGCACTTCTTGGCGGAATGAACGATAAAGTTTCATATGCTCAAGGAAAATGACAGGGTCATTATCACGGATGGATGAAATAAGAAGACCTTTTGCATCATATGGTGTTGATGGAATGACTACCTTTAGACCAGGTGTTTGCGCCATTAATCCTTCTAAGCTGTCAGCGTGCATTTCAGGAGTATGCACGCCTCCGCCGAATGGTGAACGGATTGTAACAGGTGAATTGTAGCGGCCGCCTGTACGATAGCGCATGCGGGCTAATTGTCCAGCAACTGAATCCATTACTTCATATAGAAATCCAAAGAACTGAATTTCCGGCACCGGACGAAAACCTTGTAAGCTAAGGCCGACCGCCAAACCGCCAATACCTGATTCCGCAAGAGGAGTATCAAACACGCGGTCTTCGCCGAATTCATTCTGAAGGCCTTCAGTTGCACGGAATACCCCGCCGTTTACGCCTACATCCTCTCCGAATACTAATACATTCGGATCATTTCGCAATTCTGTGCGTAAGGCATCAGTAATTGCCTGAATCATTGTCATTTGCGCCATAGCTTACTTCGTCTCCTTTGCTTTATATATTTCATATTGCTCTTTTAGGTTATATGGAAGCTCTTCATTCATAATTGATATTAAATCTGTTACTTTTTGTTTTGGTGTGTCATCTGCCTGTTTAATGGCCACTTTAATATCTTCTTTTGCTTTTTCAATGGTCTCGTTTTCCATTTCCTCATTCCAAAGTTCTTTTTCTTCCAAGAACTTGCGGAAACGTACAAGCGGGTCTTTCTTTTCCCACTCATTATCAAGCTCAGCCGTACGATAGCGGGTTGGATCGTCTCCAGCCATCGTATGCGGGCCATATCGATACGTAAGTGTTTCGATTAGTGTTGGACCTTCTCCATTAATGGCACGCTCACGTGCTTCACGCACCGCAGCATAGACAGCTAGAGGATCCATTCCGTCAACCTGAATGCTAGGAATACCTGCTGCAACACCCTTCTGTGCAAGCGTTTTAGCTGCGGACTGCTTAGCAACAGGAGTAGAAATAGCAAATCTATTATTTTGAACAATGAAAATCGCTGGTGCATTAAATGCCCCTGCAAAGTTTATTCCTTCGTAGAAATCACCTTGTGACGTACCTCCATCACCTGTATATGTGATTGCAACTGCTTTTTCCCCGCGCTTTTTCATGCCAAGAGCAACACCGGCAGCCTGAACATACTGAGCTCCGATAATAATTTGCGGAGGAAACACATTTACACCTTCTGGAATGTTTCCGCCTGCAAAATGGCCTCTTGACCATAGAAATGCTTGGTACAGCGGTAAGCCATGCCATACAATTTGAGGAACATCACGATATCCAGGAAGAATGAAGTCTTCTTTTTCCAAAGCAAATTGAGAGGCAATCTGTGATGCTTCCTGTCCGGCAGTTGGTGCGTAGAAACCAAGTCTTCCCTGTCTGTTCAATGAAATAGAGCGCTGATCAAGAATTCTTGTATAGACCATACGACGCATTAATTCCTGAAGCTGTTCATCTGTCAGATCAGGCATAGCTGATTCATTAACGACTTTTCCTTCCTCATTTATGATTTGTAGTGTCTGGAACTGTTCCTCAATCTTTTCGAGCTGAAGTTTTGAGTCAAGTACTGCCTTCTTTGTTTTAGAAGCCATTTCATTCACCCTTTCCTTTCTTTAAAAGACGTTTTCTTATAAATTTTCATTTTAATTTTAGCAAAGCGAACCTGCTTTAGAGGTTTTATAACTAGCCTGCGGCCGCTGTATTACTTCTTTTTCACATCATTAGAATGCCCAATACCTTAAGAATTTAGAAAGCATTCCTATTAATTAAATGATTTAGATAAGCGCTGAAGGGAAAGCTAGATAAGAAAACATTAATGTATATTTTCCTAACATACTCATTTAAAAACGTCTCAAATTGTTTATCCATATCCATCATATTCTGTATTAATGATTTTTGCAACTACGATGATACACATTCTTTAAATTTTTTCACAAACACCACCATTGAATCACTGGTGTAATCCTTATTCCTTCGGTATTTACAGCTATCTGTTCTAATATAGCTAATTTTCTTTCCTGCTACTGTATTAATACAATCAAAAATTCTGTTATATAAACAATCGTAATCTGGAGCAGATGTGTTATAACACATTTCAAAAACATCGTTATATTACTATAAGTAATGTTTTATATAAATTTGTAAATAAAAAAGAACAGTAATATTAATATACTGCTCTTATTCTTCCTCTATTTTTATGTCAAGTCCTGATTCCCTATACAGGGATAATTTCTTCTCATTATATTCTTTTGTTTTATCATTAAACTTTTTATTTACCTCTAAAACTAGTTCATATGCCTTATTAATTTTGCCAATTTGTTCTTCTAGCTGTTCGAATTGGACGTTTTCTTCCTTTAGCATGGAATAAAGCTCTTTATCTAATTGAAGAGCTTCGTTATACCTTTTTGATATATCATCGTGAATATCATATCTTTCCATCATAATTTGATAAAGTTCCTGAGCTATTTCCTTAATCTTTGGATCTTTTACTTCCTTAATTAACGATGGAAGTGATTGGAACTCTTCTTCCGAGGCTAAAAGGCTTTTTGTTTCTAAATCCATATGATTTTTTCTCTGATCTGCCATTTCAGCAGCTTTATCAGCAAGTATGGCTACCTGTTCCTTATCTTTCATACCAATTGCAGTAATTCTCTCATAAATTTGCTTTTCTTCTTTTTCTAATAAAACGATCGGTTCCTGCTGGGCCGCAAATGTCTGTTCAGCAGCTACTGCCTTTTCCAGTACTTTGTATATATTTTCAAAGGGATTTTGCTGTTGACATCCGCTCAAAACAACAGCAAATATAAAAAACAGGCTCATCTGATAAATTTTTTTGAACACGCTTGTCCCCCCTTAATCTACATGTCTTACTATAGATTAATTATTCATTGGTTGACAATACCATGATGAGTTATCCTGCTCTGATTACCTTAACAAATTATTCTTGCTTCTTTTCATTTATTTTTTAGGCACAGGCCTACACCAACGTTTTCCCAGTTACATAGGCTATATTAATCGTCCAATACGAATTTATTGCGTTTTGGCGATAATCTTGTATAGGAGGTTTTTCTATGTTTGGATATGGCGGATATGGTTATGGTTGTGGATATCCTGGTTATGTCGGCGGTGTCGGATACGGCAGAGGCTTCGCTTTAATTGTCGTATTGTTCATCCTTCTAATCATTGTTGGATGTGCTTGCTGGAAATATTAATAAAAATGGTTTTCCTTTAAAAGAAGGTGTTATGGCACCTTCTTTTTGCTTTTTATTAACTTTTTTCCTTTACTCTGTTAGACTATTTATGGGAACAGTAAAGCATTGTTTTTAATTTATTGGAGCAAATACATTAACAAATAGTCAATCAGGAGTGAGTCATTATGATAACAATGGAGGATATAGTCCGCGATGGTCATCCTGCTTTAAGAGAGGTTGCTAAAGAGGTTACTCTTCCGCCAACAGATGAGGATAAACAAACATTGCAAAGCTTGCTTGATTATGTTAAAAACAGCCAAGATCCTGAATTGGCAAAAAAATATGGCCTTAGACCCGGAATTGGACTTGCCGCACCACAAATTAATGTCAGCAAGAGAATGATTGCGGTTCATGTGCAGGATGAAAAAGGTGAGCTTCACAGCTATGCACTCTTCAATCCAAAAATTAAGAGCCATTCTGTCGAACGGTCTTATTTAACTGCTGGAGAAGGCTGCCTGTCTGTTGATGAAGCGATACCAGGATATGTTCCGAGGTATGCTCGTATTACTGTAGCTGGAACAACTCTTGAAGGAAAAGAAATTAAATTAAGGCTCAAAGGCATGCTCGCCATAGTCTTCCAGCATGAAATAGACCACCTGAACGGGATCATGTTCTACGACCATATCGATAAAACAAACCCATTCAAGCCTTTAGAAAATGCTATACCAATTGAAAGATAAAAAATCGGGGACAGTCCCCTTTAGTGCATTCATGCACTGGGGGACTGTCCCCCGCTGCTTTAAAGCGCCGCTATATTAAACCCTGCTCTTTTAGTCCGTTCCATATTCCATTTTCATGCACGCCGGTGGTTACAAAGTCTGCCGCTTCTTTCACTTCATCTTTGCCATTTCCCATAGCCACGCCAGTACCGACTGTTTTAAGCATTTCAATATCATTTAAGCCATCGCCAAAAGCATAAACATTTTTCAAATCAAACCCTAATTTTTCTATCATGAGTTTTATTCCCTCTGCCTTTGAACCCTTAGCAGGCAAGACGTCGGTTGAATATTTATGCCAGCGGATGAATCGGAATTCTGGAAAAGAACTTTTATACAGTTCATCATCTTTTTCCTCGCTGAATACTAATGCCTGATAGATATCTCGATTTTTATAATAATGTATATCCATTTCTGGATGCGGGAATTTTAAACTTCTGAGACTGATGTCTACTTTATCATCATTTGTCACTGTTGCTCTCATGGCCTTTTCATCTAAATAAACAATAGAATGGCCTGCTTCATTCGAAAATTCAAGCAGCCTCTCAATGGACTTTTCCGGTAAAGGATTTTTATAAATTGGCTCATTCTCAAATACCACAAACTGTCCGTTCATGCTAATAAAAGAATCTATATCAAGCTCTTTTCGCAAGTTTTCAAACATGAATGGTGCACGGCCAGTCGAAATGGCTACAAAAACCCCGTTTTTCTTTAATTGATCAATTGCCTGCTTTGTCATATCTGGCAGCTGTTTGTTATGATCAAGCAATGTCCCGTCAATATCAAAGAATACAATCTTTTTCATTCCTGCCTCTTCCTTTTTTCATTTTCGCTTAACACTATACGGATTAAGGAAAAAAGTCAATGAACGTGAACCTATTTTCCAATCCTCCAAAATTACCCATGAGAGATATCGGCTCTTCCTTCATATAATAAAAATAAAAAGTCTCGTTTAAAACAGTCCGCGGTTACTTTCACATTGGACAAGGATAGTATAAAATAGGTATTATAAGGAGATGACCCACAATGTTAAAGAAGCTAAAGAAGAAGCTTTTAAAACAGTGGAGAGATATGCTTCGAAAAAAAACAATTGCGTAGAATATTGAGCCCTTCATCAGCGAAGGGCTCCTTCCTTATTAAATGTCCGGAAGAAGAAAAAACATGAAAAACATGAAAATCATGTTAAATTTATATATAATAGAAAAAGTTATTCGGAAGAAGGAGAGATTTACTATGATCTATAAAGTTTTCTATCAAGAATCAAAAACAGAAGTACCTGTTCGTGAACATACTAAGACGCTTTTTATTGAAGCAGAATCCGAAAGAGATGTTCGGTCAAAATTAAAAGATAAACCATATAATATTGAATTTGTTACAGCCGTAGACAGTAAATACTTAGAATTTGAAAAACAAAATGAAGACTTTAAAGTATTGGAGATCGAATAAATGATGAAATTTGTAAAAAATGATCAAACTGCCGTTTTCGCATTGGGCGGATTAGGCGAAATCGGCAAAAACACCTATGGAGTTCAATTTCAGGACGAAATTATTCTGATAGATGCTGGAATAAAATTCCCGGAAGACGAGCTGCTCGGTATAGACTATGTTATTCCGGATTATACCTATTTAATCCGAAATGTAGATAAAATAAAAGGACTTTTTATCACTCACGGACATGAGGACCATATTGGCGGGATTCCATATCTATTAAGAGAAGTCAATATACCTGTCTATGGAGGCAAACTTGCCCTTGGTCTGTTAAGAAACAAATTGGAGGAGCACGGATTGCTCCGTCAATCAAAATTAATCGAAATTAAAGAAGACGATATCATAAAGTTCAGAAAAACATCTGTTACATTTTTCCGGACAACTCATAGTATCCCAGATTCTTACGGGATTGTTGTTAAGACCCCGCCAGGGCAAATCGTTCATACAGGAGATTTTAAATTTGACTTTACACCAGTAGGCGAGCCAGCCAATCTGACTAAAATGGCTGAAATCGGAAAAGAAGGCGTACTATGTCTCCTTTCTGACAGCACAAACAGTGAAATACCTGATTTCACCATGTCAGAGAGCCGGGTTGGAGAAAATATTCATGACATTTTCAGAAAAGTTGAAGGACGCGTAATCTTTGCTACTTTCGCATCTAATATACATAGATTGCAGCAAGTAACTGAAGCCGCCGTTCTCAACAACAGAAAAATTGCAGTCTTCGGACGGAGCATGGAAGCAGCAATAAATATTGGTCAGGAACTTGGCTATATTCAAGCCCCTAAGGATACATTTATTGAAGCACAGCAAATCAATCGTCTTCCTGCAAACAAAGTAACGATTTTATGCACTGGGAGCCAGGGTGAACCGATGGCCGCGCTTTCGAGAATTGCAAATGGGACGCATAGGCAAATTCAAATTATCCCTGGAGATACTGTTGTATTTTCATCATCGCCAATCCCAGGCAACACAATCAGTGTCAGCAGAACAATCGATATGCTTACACGCGCAGGCGCAGATGTCATCCATGGAAAACTTAACGACATACACACTTCCGGCCATGGAGGACAGCAAGAACAAAAACTGATGCTTCGCCTCATAAAGCCAAAATTCTTTATGCCGATTCACGGTGAGTATAGAATGTTAAAAATGCATACAAAGTTAGCCAATGAGTGCGGGGTTCCAGAAGAAAACTGCTTTATCATGGATAATGGGGAAGTACTTGCCCTAAGTGATGATACAGCACAGGTCGCTGGAAAAATCCCATCTGGGTCTGTATATATTGATGGAAGCGGTATTGGAGACATCGGCAATATTGTTTTAAGAGACCGACGTATCTTATCTGAGGAAGGTTTAGTTGTCGTTGTCGTTAGCATAAATATGAAGGATTTCAAGATTGCAGCAGGGCCTGACCTCATTTCACGCGGATTTGTATACATGAGAGAATCCGGTGATTTAATCAATGATGCACAAAGCTTAATAACCAAGCATCTAAATAAGGTTATGGAACGAAAGACAACACAGTGGTCTGAAATTAAGAATGAAATTACCGATACGCTGGCACCTTTCTTATATGAAAAGACAAAGCGCAGACCAATGATTTTACCGATCATCATGGAAGTTTAAATAATATAAAAAGGCTGTTCTTCAAATTAAAATGAAGATACAGCCTTTTTTTATTACCCCATAACTTTCTTCTCAAAGCGGTTGATGTCCACATCCGCCCCAATGACAATCAATATATCGTTAACTTGTATTTCTTCGTCAGCTTTTGGCGATACAATAATTTCATTTTTCCTTTTGATTGCGACAATGTTAATTCCGTACTTTGCACGAATATCTAAATCAATAATGGTATGTCCGCTTAGACGATTATTCGCAACAATTTCAACAATGCTATGCTCATCAGATAGTTCTAAATAGTCCAGTACATTATTTGAAACCATGCTATGCGCAATTCTTCTTCCCATATCCCGCTCTGGATGGACAACATGATCGGCGCCGATCTTTTTTAGGACTTTTTCATGATAATCATTTTGGGCCTTAACCGTTATCTTATTTACCCCTAATTCTTTTAGAATTAAAGTAGTTAGGATACTTGATTGTATGTCATCACCAATGGCCACAATGACATGGTCAAAATTTCTGATTCCCAGGCTTTTAACGACCGACTCATCTGTTGTATCTCCTACCACTGCATGGGAGGCAATCATAGAGAATTCATTCACACGATCCTCATCCATATCAATTGCGAGAACTTCCATACCTTCCTCTGCCAGGGCCCTGCAAATACTTCCGCCAAAACGCCCAAGACCGATTACAACGAATTCTTTTTTCACTAATATTCCTCCAGCTAATTATAAAATCATACACTAATAGTAGCACATAAGGAATTGGGCAGAAAGTAAAGATACCAGATTTAAATTACTAAATTAGTGCAAAAAGATCGGGACCCCCTTTGGCCCCGATCTTATTATTGTTCTGCTTTTTCTTTCTCCATTTCATCAAGAACACGGTTAACACGCTTTTCAAGCATCTTCATGCCGCCGCCACCCGCCTGAAAGTGACGAAGCGTGCCTGTTTTATCAAAAACGTAATAAGCAGGTACATATTGATTTTCGTAAGCATCTGTAAGCTTGTGCTCGCTGTCGACAAAAATAGGCTGTGTAATACCATGTTCAGCAGCTACCTTTTTGATCTCATCGATATTAAGATCATCTTCAGAACGAGGCATATGAACCGCTACTACATTTAATTTATCCTGGTAGTCATCTCTGAATTTGTTAACATTCGGCATGGCCTCTTTACAAAGATGGCAGCTGATTGACCAAAAATGAATTAATGTTGGCTTTTCGCCGACAAGCTGATCCTTCGTTACTTCACCATTTAGCCATTCCGTTGCACCGTTTAATTCCGGCATTGGTTCACGCAATTTCATAAATGGACCCCCTTTTTTAAAATTTAGCCGTTGATTTCCGTTCCAGGCGCTTCGCTTTCCAGGGGGGCGTTTTGCGAGCCTCCTCGGAGCTATCGCTCCTGCGCACGTCTCACTTCAACGCCGATCCCCCAGGAGTCTTCGCGCCTTCCACTCCAATCAACTAAGTTATTAAATCTACCTTGTTCTAAAACAAGACCAATATTAAATATCCTTTTAAGAAAAGGCCTAACTATCGTTAGGCCTTTTTAGCATCTTCATCAAGAATTAAACATTAAGTGTAGCTTGTCCTGGCTTCCAGTTTGCTGGGCAAAGTCCGCCAGTTTGAAGAGCTTGAAGAACACGTAATGTTTCATCAACATCACGGCCGATGTTGTTATGGTTAACAACTGAATACATTAGTTCGCCTTCAGGGCTGATGATGAATAAACCGCGAAGTGCTACCCCTTCTTCTTCAATAAGTACACCATAGTCTCTAGCAACTACATGATTTGTATCAGCTGCTAAAGCATATTTTAAATCTCCAAGACCATTGTTTTTACGATCTGTATTAATCCAAGCTAAGTGAGTATGAATCGTATCTGTAGAAACTCCAATTACTTCTGCATCTAGATCATCAAACTCATCAAAGCGATCAGACATAGCAGTAATTTCTGTTGGACAAACGAAAGTGAAATCCATTGGATAGAAGAATAGCACTGTCCATTTGTCGTTTTTCATATTTTCTTCAAGGCTTACTTTTCCAAACTCTTTGTTTGGCATTACTGCATCCATTTCAAAGCGTGGTGCTTGTTTTGCTACCATACGTTCTGGCATATGTAATCCCTCCATTTAATTATGTATTGAGAATATTATTAGGATATTCTCAATTGAGTTCTCATTCACAATAATAATTATAGACTTCAATTAAAATTAAGTCAACTCTAATTATAATTAATTTAAAGAAATATCAATTATAATTAAATAGAGCGAGAAACTCCATTACATGTTTTGCCCTTTTTTCAATATATTTAGTCAAAAAAGGTTTGCATCGGTGAATTTGATTATATTTCCATATGTAGTTTATCAAATTATTGATTGAGAATAAAATGATATGCTCTTGAGGCCCGTTGATTTCCTCTCCAGGCACTTCGCTGATCCCCCAGGAGTCTACGTGCCTGCAGCGAGGATCAACTAAGTAGTGCTAATTAAAATTGCTATTTAAAATTTATTTCTAAGAATTAATTAACCTCATGATCCTCTTCAATAAATTCCTTAATTAGCTCTACAAAGGCTGAGACTTGTTTTAGCTCGAATGCTGATTCGTAGCCGAGCAGCCAGGTATCTCGCCTGATTGGCTTGTTATTTTCATCGTTCAACGGGACCTTGAATATGTTTGGTTCAGAGCCGTTAAGGGTGATGGCCGGCAGGATGGCATAGCCTATGCCATTGAAGGTCATTTGTTTGCAGGTTTCAATTTGATCAACAACAATGGTTCGTTTTGGTGATGTTTTAAATTGTCTTAGCCACCAATCCTGAATTTCCTGATAGTAGCTGGAATCACTTTTAAATTGAATAAAGGGGCGGTCAGTCTCCAGGATCTGTTCAGGAGTTGAGATTTCCGTATCAACCAGGAACAAAGGATCCTCGAATAAATGAATCTTTACCCCTTTCCAATCAGGCGTGCCACGAATAATTCCGATATGTACCTGATCATCATACAAAGCTTTCAATATTTCACTGCTCCACCCTGTGATCAAAGAAATTTTCGCCTGCGGATAGCGCATTACATATTTTTTTAGTACTTGAGGCAGCCAATTTTGGCCAACAATCGAGGCAACTGCAATTTTCAAAGTCCCGTGAACTTCAGCGTTTAATGCATGAATGGATTCTCTGACCTTTTCCTCCTTTCCGATCACATCATTGATAAAATTAATAACAATTTCTCCTGCAGGCGTCAGTGTTAACCCCTTCTGGGAACGGACAAACAGCTTTTCCCCCCATTCCTTTTCGATGGATTGAAGGCGCTGTGATAAGGCAGGCTGTGTGACAAATAATCGCTCTGCCGCCTTTCTCATATTCATTTCCTGTGCAAGCACAGAAAGAAAATGAAATTCAGAAAGTGAAGACATGATATTACCTCTCTTTCGGCAAGATAACCGTTAGGAAAAAGCTAATTACGGCAAATAGAAGCACAGCATAATATACCCAATGCAGTGATGATGCAAGACCCCCCTGTAGGATCTCTCTTACTCCTTCTGAAAGCTGATTTCGCTCGCTTTCATTTAAAAGCGAATTGGTTGAATCGATTGTCAAATTTTCAGATACCTCACCAGCATTTTCGCGGAAATAATGCAGCAGACGGCTATTTAATATTCCGCCAAGCAAAGCTGCACCGACCGTATTTCCTAAATTTCTCATAAACATATTAGCAGCTGTGGCAATTCCCCTTTGCTCCCAGCTGACAGTGCTTTGAATCGAAACAATAAATGATGTTGATGTCAATCCCATCCCAACCCCTACTAAAAACGAGGCACAAGCGGCCCAGACGGGTCCAGCTTCTGGTGAAAGTGAAGCAAACATAATACTGCCCAAAATAAGGAAAATCCCGCCAATTATAGACGTATTTTTAAAACCAATCTTTAATAATAGATAACCTGCTGCAGATGATGCAATAGGCCAGCCTATAGACATCGTGGTTAATGTAAAGCCTGCAACAATCGGGCTGCTTTCCATGACACCCTGAACAAATGCAGGCAAGAAACTTGATATCCCGATAAGCATAATCCCTGTAGTTAATGAAGCCAGGTTAGCAATCAAAATGGATCGTTTTTTCCAAATACTAAATGGCATCATCGGATCGGAAGCCTTTTTTTCCTGAAAAACAAAAAGAAAAAAAGCAGCGAGGGCTGCAGCAAAAATCCCTATGCTTTCAGGCGACGTCCATTTCCAGCGCGTCCCTCCTTCAACAAGAACAAACATCAAGGAAGAGATGGAAATAGTTAATAAGATGGCACCTTTATAATCAATATCAGGCTTTTTCTTTTCAATGTTTTCATGGAGAAATTTAGATATTCCGATTATTGAAAAAATCCCAAGCGGAATATTAATCCAAAAAACATAATGCCATGACACGTATTCGACTAGGAGACCTCCAATGGCCGGCCCCATTATTGCGGATATCCCCCAAACACTGGAGAGGTATCCTTGAATTTTCGCCCGTTCTTCCTTTGTATAGATATCCCCGACAATGGTTGTTGCAATGGGCATGACAGCACCTGCACCAAACCCTTGGATCAGTCTGAAAACAATCAGCATTGTCATTGATTGGGCAAATCCGCATAAGATAGAGCCAATTAAAAAGATGGTTATGCCAAAAATGAGGATAGGCTTTCGTCCAAATAAATCTGAAAGCTTCCCGTATATTAAAACCGTCACAGCATTCATTAAAAGATAAGCCGAAAAAACCCAGCTGTACAATGAAAAGCCGCCCAGGTCAGCAGCAATGGCCGGCATGGCCGTCGACACAATGGTAGCCTCAATCGCCCCCATAAACATTGCGAGCATAACAGAAATCAATACAAGCGGCCTATTCGTTTGTTTAAGTTCCTTCGACTTTGTTTCATCCATGGCTTGTCCCAATGTTCTTTCCCTCCAAACAAAAATACAGCAGAAAAAAATCAAGCCCCCTTATTTGGGAGCGTAATGTTATTTCTTATTTACCATTCGGATATAATTATTAATTTCAATCAGTACACTTCTTCGGGTAAAAATCCCTTCAAAATAACCATCTCCATTGACAACGCACAAAAATGGATTATCAATAAGCAGCGGTATAGCTTCTTTTACAGATGAAGAAATATTTACCCTTTGGATTTTCTTATTCATTATTTCCTCGACACGTATTTCTTCAAGTTTTTCAAATTCAATTCGTTCAAGTCCGAGAATAGAGTCCATTATAATCGGGGTACTGATTAATCCATGAAGTTTGTAAAAAGGATCTAAAACAGGTATAGCAGTATATCCGCTTTTGGTTAATACTAAAAGTGCATGCTCCAAACTATTCCCGACTTGCACATGCGCAACTCGTTCTGATGGAATCATTAGATCACGTATATTTTTTTCTAGATTTTCCCCGCTTTGAAGACTTATCATCACCGAAACTCCTCAACAATTTTTTATCCTTCTGTCCTTAGTGTATCACAGTTTGAGGTTCGACGCTCCTATAAAGTGAAACTTCAGCCAGCGGGGAACTATTGCCCAATGATGCGAAACAAACCGGAATTAACCCTTGTTTGTGTGAATATTCCTTACTTCGTATTGGCAATTTGGGCATTTATATATAACATTTTGATTAGATTGAGCAGTAAGGACAGAAACAATTTCTTCTGTCGTGTGACATTTTGGACATTTAACAGCTGGCAGCATTGCTTCTCACCTCTGTTGGCGAAAAAGGAACCAAAACTGGTTCCTTTTCATTTCATTATTGTATAAGATCAAAGATCTCAATCGTTATCATATCAATATTGTCAAATTGATATCTCTTCGGCTTTTCTTTTTCGTTGTACACTTCCAATTCATACATTTCACTTTTTGGCTGATAAGTGACCTGGCATTTCCTTTCGCCATTCACCTCGAAAAATCTTTGTGCTGGTTCGCCACTTGCAGATTGTTCCTGTAAGTTTTTTAATCGTGTTAAAATACCCTGAAGCTGTGACATGCTCCCTCTCCTTTCACAAAACCCCTATAAGAACATCTTCGTGTCTTTTATTAGGTTTCTCTTTTGGCATGTTTCTATCCTAATTTATTTAATTTCGAATATTCACTCTGACGAGAGCTTTTCATACCAATATTAACAGAATAAAATAAGGGAACACACATATACAAGTAAAAACTTCTTACAGGAAAAACTTTTTCATATAAAAAAGGTTTGTCAGAAAAATGGAAACAGGTGAAAAAGATCCATTTGGCTGCTGTGAACGCTGAATAATCTCTTCGGGAATATTGTCATATAAATACTCATCAACCTTGTAAATGCCATCTATATCTTTCATGATTACACCTTCATAATGATCGTCAAAGGAAACAGGACCCTCGCCAGAATCCTTAAAGTATTCAAATACGTAAATGTATCCTTTTTTTCTGACGATCTTGGTTTCATCCGTATAGGTAAAGAAGGGAATATAGTAGATTGGAAAGTCAGTTCCATATGTAATGTATTTCCCATCCTCCATAAAAAGGTTTTCAGACGTGAAAACCTTCATTGCCTCTTTGGAAAAATACGGGGATAATATTTCGTATATTTCCTCCATTGTTCTTGGCTTTTCACTTAATTGAACCTGAGCTTGGAATGCTTCCTGTAAGTATTGGAAAACTTCTTCGTTATTGCTCAAGCTTTCTTGGGCAGTTGTTTTGGCTGGATTAATGAAGGATATAAGCAAAATAAATGGCAGTGAGCACAGTAAAAACTTTTTCATGACATCCTCCCCTTTTTATTGATAATTCTCATTTTATCAACAAAACATTCTGTATACGGATGTAATCGTTCGTAAAATAACTTCAAGTTTTGACGAAAAAAAGCCTCTATCGCCCAATAACTGCCCCATTTGACAAATCTTGCAAGTAAATTGCTGATTTCCGCTCCGGGCGCTTCGCTTTCCGCGGGCGGCCCGGGGAGCCTCCTCAGCGCTTAACAGCGCCTGCGGGGTCTCCCTAGCCCCGTTCATCCCGCAGGAGTCTTCGCGCCCTCCGCTCCAATCAGCAAATAGATATCAGAAAGTCTTTTTCAATTACTTTTAAGAAAAACAACAAAAAAGGCCTCTTTACGAGACCTTTACAGTAAACCTTCATGTTCATATAGGTATTCATAGGTTAAATCAATGAATATATATTCCTTTGCATTTAGCGGATAGGAGAAGGTCCGGATGGTTTCTCCTGTTTCCACATCACAGTATAAATCTGATAGAATGCCTCTTTTATCTCTTCTCATTTTCATGATATTTTCTAAAAAGTAAGGACGCCAGCTCCAGTTTTTACGTAAGTATTCAGGCTGAATAAACCAGCCGTCGCTTCCTTTAAAAATATTGGGCGATGTTTGAAAACCATCCTCATTGCAAATATATATACGAAAAGCTACATCATTTAAGGGAGCTGATAAAGCCTTCAGCAGCTCCTCATAATCAAGCAGCCTGCGGTTTTTCGTCTGAAGAAACTGCAGCAGGCTATCGTTAAATTGTTCTGTAACTGCAGAGAAATCCTCTAGCTTTTTCTTTTCATAGGAAATAAACTCCAGGCTCTTTTCTTTTAACATTTGTTTTTGGATATCTCTATCAACAAAGCTTTCCCCTGGTTCCTTCAAGTAATAGCCCTGATAATATCTGCCGCCATTTCTCCAGGCGAATTGAAGCTGGTAAACCATTTCAATATTCTTAAAAAGCAGGGTTGAACCAATTTTCCGTGCAAGCATTGATATGGAATATAACACATCATGCAGGGCTTTTGCTGTTCCCTGAGAGCGCAGCTCATTCAAATCGATCTTAAGAATATTTGGAGCAAATTGGCCAATGCGGTCAACATGGCTTCTTTCGTTCCCCATATTATCTATCGCTATTTTAATTCCATATGTACGCAAATAATTTAATAGATGATCTAAATGCTCTAGATCGCCGCGATATATTCGCTCTGTCGATTCTAATATAATACGGTCAAGCTTGATGCCTTTTTCCTGATATTCCATTAGAAGCTCTAATAGGGACTCGGCATTATCAAATAATAAAAGGTCCGCATCCTTGTTAATAAATAGCATGATGTCAGGTTCAAGGGCTAAGGCTTTATCAAGTGCTTTTCTTAATACAGCATTGTCAACTTCAAGGCGGTACTCCTCAGGAATACTTTCATCTAGGAAAAAAGGCCCCAAGCTGATAATGCCGTTTTCACTTCTATATCTTCCAAAAACTTCATATCCAACTACCCGATGCTCATCAGCACTGAATATCGGCTGAAAATACGGAAAGACGTTATCTAAATCTGTAAGGATCTCCAGTGCATCCATACTAAAAGACCTCCGATACAATGATGTATCATTATACCATAATCTTCTATGCCAGGACAGAGAACTGTCCTCTGCCCTCTCCTCTAAAAAGAAATCACTTCATTAAAATGGATGCTGATTCAGCCACTGCCCACCATCCATGGTGATCACTTCGCCATTAATATATGCTGCATGATCAGAGAAAAGAAAATACGCGAGCTCGGCAATCTCTTCTGGTGTTCCAAGTCTGCCTAGCGGAACACTATGAAGTGTACGATCAGCTGCTTCTTTCGATTCCCATAAACGATCTGCTCCGCCTGTCCGTTCTATTGGACCAGGTGCAATGGCATTTACTCGTATTCCATATTTTCTTCCCCATTCAACAGCGAGTGTTCTTGTCATTGACAATACACCAGCTTTAGCTGCGGCAGAGTGTATCACGCCTGCACCAGCCCCCCATGCATAGGTAGCAACCATATTAATAATGCTGCCCTTTATTCCGTTTTCAATCCAATACTTGCCAGCCTCGCTCGAACAGTAAAATGTCCCATTTAATACGATATTAATAACAGAATTCCAGCCATTTGGACTAAGCTTTTCAGCAGGACAAATAAAGTTTCCAGCCGCATTATTAACTAAAAAGTCTATTTTTCCAAAGGTTTTAACAGATTCATCAATCATATGCTTTACGTGCTCTACTTCCCGAACATCCATTTGTATGGTTAATACCTGTCCTGGATTGACCTCTATTTCCTTTTTTGCTTCTTCCAGACGTTCCTTTGATCTTCCTGTAATAACAACATTCGCGGAAGCTTCGGCAAATCGTTTGGCCATATGTTTCCCCATCCCGCTAGAACCGCCGGTTACAATAACTGTTTTACCCATCATTTTTTAACACCTCTTGTAAACTGAATAGTCATTCATTTACATTTTAACACTAAATTAAAGAATTTTCTAACAAATATATAAATAGAATAATAACGAAAAGCTCCTATCGTTTCTAGAAACATCCATGGTGTTTCCCCTTCTTTTTATAAACAGAGTTTGATAGTATTAGAAAAGATTCATTAATAGATAGGTTGGTTATAATATGGCGAAAAAAATTTCAAGAAGGACGTTTATAAAAAAAACGCTTAGCTCTTTCCTTGCCCTCATTGGTGCTGGAGCAGGCGGATTTTTTTATGCCCGGGATATAGAGCCAAGACTATTAGAAATAAGCCATCATCAAATAAAAAATTCATTCATCCCAAAGGGTTTTCACCAGTTCAAAATCATTCAATTCAGTGATACCCATCTTGGTTTTCATTATGATTTAGAGCAATTTAAAAAACTGCTGAAGAAAATTATGGACGAAAAGCCAGATATTATTTTTTTTACTGGTGATTTAATGGATGAACCAAATAAATATTACCAAGCCAGTTCCATCATTCCATTACTGCAGCAGCTTGAAGCTCCTTTTGGGAAATTTGCCATCTATGGAAATCACGATCATGGGGGATACGGGACAGATATCTATAAAGGTATTATGGAAAATGCCGGATTTCAGCTTCTGAATAATGAAAACAAAGAAATTAAGCTCCTCGATGGAAGCAGCCTCCATATAATCGGCATAGATGATGCGATGCTTGGGAATCCTGATATTGGACAAGCTGTGTCAGGAATCCCAGCGGAATCTTATAAAATTCTATTATCCCATGCACCTGACTTAGCGGATGAAGCTGCAAATTATCAAATACATCTTCAATTAAGCGGTCATAGCCATGGCGGACAAATAAAAATTCCATTTATTGGCGCTTTAGTCAAAGTTCCATTTGCCGTTAAGTATCAGGAGGGATTTTACGAATTAAGCGGGAATTCTCCTTTAACCTTATATGTCAACAGAGGAATTGGAACAACTCGCCTTCCTTTTCGTTTTCTAACGAAGCCGGAGCTTTCAGTCTTCACCCTAGTCACCGAGGAAGAATCTTCAAGTAAATAATTGGATAATTTCCTAATACGGATTTCAAATTTTCGAAAAAAGGGGTATAATAGCCTTATACCCCTTATTAATAGAAAGGAGCCATACTATTGAAATCGGAAAAGAGTGATTCTCCTCATGAACTGCACCCAACGGTTGAAAACCTCTCACAAGCAATCTTCACCGTTAATCGCCATGCAAAAACGGCGCCAAACCCAAAGTTTTTATACAAATTAAAGCAAGAGGCTTTATTGAAGCTGATTAAAGAAGGAAAGGCAAAAAAAGCCGGTCTTCATTTTTCAAGCAATCCTAAATATAGCCAGCAGCAGTCGGATGTATTGGTGGTATGCGGAAAATACACATTTCATATCCCTCCATCAAAAGAAGACTTCACTAAGTTACAGCATTTAGGAAAATTAAATACACATGTCAGAAATCCAAAAGCTTCTCTATCTCTTAATCAGGCAAAGAGAATATTAATTGCTTATACTGGAATGAAAGAACAAAACCAAGATCCAATGAATAAAAAGCGACGCTATCAAAAACCTGTATTTAAGAAACTCGGAGAAAGTTATTTTTAAAATAGTGTTAACGCTTAATGTTGATTAATTACTAGTTGATTGGAGTGGAAGGCGCGAAGACTCCTGGGGGATCAGCGTTGAAGCGAGACCCCACAGGAGCGAAGCTCTGAGGAGGCTCGCAAAACGCCCCCCGGAAAGCGAAGCGCCTGGAGAGGAAATCAACTAATTTGCTTCCCAAGCCAATAGAAAAAGCCAGATTCGCATAAAAACGCGGAATCTGGCTTTTACAATTTAAAGCGCCATTTTGTCAATATGCAGCACAAGCTCAGCAATTTCAGGCTTGCTCACCTGGGCGTCTGCTCCAACCATTTGACCTTTATGTTTTAAATCCTCTGTAATTAAAGAAGAGAAAATAATGACGGGAATTTTAGAAAGCTTTGAATTGGTTTTAATCCGCTTTGTTAAATGATGCCCATCCATTTGCGGCATCTCAATATCCGTAACAATTAGCTGTACCTCATCCTCCATGTTCTTTCCAGAATCAATGAGGTTTTCAAGATATTCAATTGTCTCACGGCCATTTTCGAAAAACTCGACATTCTCATAGCCAGCTTCTTTTAAGGTATCGCTAAGCAATTTCCGCAATAACGGTGAGTCCTCTGCGACAACCAATCTTTTGCTGGACCGTTCCCTTCGCCCAAGCTTCTGTACCTGCCCGACATGTATCCCTGTCTCTGGATTGATTTCCATAACCATTTTTTCAAAATCAAGCAATAAAATCATTTGTCCATTTAATTTAATAACTCCAATAATTAAACTTTCAGTTCCCTGATACAGCTCTGATGGCTTTTCAATTTGCTGCCAGGAGATCCGGTGTATTTGCGTGACACTCTGAACATGAAAAACAATCTTTTGTTTATTAAATTCTGCAACAATGAACTTATCAAGCTCAGGATTTGCAGATGCCCCAAATCCTAATGAGGCAGCAACATCCACTACAGGCAATACTTCACCGCGCAGTTCAATAATGCCCTCAATATTTTTATGTGCATGCGGGATTTGGATAACAGGTACGGGATTGATAATTTCTTTTACCTTAATGACATTAATGCCGTATTTATTTTTCCCAATGCCAAATTCTACGATTTCGAGCTCATTTGTACCGCTTTCAAGTAATATTCCTTTATGCTGTTCCACCGTTATAGTCGTCCTTCCAAAAATATAAATAGTCAAATCTACCTAATACTATACCATGAAAGGAGTTTTTTTCTTTGAAATTTTTAAGAGAAATTGTGAAAATTTTTCAAAATCACTAGAATTTGATGTTTTTGTGAACGTTTTCACATAATGTGGATTTTCTATCCAAAAGGAGATACAATCAAGGAGAAATAAGGAAAACAAAAAAATTTAAAAGAGGTGCTATGAATCATGAAAGGCACGGCTATCCTATTTCAGGAGAACCAAAAAGTAACTATGATCGAAGAGATTGAGCATTGTGTTTATGAAGAACTGAAAGCGCAGAGCGGTGACGAGCACTGCAAATGCAAATTAAACAACAAGATCGTTGACTTTGGGCCTGTGTCACCTGTTTTCTGGCATGAAAATGAAGTAGATTGGGATTATGGATATTAATCGTTTATATAGACAGTAAAATCCTCGAAAAACAAAAGGTGAGCTTTATGCTCACCTTTTTCCTTAGGCTTGTCCTTTATACTTCCCGTTATTTTTACTCGCCTTTTCCTTTTTGGCTTTATCCTTATGGATTTTATTTGTATCAGCGCTTCCAAATTCGTGAGAGAATTCAGAATCAATGACAGCAGAATCAAATCCTTTTTTGTTCTTTTGCTGCGGATCATTTTTTTTCGTTTTCTTCGCCATAAAAAAACCCCCCTTTTTATCCTTCTTATTATTGATTAAAAAGGGGAGTTTTTATTCATTTACTGTTTCCAATACTTGTAAAGCGCTTGTGTACCACTGTTTTCCTCGCCGGCTTCAGCAAGCTCCTGATACATTTTCCTTGCCAGAGCGAGTCCAGGGGTCTGCATTCCCATGGCTTCCGCTTCCTTTAAAGCAATATTCATATCCTTAATAAAGTGTTTGATATAAAACCCTGGTTCAAAATCTCCATTTAGCATTCTCGGCGCTAAATTAGATAGTGAGAAGCTGCCGGCTGCACCAGTTGAAATGCTTTTTAGCACTGTATTAGGGTCTAGACCTGCTTTCTCTGCATATATAACTGCTTCACAAACCCCAATCATGTTGGAAGCAATCGCAATTTGGTTACACATTTTTGTATGCTGTCCAGCACCAGGTGCCCCTTGATAAACAATGTTGGTTCCAAGCTTCTCTAAAATTGGCTGAACGGCTTCAAAAGCTGTCTGATCGCCGCCTGCCATGATAGAAAGTCTGGCTTCCTTAGCACCGATGTCTCCGCCTGATACAGGAGCATCCAAGGCATAAATCCCTTTCTTTGCTGCCTCATCATAAATCCTTTTAGCAAGGGTTGGTGTTGACGTAGTCATGTCAATGACATATGTATTTTCTCTTCCATTTGTAACAATGCCATCTTGGCCTAAATAAACTTCTTCAACATCATTTGGATAGCCGACAATCGTAATGATGACATTTGCCTTTTCAGCAACCTCCTTTGGTGTATCTGCCCAGCCGGCCCCCTTTGCAAGCAGCTCCTCTGCTTTTGCCTTTGTCCGGGAATAGACAACAAGCGGAAATCCTGCCTTTAGCAAATGTCCAGCCATACTTTTTCCCATGACTCCAGTTCCAATAAAACCAATTACGGTGTTTTCAGGTGTTAGCACGAAAGATTCTCCTCTCTCCCCTATTTATTCAGAATATTATCTCTATATTATCATTCAAATCAAAAGAAATGGAGATTTAAGTATAAATAAAATTAGAACTGTGAAGAAAAGTTTGTCAAGAACGCTTTTCCGATAACCTCTTCATCATTGTATACTTCAACAGAAACTGCGTCCTCGTTGACGATCATCTCCTCTATTTCAAACACATGTAAATCTAAAAGCAAAGGAATTGGATTCATAGAGATGAAATGGTCCTTTTTATTTTTCACCTCAATATATTCTCCTGCATGGTTATAGTTCGACCCATAGATAATTTCATCCTTACCTAGCGCTTTAGCTAACTTCTCATTATGTATCGATACTTTTACTTTATATACATCTTCACCGCTTAGAATTTCTTCATTGATTTTAAACCGAAACTGCAGCTCATTATTTTTGGTCAAAAATGCCTCTGCATGGCTGTTTATAATAGTTTCCTGTGTTTTAGGCAAACATCCGGACAATACGGCGGCCAAAAGAATGACGAAAATCAGCTTTACATTTTTATATACCATATTTCATTTCCCTCCTCTTTTTACCATTTCCTTTACTCGCTGGGGGTAAACCCCATTTATGGAAAAGGGCAAAAAAAATCCGGCCGTTTTGGCCGGAAAATAAAGGGAGAAATAGGATGAGCAACTTAGGATAGTAAGTGCTGTTTTATTTGTACCCTGCTAAAAGAACCTATAAACCTTTTTTAGAAAAAAATTTTAAAAAACTATTTTATGGTGCTTTTTACAAGCTCTTTAACTTCTTGAGCTGTTTTCATTTGCAGTGCCTTTTTTGCCAGCTCTTCCATATCAGTTTTGTTTAACTTCCGCATTTGTGAACGCACCTTTAATACAGAAGCAGCACTCATTGAAAATTCATCGAGACCTAGCCCCAATAACAGTGGAACGGCCGTTTCGTCACCTGCCATTTCACCGCACATGCCTGCCCATTTCCCTTCAGCATGGGCCGCCTCAATCACCATATGAATAAGGCGCAAAATAGCAGGATTATAAGGCTGATAAAGGTATGAGACCTGCTCATTCATACGGTCAGCTGCCATAGTATACTGAATGAGATCATTTGTGCCGATACTGAAGAAATCAGCCTCTTTAGCAAACTGATCAGCCATTACTGCAGCAGATGGTATTTCAATCATAATGCCAACCTCAATATCTTTTGAAACTTGGTGCCCTGCTTTTTGCAGCTTTTCTTTCTCCTCTTTCAGTACAGATTTTGCCTGCCGAAATTCATCGATAGAAGCAATCATCGGAAACATAATTTTTAGGTTTCCATAGGCACTTGCCCGCAGCAAGGCTCTAAGCTGTGGTCTAAATAATTCCTGTTCCTCAAGACATAATCGGATAGCACGGAAGCCTAAGAATGGGTTCATTTCATTTGGCAAACTAAGGTAAGGAAGCTTTTTATCCCCGCCTATATCAAGGGTTCGCACAACAACAGATTTGCCCTCCATCCCTTCCAGGACTTCTTTATAGGCTTCAAATTGCTCTTCCTCTGATGGAAGCTTCTCTTTATCCATATACAAAAATTCAGTACGATAAAGTCCGATTCCTTCCGCACCGTTATTAATTACACCCTCAAGATCCACGGGTCTTCCGATGTTTGCGGCTAATTCGACATGATGCCCGTCTGCAGTAACTGTTTTTTCATTTTTTAATTTTGCCCATTCCTGTTTCTCTATTTCCAGCTTCTTTTGTATTGCTTCGTATTCATCAGTCGCTTCTTGAGTAGGGTTAATATGTACAAGTCCGTTAAGGCCATCAACAATAATCATGTCCCCATTCTCGATTTTCTTCGTTGCTTCCTTGGTGCCAACAACTGCTGGAATCTCCAATGAACGCGCCATGATCGCTGAATGCGATGTTCGTCCTCCAATATCGGTCGCAAATCCCTTAACAAGCTCTTTATTTAATTGTGCCGTGTCTGAAGGTGTTAAATCTTCTGCAATAATAATTACTTCTTCGGCAATCATGCTTGGTGAGGATAACCTAACGCCAAGCAGGTGGGATAAGACTCTTTTTTCTACATCACGAATGTCTGCTGCTCTTTCTCTCATATATTCATTATCCATCTGTTCAAACATAGTAATAAACATCCCGGCAGTCTCTTGAAGAGCATGTTCGGCATTTACTTTATCTTTTGTAATTTTCTCTTCTATGGGAGTGAGCAGCTCTGGATCACTAAGAACTAATAAATGGGCATCAAAAATGGCTGCTTTATCTTCACCCAGACTTTCACTTGCATGGCTCCGGATTCCTTCCAGCTCGGCCTTAGAAGCTGCAATGGCTGATCGGAAACGCTCAATTTCCTTATCTGGATTATCGATTTGTTTTTCATCGAAGGATAGGTCAGGTTCATTGAGGATATAGGCTTTTCCAATAGCAATTCCGCCTGAAGCCGCTATTCCGCTTATAAAGCTCATTGTTATGCCAGTCCCTCTTTTTTCAATAATTCCTCTAAGCTATTAAGTGCTTCCTCAGCATCACTGCCCTCAGCACTAATAATAATTTCCGCACCCTTGCCAATGCCCAATGACATAACACCCATAATAGACTTTAAATTTACCCTTTTTCCTTTATATTCTAATTGAATGTCAGAATCAAACTTGCTTGCTGTCTGTACTAAGAGAGTTGCAGGACGTGCATGAATCCCTGATTCCGAAATCACTGTATAATGTTTTTCCGCCATATTGGATCAATCTCCTTTTACATGATCTTTAAAAAATCCCAAAGAACTTTATTAAGGGTAAAACGAAAAATTCTCTGTTTATTTTTGCCTAAATTCATCTTTTCATGTACGTTTAAAAATCATTAGAAAAGGCATTTCCAATGGAAATGCCCTTTATTAAGCTTTATTTATATTCAATTAATTTTGCCTAAATTTAAGCTTTTAAATTTTTTAGGATATTCCAGACAAAAAGAAGAATTCCAAGGGCCGTTAGTGTTGCGCCAATTGCTGTCCCAGGTACAAAAGCAGCATTTTGTACTGCCACAATCATAGCCAAAGAAATCATCATGATCGGCAACCCGATATTATGCAGCCAAAAGTGCCATTTGCTTAATTTTGAAGCAGTTAAAGATGGAAATAGGTGGTACAAAATACCTGCCAATGTAAGTGATGTCCATCCAAGAAGATTAATATGAACATGGACAGGCGTGAGTTCATAGGAATGAGATACTGACATATAATAGCCCAACAGAATGCCAATTGCAAAGTATACAGAGGAAATTTTTATCAGCTTAAGTCCCATTTATGCTCCTCCTCTCTAACAAAAGTCATAATAATGTTAAAGAATATGAGCATCATTTTTACTTTAGAATATGGGACTAAGGCAGCCCCAACAAAAATTTATGATTATTTTATTTTAGTTTTAGAATTTTCTATAAATTTAACCAAATTCCTTTACGAAATAAAAATTTTAGTGCAAACTGTTAGTAATATAAATAAAAACGTTTTCAAAGGAGAGTGAGCGAATGAAAAGAGCAGAGATTGGGAATGTCATTGAATTTCGCGATGGTTTACAAGGGGTAGTAGAGAAAGTAAACGAAAACTCAGTCATTGTGGATTTATCGATTATGAGCAATTTCCGTGATCTAGATTTGGAACAAAGAACGGTAGTTAACCATAAAAACTACAAGGTTATTAAGGAGACGTTGGTATAATAAAAGCAGCTTCCTCGCTGCTTTTTATTTTGCCTCTTATTTTTCTTCCTTGCTAAGTTCTTTAAACGACTTTACTTTCCCATGCGGATTTTGGTCCTGCTTTCTGACAGTCCAAGCCCGTTCTTTTTCGCGTTTTGATCTTGTCATATTGGCAGCCCTCCCTTCTTTTATTAGCATTTACCTAAATGGATATTTTATTTCCTTCTAGCCACCTTTTATTTATAGGCTTTTTTGAGTGCTTTTCCCGCAATTAGTTGTTTGATGGGTGGAGAAATGGTAATCTATGAAACGAAAGGAAAGATAATGTAACCATACAAAAAGTTTTTCGTCTAAAATTATGAAAAGGTATTTACACCTGCGGGAGGAATGACAAAATGAAAAAAATTGCAAATTGGATTATGATTGCAGGCTTGCTTGGAATAATAACAACTGGATGCGGGACAAGCCAAAACGCCGAAGAACCGCAAAACGGTTCAGCTCCATCCCAGAATGAAGAACAAGCAGACCAAAATAATCAAAATACAGAGAACCCAGCAGACGAAACAGCAGATGATGCATCAGAAAACAATGACCAAAACGCTGAAGAAGCCAAAGATAATGAAACTAGAGGTTCTGAACAAAGTATTCAATATCAATTAAATGGGGAAACAAAAGAAGCCACAGCTACATTACAGACCAGTGATAATCTTCATTATTCTATGTATGTGCTCCCTGAATTCGAGCTCACAGCTGAGGAGCCCAACCAAGATGTTGTATACTTGACAGAAGATGGCAATACATTTATGCGCATCCAATACCTGTCACCTGATACTGATTGGAAGATGGCCGAGGAAACAATGAAAACACAGCTTGCGTCATTAAACGAAGAAGTAGAAACAATTCAGGTGCCTGACGATGAATTCTTCAAAGACTGTACAGCCATGAAAGCTTCAAAAAATGGAGAAATTATGACCGGATATTTAATAAAAAATGCAAAACAGCCTATGCAGCTGACTATTTTTACAAATGAGGAAGCAGACTATTCAGATGCATTCGTGCAAATGGGCAAAACAATTATTGCTGATTAATATCCAGATGGGGCCATCATATTGGCCCCAATTTTTTTTTACTTTTGACTTGCATGAAATGGCTTCATCCATAATAGGACAATAAAAATGATACTGATATAGCCAAATATCGGGTAAAGATAGGAAAGCAGCGTGCCGTAATTAATCAGACTGATAAAGAAACATATGACAAAGATAACACTGACCGTCAGGATACTTGGAACCTTGATGTATTGCCGTACCTGGCGCTCAATGCCAAAAACATTCCCAATAACAGATGTAAAAATTTCACCATAAATAATAAAAACATAAATCCAAAAAAATGAAGAAGCAATCGTCTTCATGATTACAGCCATTGGGATATCATAGCTTTCAAGATTTGGGAGCATCACTAGGGTAATATGGCTCGAAATCAAAATAACAGTTAAGGCAATTCCCCCCAATATTCCACCCCATTTGACCGTCCGATCGTCTTTCACCTCTGATGCAATCGGAACTAAGACTGCCTGGGCAAGGCTCAGATTCATGGCTGCATAGGAAAATGGAGCGACTACCGACTTCCAGCCATCTTCAGCAAACGGGATAAATAGCATCTGCTCCGGAAAAGCCGGCAGCTGCATCGAAAGGAACATCAATAGAAAACTAAATGCAATCATCATAGGTACAACAAATGTATTAACAGCAAAAATCCCTTTTGTTCCTAAGATCATGACAAGAATGGACAGGGCCATAGTCAAAAATATCCCCGTATATCTAGATAATCCAAGCTGCTCTTCAAATACAGCCCCTGCACCAGATAACATGACTGCACATACACCCAGGAGCATGATAAGCATTAAAACATTTATAGCTGAACCGAAAAATTTTCCGAATAAGTACAGATTTAGTTCCTGATACGATTTTGCCTGAATAAGAGCCGCTATCCTCATCAGCTTCGCACCAATAAAGATTAATATATAGCCGCTCATTAAAATAGAGATAAAACCGATAAACCCAAAACGGGAGAAAAACTCAACAATTTCCCGCCCCGTGGCAAATCCAGCCCCAACCACTGTCCCTACATAAACGGCAGCGATTTGAAAGGCTGCACTCCAATTCGTCTTCACGAAATCTCCTCCTTCCATACCAATATATGACCGGCAGGACAAACAAAGACGAGCTTTATTAGAAAAAGGCAGGCATAATTTGAGGCAATTTTGAACAACACATTTCAATTACTTTTGTCAAAAAGTCTTATTTTTTTACAAAAAACACTTGAAAGTCAAAAAAGGTCAAAGTATAATAAAGTCATAAGGTCAAAGTTAGTCAAAGTCAAACAATGATAAATAGGAGGTATGACCATATGCTTTGTCAAAAATGTCATCAAAATGAAGCTAACGTTCAATTTCGGGTAAATGTCAATGGAAATGAAAAAACGCTAATCCTTTGCCAAGCCTGCTATCAAGACGAAAAAGCAAAAATTGGCTCCTCCTTTGGTCCATCTATGGGAGGTTTTTCAGGATTTAATCAGATCCCCTTTGGCGAGCTATTTAAAAATATCGATCCATCATCCTATCAGCCAATGCAAAAGCAAAATGCTGCCCCTCATACCCAGCAGCATAATGGCCGCGGAGGATTTATTGATCAATTTGGAAGAAATATAACTCGGGCTGCCAATGCTGGATTAATTGACCCTGTTATTGGCCGTGATGAAGAAGTTAACCGTGTCATTGAAATTTTAAATAGACGAAATAAAAACAACCCTGTTTTAATTGGTGAACCTGGTGTTGGTAAAACAGCGATTGCGGAAGGCCTTGCAACAATGATTGCTCAAGGAAATGTTCCGAAAAAGCTGCAGAACAAAGAGGTCTACTTGCTTGATGTTGCCTCCCTTGTTGCCAATACAGGCATTAGAGGCCAATTTGAAGAAAGAATGAAGCAATTGATTACAGAGCTTCAGGAAAGAAAAAATATTATTCTCTTTATTGATGAGATTCACCTTCTAGTCGGCGCAGGATCTGCCGAAGGCTCCATGGATGCCGGCAATATTCTTAAGCCAGCACTTGCCAGAGGCGAGCTTCAGCTTGTTGGCGCAACTACCTTGAAGGAATACCGTCAAATTGAAAAAGACCCTGCTCTAGAACGAAGATTCCAGCCAGTATATGTCCAGGAGCCAACAATGGATGAGGCACTGGAAATTCTTAAAGGGTTAAAAGCTAAATATGAAGATTACCATGAGGTCACTTTCACAGATGACGCATTAAAGGCTTGTGTACAGTTATCAAGCCGCTATATTCAGGACCGCTTCCTTCCAGATAAAGCCATTGATTTAATGGATGAAGCTGGTTCAAAAATCAACTTAAAATCTGATTATTCCTCTACAGAGGAAATTGAAAACCGATTAAAAGAAATCAGCAAGCAAAAGGAACAGGTGTTAAAAGAAGAAAAATACGAAGCCGCAGCAAAATTGCGCGATGAAGAAGTGAAACTTGAAAAAGCATTAAATGAAAATGGAAATTCCGAACGTCCTGTTGTCGAAGTCTCCCACATTCAAGAAATTATTGAGCAGAAGACAGGAATCCCTGTAGGTAAGTTGATGGAAGATGAACAGGCAAAAATGAAAAACCTTGAAGCTAGCCTTGCGAAAAAGGTTATTGGGCAAGATGAGGCTGTTGAAAAGGTTGCGAAAGCGATTCGCAGAAGCCGTGCCGGATTAAAGGCCAAAAATCGTCCAATTGGTTCCTTCCTCTTTGTCGGTCCTACTGGTGTAGGTAAAACAGAGCTTACAAAAACACTTGCAGAAGAACTGTTCGGTTCAAAAGACGCGATGATCAGGCTTGATATGAGTGAGTACATGGAAAAACACAGCGTCTCAAAAATCATTGGTTCACCTCCTGGCTATGTTGGCCACGAGGAAGCAGGGCAATTAACTGAAAAAGTCAGAAGAAATCCTTACAGCATCATCTTGCTGGATGAAATTGAGAAAGCACATCCAGATGTCCAGCATATGTTCCTGCAAATTCTTGAAGATGGGCGTCTAACAGACAGTCAGGGCCGCACTGTAAGCTTTAAGGATAGTGTTATTATTATGACAAGCAACGCAGGTGTTGGCCATAAGGAAATTCATGTTGGCTTCGGCACTTCAAGTGAAGCAGTGAAAGAAGCCAGCATTCTAGATTCACTTGGAAGCTTTTTTAAGCCGGAATTCTTAAATCGCTTTGACAATATTATTGAATTTAAGACACTTGATAAAGAGCATCTCCTAAAAATTGTTGATATCATGCTTAATGAGTTAAAAGAAACTCTAATGGAACAAAAAGTTCAGCTTACTGTTTCAAATGAAGTAAAGGAAAAACTGGCTGACCTCGGCTACCATCCAGCCTTTGGCGCCCGTCCGCTAAGAAGGGTTATCCAAGATCAGCTTGAAGATAGGCTGGCTGACTTTATTATCGACCACAATGGTGAAGAAGATCTTCAAGCCGTACTGGAAAATGAGCAAATTGTTATTAAAACAAAATAATGCAAAAGAGACAGATTCCCTAAAGGAGTCTGTCTCTTTTTGATTACAAGCTCTTATCGTCTACAGAGTTTAGCCATTGTTCGATTTCACCTACAACGGATTGCACACAGCCATCTTCAAATGGAGAAATCAAATTTGCCTCTTTCACAAGCTGTGTAAAGGATTTGCTGCCTCCTAAGCGGCAGAGATGTACATAATCCTTCCAGGCCTCCTCGTGATTTTCCCTTGAACGTTTCCAAAACTGGAATGCACAAATTTGTGCCAAAGTATAGTCAATATAATAAAATGGTGAATTATAGATATGGCCCTGTCTCTGCCAGAAGCCGCCATTTTCCAGATATTCGTTCCCATCATAATTTTTATGGGGCTGATACTTTTTCTCAATTTCCCGCCAAGCCTGCTTCCTTTCCTGCGGTGTCGCTTCAGGATTTTCATACACCCAGTGCTGAAATTCATCTACAGAAACACCATACGGCAAGAAAAGCAGTGCCGCGCTTAAATGAGCAAATTTATATTTTTCTGTATCCTCTTTAAAGAAATTTTCCATCCATGGCCAAGTAAAGAACTCCATGCTCATGGAATGAATTTCGCATGCTTCCATTGTCGGCCAATTGTATTCAGGAATTTCAAAACTGCGGCTTGAGTACACTTGAAAAGCATGGCCTGCTTCATGTGTCAGTACATCGATATCACCGGATGTTCCATTGAAATTAGAGAAGATAAATGGCGCCTTATAGTTTTCAATGTATGTACAATAGCCGCCGCCAGCTTTCCCCTTCTTAGCAACGAGATCCATTAAGCCATTTTCTCTCATGTACCTGAAAAATTCCCCTGTTTCCTTGGAAAGCTCATTATACATCTTCTGGCCATTGTCAATAATCCATTCGGGGCTTCCCTTTGGCGTGGCATTTCCTGTGCTGAAGTTGAATGCTTCATCATAATACCTGAGCTCATCGACACCAATTCGCTCTCTTTGCCGTTCCTTAAGCTCTGTAGCTATTGGCACGATATATTCTTTTACCTGATCCCGGAATTTTGCTGCCATCTCCGCATTATAATCCGTTCTTTGCATACGCATATAAGCAAGCTCAACAAAATTTTTGTATCCAAGCTTTTCTGCTATTTCGGTTCTAATTTTTACTAATTCATCATAAATGCGGTCAAGTTCGTTTTCATTTTCAGCTAAAAAGTCAAACCTTGCTTCACTCGCTTTTCTTCTGACTTCACGGTCTGTAGATTGCGTAAATGGCTCCATTTGCGCAAGGGTCCGTTCTTCCCCCTCAAATTGAATTTTCGCTGAAGCAATCAGTTTGGTATATTCTGATGAGAGTTTATTCTCCTTTTGCAGAAGAGGAACTATTTCTGGAGAAAACGTTTTCAGCTGGGAATCGGCCAGGGCAAAAACTTGCGATCCCCATTTCTCTTCAAGGTCTTTGCGAAACTTGGAGTTCACAAGCGATTGATAGTACTTTGTTAATAGACCATCCATTTCCGGCTCAATTTCGTCCATATAATCCTGTTCTTCCTTATAAAACTCGTCATTTGTATCGACAGAATGGCGAATATAGCAGAGATTGGCCATTGTGCCAAAGTCATTGCGAATATCGTTAATTGCATTCATAGCATTACTTTGTTCCTCAACTGTTTTCGCTTCATTAAACTTAAGCAATGCGGCATCAAATTTCTTTTTTATTTCATCAATATTCGGACGAGTATATGTATAATCTGCAAATCCCATTTTTAATTGCCTCCTTAAGCCTTTATATGTTATAAAGACTTTCATTTTTTACGTATTCGCTGTACTCTGTTTAATATCCTCCTAAATTCAGTCAGTAATCAGAGGAAAAGAAAAAGCGGCAACATCGCCGCTCTAGCATTAACATGAATGGTAATTCCTATCTTTTGCTTGCGGATAAACCAAGCTTTTTCAACAGGGTGATTGCTGTATCTTTTTCTTCTTCTGATAGAACGGATATTAAAGAGTCAATGTATTGGGCATGATCCGGGAAAATCTTTTCAATAAATTCTTTTCCCTTTTCAGTAATTTGTGCATAGGTTACCCGTCTATCTTTCGGACAAGCGACTCTGGTTAAATAGCCTTTTTGTTCTAATTTATCAACAACATAAGTAATACTGCCGCTTGCCAGCAGAATTTTTCCGCCAATTTGCTGCATTGGCTGGTCACCCTTATGATAAAGGAGCTCTAAAACCGCAAATTCAGTAGGATTCAGTCCATATGTTTGAATTAACTTATTCACATTCTCGTTAACAGCCCGATAGGCTCTTGATAAAACAATAAATAATTTTAAAGATTGGTCTGTCTGTTCCATCATATCTTCAATCCTTTTTAATATCTTGAATTCAAATAAATTATATGAAACTTTCCGTTTACATGTCAATTTTACCAGAATGAAATTCAACGCTATAATTTTCATCGTATGAACCATTAAAATGTTATACTAGCATTTGGAGTAAATATATTCAATGGAGAAAGCATATGAACATTCGATATAAAAATTTCCTATTATATTTAATTATTGTTATCCTGCCAACTGTTTGCGGCGTCCTTCTTTACTATAAAGAGGCTGTCGAAAACGATAAGGCTCAGCGCACAAATGATGCCCTGTGGGTGGCATCTATTCATCAAAAAAGCTGGGATCAATTGATCGGAGAGACGGTTACGTCCTTAGATATGATTGCATTAATGGCAGAAACAGTGATTGATTCGCCAACTAAGATTTTGCCGCTGCTGCAAAGCACCCATATGAAGGATCCCCGCTATGGCGGAATCTACCTATTAGGTCAAGATGGAAAAGTGATAACAGGCTCAAACGCAAATCTTATCGGCGCTGATTTTTCCAGTAATGAATATATTAAAGAAATAATTAAATCACAAGATATTATCATTTCCAACCATCTTGAAAAATTTGAAAATGGCCATAAAGTCATTGGAATTGGCGAGCCGGTCATTGATAACAACGGTAAATTAGCCTTTATTCTTGTCGCACATTTACGGGTTGATTATATCCAAAATATTATGAGACTTCTGACTCCTGATGCAAAACTATCCATCGTTAATCCTGATGGAACGATGATGATGGATATTAATATGGATGGCTCAGCAAAAATGGATGAAACCAACTCTATTTCCCTGCCGATTGATAGACTTCCGTGGAGCATCAAGGTTGAGGTTCCTAAAAGGAGCTTGGCAGAAATCAATAAAAATATCCTTTACTTTGCTGTTCTAATGCTTTTTGTTTGCCATATCCTCTTTCTATTTATTAAATATTTGATGCTTAGAAGAAAGGCAAAAAGGGTGATCAAAGAAAATGAACTGCAAAAATTGGAGCTTGTCGGCACATTAGCCGCAAGTACTGCGCATGAAATTCGAAATCCTTTAACTGGAATTAAAGGACTTGTCCAGCTATTAAGCGAAAAATATACGAATACACAAGATCAATATTATTTTTCCGTCATCAATGATGAGGTGAATCGAATCAATGAGATCGTCAGTGAATTCTTAATCCTTGGCAAACCGACTGCACAAAAAACAGAGTGCATTGACATACGGAGTGTATTCACCGAACTGGAACCTCTCATACAATCGGAAGCAAACCTAAATAATGTTGACTATGACACCAAATTGCCTGCAGGGCCTATTTATGTGGATTGCACGAAAGACCAATTAAAGCAGGTTCTTTTGAATTTGACAAAGAATGCGTTAGAAGCTATGCAGGGCGGCGGACAGCTATCTGTAACGCTGAAAAGATCCGCAAACAAATGCCAGATTGAAATCATCGACACTGGCATTGGAATTCCTGAAGAAAAGATTCATAAGATTTTTGAGCCTTTCTATACATCAAAGGATTTAGGAACGGGTCTTGGGCTTGTTGTCTGTAAACGTATCATTGAATCTTTCGGCGGAGAAATCAAGATTGAAAGCGAAGTCAACAAAGGTACGAATGTGAATATTTTCCTCCCGATATGTTAATTAAAAATATTTAGAAATTAAAGGAAATCTTGTATTATATATAATTAGTACCGCTAAATTTTTATTTTATCTAAAAAAGGAGTCCTGTCGAAATGAGCAATGCAACAGCGGCAGTTCAACCGCTTCCAAAAGGGAGCGGCACTGCCTACCGGATTTTAATTATTATCGGTCTTTGTCATTTATTTAATGACTCATTACAGGCTATTATTCCGGCTATGTTCCCTATTTTGGAGAAATCAATGGGACTCTCCTTTACACAGCTTGGAATTATCGCCTTTGCCTTAAATATGGTCTCATCTGTTTTACAGCCGGTTGTCGGTATGTTTACAGATAAGAAGCCAATGCCATTTGCTTTGCCGATCGGCCTAGCCTCAAGTATGTTTGGCGTACTTGGCATAGCGTTTGCACCTAACTTCGAACTCGTTGTTGTCTCAGTACTATTCATTGGGCTTGGTTCAGCTGTTTTTCACCCTGAAGGATCACGGGTCGCTTTTATGGCAGCCGGCACGCGGCGCGGACTTGCCCAATCCATTTATCAGGTTGGCGGAAACAGCGGACAGGCGATGGCCCCTCTAATCACCGCGCTGGTCCTTGTCCCGTTAGGCCAAAGAGGTGCTGCATGGTTTAGTGTCGTTGCTGCAGCAGCCGTTTGCTTTCTTACCTATATTGCCTTTTGGTATACAAGAAAATTGAGAGTGGACAGAAGCTCGGTCAACCAAAAGAAGAAAGCTTCTGCAGCCAGTCAAAAAGGCATTTCCAAATCAGTATGGTTTGCACTAATCCTTATCCTATTTTTGATATTTGCACGTTCCTGGTACGTTTCAGGGATGACAAACTATTATACGTTCTTTACTATTGAAACCTATTCATTTACAATCAAGCAATCTCAAATATTCTTATTTGCTTTTTTAATTGCTGGAGCGATTGGCACCTTCTTTGGCGGACCACTAGCAGACCGGTTTGGCAAAAAAACAGTCATTTTTCTATCGATGGCGGCTTCTGCGCCATTAACCATCTTAATCCCGTTCGTACCGCCAGCAGCTGCTTTTTGCCTTCTTGCCCTATCAGGTATTATACTGATGTCAAGCTTTTCAGTTGCGGTTGTGTATGCTCAGGAGCTCGTTCCTGGGAAAATTGGAACTATGGCTGGCCTGACGGTTGGTCTTGCATTTGGCATGGGTGCAATCGGTTCAATCGTGATTGGGTATTTAGCCGACTTAATTGGTATTTCCAATACTATGATATTCACTGGCCTTTTGCCGCTGCTTGGAATCTTAACCTTGCTTTTGCCTTCAGACAAAAAACTTGAAGAATGGAATTCATAAGTATAAATAGGAGGATCTGACTTTTTGTCAGATCCTTTTTATAAACAAAAACCCTATAAACGAATAATCGAATACAGGGGGGCAATTAGTTAATTTGGTATTTCATTTCTTCATAGTTTTCTGGCCATACGACCATTATGTAGGGGAAATCGCCTTCCCCGCTGTCCTTTACTTCTTGAATTTTACACTGATAGTCATAAATTAGCTGGTCCAGCTCCTGGCTGCAGCGGATTGTATATTCATCGGTAAATCCAAACTTTTTTGCAGAATCTATCATCTTTTCCCTTTTCTCTTGTATTTGCAGCAAAATATCTACGCAAAGACGTCCCAACCCTGTTCCTCCATCCTATCCCTCTGGACTAAATCTTTCTCTCTTTTTATTTTAACTTGTCATACAAGCGGCTGTATGACAGGTACTTGTAGATTATTACAATAATTTCTATAAAAGTAAATAGATTCGCAAAATTAGACATTATTCTTATTGAAAAATTTTTATTTCGACAAAATGCCGGTTGCCCCTTCAAGGGAAAGAAGGATTTCCTTTATATCTATTCTTGTACCTGCATAGCCTGTAAGACTGTGATTTTTTCCAATGACACGGTGACATGGAATAACAATTGGAAGTTTATTTGCCTTATTAGCCTGTCCTATAGCTCTTACCGCTTTTGGATTTCCAATACTGACAGCAATATCCTGATAGCTTCGAGTCTCTCCATAAGGGATGCAGCAAAGCTCCTTCCAAACTGAGGTTTGAAAATTTGTACCGTTGTATTCAATCGGCAGATCAAATTCTGTCCTTTTTCCAGCAAAATACTCTTTTAATTGATTTTTTGCAGTGTTTAAAATGGCATCTTCCTCATCTAAAAACAAATCTTCCTGATTTTCTTCAGCAAGGAAATCCTCCTTCCCCAGATATATGGCCGAGATTCTGTTTTTCTTTTGTACAATATAGATATCCCCTATGGGTGAAGTGCATTTTATATATTTGCTGTGATTGTTCATTTCTTATCCCTCCCGCTTCTGATTGGCAGATAAATGTGAAAAGCCGTACCTTTATCCATTTCACTTTCAACCTTAATTTTCCCCTTATGCTCCTCAATAATTTTATAAGTCACCATTAGTCCGAGCCCTGTTCCTCTTTCCTTTGTTGTGTAAAAAGGCTCACCAAGCTTTTCAACAATTTCTTCAGGAATGCCGGTTCCTTCATCTTTAATCGAGATATGCAGCTGATCTTCGGATATTGCTTCAATGGAAATTGTCACAAAACCGCCTTTAGGCATAACCTCAATGGCATTTTTAATAAGGTTGATGAAAACCTTCTTCATTTGGTTAGGTTCACAGTATAAAAGAGGTAAATTCTCCTCATAGAAGGTGATAAATTGAACGTTATGCAACACAGCCTGAGCATTTAAAAATTCGACCGTTTCCTTCATAATTTTCGTAATATCTTTTTCAACATATTTCACTGCCTGCGGTTTTGCTAAAATAAGAAACTCATTAATAATTGAATCAATTCTATGAAGCTCGGAAGAGATGATATTAAAGTACATAGAATGATCTTCTTTAATACTGTCCTCCAATAGTTGTATAAACCCTTTTAGCGCTGTCATTGGATTGCGTATTTCATGAGCAATACCTGCTGCAAGTTCTCCAATCACATGAAGGGTATCCGATTTTCGAAGCTGTTCTTCCATTTCTTGTTTTTCCGTAATATCCTTAAAAACAACAAGATTTAACCCAGCAGCAATTTTTTGCTTTGTAGAAAATTCAATATATTTTTCTCCGTTGTTTTCTTGTAAAAATCTAACTGTACCTGTCGTTTGGCCATTATTCAAAAAGTCAGTAAAATACTGTTCAAGGTCATATTTGGAAATGCCACTGTCTACGAGTACATTAATTAAAGATTGTCCGATTAGCATTTGCTTTGGAATTTTAAAGATTGATTCCCCTGCAGGATTTATATCAACTACTTGAAAATCTTCATTATACAGCAAAATCCCTTCAAGAGCGCCCTCAAAAACCTTTCGGAATTTCCGCTCGCTTTCCCTTAGCTCCCTTTCCATCCGCCGGCTTTCGCTGACATTTCGGAAGATCGTCATATGATGTCCTTCAACAACATGGAGCTTACATGTAAATTCAAGTGATTTCTTTTGCCCGTTCGCCATGAGGAAAATCAATTCATCTCTAATGGCACCTTCTCTAAAAAGCTGTCTGACAATACGAGTGAATTTTTCATCCTTTGTATACACAAAATCATCTATTTTTTTCTTAGTCAGCTCCTCATGACAGCATTCAAAAATACGGCATGCAGCTCCATTGGCCATTTCTATTTGACCATTGCCGGACCAAAAAATGATTCCATCCAAAGCTTCCGAGAATAAATCTTTATATAATTGCTCCTGGCCAACCATATTTGTTAACGATTGCTTACGCCTATCGATAGCAATCATTTCGATTTCTTTTTGAGTGGGCATATCTTTTGCCTCCTAAAACATAAGCAGTTTTATACTTTCATTCTACAAAATTAGCTGAAAATCCTTTGAAAGATTGGAAATTCGACAAACAATACAAATAATATTCATTATAAAATAAAATACCTGCAACGGGGCAGGTATTATTCTATTTTACATAGATTGTTTCATAAGGAAGGACTTCCAGCATATGGCGAACCTTCCACCAATTGAACCTAAAGGCGGGGTTTAATCATTTTTCGGCAGGGTATATAATTTCACATGGGGGTCTCTAAAAGAGGAGGAATTATGAGAGAACGTGTTTTTTATTTTGATAATGCCAAGTTTATTTTGATTTTCCTTGTAGTATTTGGGCATTTTCTCCGCTCTTTTACAGACGAAAATGATATGATTTATACTATTTACAAGGTCATTTACACTTTTCACATGCCAGCATTTATTCTTGTATCAGGCTACTTTGCTAAGGGCTATTATAAAAAGGGGTATATCAAGAAAATAGCAATGAAATTAATCATTCCTTATTTAATTTTCCAGCTGATTTATTCTGTGTTCTATTATTTTTTACTGAATAAATCAACCTTTGAGGTAGATCCGCTGACACCGCATTGGTCCTTATGGTTTTTGATCAGTGTGTTTTTCTGGAATATTATGCTTTGGCAATTTGCCAAATTTAAAGCCGTATATGCTATATCGGCTGCTCTGATCCTTGGGCTCTGCATTGGCTATTTTGACTGGGCCAATAACTTTTTGAGTATTTCAAGGACTTTTGTCTTCTTTCCATTATTTCTAATTGGCTATTTTTTGAAAAAGGACCATTTCAGGCAATTATTTAAAAAGCAAGTCAGGGTTCTTTCCATGCTGATCTTTGTCCTAGTCTTTGTCTGGTTTTGGCTATATCCAGATATTAATTATGAATGGCTTCTTGGTTCCAAACCGTATGCCCAAATGGGAGCAGAATCATACCTTGCCGTGTTAACCAGATTGGGATTTTATATATTAAGCATTATCATGTGTTTTAGTTTCCTTTCGCTGGTACCAAAGAGAAAACTATTCTTTACTAGATTAGGAAAAAATACTTTGTATGTTTATTTATTGCATGGATTTTTTATCCGATTTTTCCGAGAAAGCGATATACAGAACTATTTCAGCAACACTGAAAGTATGCTTATCATTGCTATTGCTTCCTTGCTGCTCACACTATTGCTTTCAAGTAAACTAGTTACCTCGTTTGCACAGCCGATTATTGAATTAAGTACATCCAGGCTTAGGAACTTAAAACTAAGAATAGAGAAATAAAGAAATCGCAAGGCTATCCGGCCTTGCGATTTCTTTATTAGCGTTAAGCGGTTTACTTCTATCTGCCTAACATTTATTCTAGTATCTTTATTATATCTGTTACCACCGTCATTATAATTGAAAGTAAAATAGCAACCATTCCATAACGCAATATTCGATCAGGGAAGAATTTACTTAAACTTGGTCCAATGTATCCCCCAACCAGCCCGCCGATAGCAACGACCAAGGCGATTTCCCAGTACATCAAACCTGCGACAGATTTTCCAATAATCCCAAAAAGAGCAATCATCGCTCCAGAAAAAGTGGTCGTTCCAATAGCTTTTCGAATTGAAAAATGCAATACATAGACCATGTACGGCATAAACAAAACCATACCGCCAATTCCAATAATACCTGTAGTTAAACCTAAGAAAAATATAATAATAATACCTATTATAAAAAGGCTTGGTTTAGGTTCCTGGATTTTACTTTCTTTAATTGGAATTAAATTGAAGACAAACGACAAAACAGCAATAGAGCCAAATAGGATTAAAACAAATAAATAGTTCACATGCTGCGAAATGTAACTCCCAGAGATAAATGACCCTGCCGACCCGCTGAATGCCAGTATAAGAGCATAACGGTATGGTATGAGCTTTTGATGATGATATCGTATAGATGCAGCTGCTGTGGAGAAAAAGGTAAGTGCAAGTGTTGCTGATGTAATCGTTGGAATAGTAAACTGTGTCCCTGATATTAGAGGAAATATATATAATAACAGAGGAGTCATCATCATGGAACTGCCTGCCCCAACTATACTAGCAATCATACCGCATATGAACCCAAAAACAACTAAAATAATCATAAGTTCCCACCTCACTTCACCAAGTTATAAATCATATTCATTCCATATCTGGTACAGAACAAATGGAAAAATGTTAGGCTGTTAAGCACTAAAATATTATCAAACCGGTTCATGGGTGTTATAGTCCTAGAGGCGATATTTGCAAGTTGTTAGGAGCATCTATTCGTGGAGTTATTGGCTATGAAGAAAGAATGCAATAAAAAGTAAATTTAGCCGTATTTTCGATTTTTAGAAAATCAAAATATACGGCTATTGTGTTGAGCACCAATGAGGTGCAATGACGTCCCAGGCGAGATTCGAACTCACGACCTACAGCTTAGGAGGCACTTCGTTATGTCAACGGTATGTCATCGCCTTGTCATGACGGTGATTGTTGCGTATGTATGTCCGACAGTGTCATAGTATGTCCTACGGTGCAAAATATTTATTCTTACATACGCTATTTTGTCGAATTATATGCGAAATGTCAAGGCGATAGAACAAAAAAAGCGGAGCCAGCGAAAATACTCGCCAGCTCCGCCGTTTTTAAAACGAAATTAATTTACATATTACATAAAAATACTGACCTTCATCCGCGTTATTAGCGACTAGCACCATATCGCCCGCTTTTAGCTGCATCGGATACTCGATCGTGTGCGAGACTCCGTCAATCTTAACCGTTTCGCTGTACGGCAATAAATCCTCGTTTATTGCGAAATTTTCTTCATCGAGGACTAGATTGTCGGAGTGAAGCTGTATTTTTAACGGATTAGTTTGTAAAACGGTCCCAGGTTCGAAAACCATGCCAGGGTTGTAGCCGTGTATTCGCATTAATTGCGTTAGCCTACTTGCCCCATCGCCTTCTAATCTGCCAAACTTTACTGGTCTACTCATTATGCCATCCTCACTGATTCGGATTCGATTAACTTCGCTAATTCATACGCTACCTTTTGAATATCGGATTCTTGACGGACTTCCATTTTCGCAACATTAACGGTTACACCGCCACCGCCTCGATTTCCATCACGGTACGCCTGTGCCTCGCCACGAGGAAGAATCATTTCCCCACGGTGTAGAGATGCTGTATAACCGTCATAAGGTACGCGGTTTAGCCCGCCGTTCTTTTTAGGCGTTGGACCATCTGAACTCGGGTTAAATCGTTCGCGTAACTCCATGCCTAAGTCATTCATCCATACAAATGGCTTCATTCCAGGCAACTTAAATAATGCTGACTCGTTCATCATTTTGTTTTGCCATGTCGCAAACGAATCACTGGCGCTCCTGATTAACGCAGACCCAACGGCTTTACCGATAATTACGGCAGTATCAACAATAATCTGCTGTGATGCGATCAGTCCGGCGGCCATTACTTCTAGCAAGTCTTTCGTTATCCTATTAATCTGAACTTGCCCGCCACCGTCAAGCCAATTCTTAAACCTCGCCCAAACATCGTCAAAGACAAAGGTAATCTTCGATTGGAGCGTCGTTTGCTTTTGGAACTCTGCGCTATTATATAGCGAATCAAACCAGCGCCCGATTCTCGTCGCAGAATTGGTCAGCCCCGTAATTACATTGTCGATTATCCTAGCGCCAGCCTGTTTAAACTGATCGAGTTTGCCCGACTGTAATTGGTCGTTAATCGAGTTTAAAAAGTTTCGGACCTTTTCAAGCGCAGGAGCTCCCATGTCACGGAGAACTACGTTTGTAGCTTCCTTGATCTGCGCCCAGACTCCTAAGGTCGTGTTACCCATTTCGTCAATTAATTTTTCCGTCATTCCGATACTATTAAAATACTTATCTAATTCGCGGAGCTGGTCGGGCAGGTCCATCTTTTTAATTTCGTTCATTACCGTTTTTGGCATTTCAAAACGCCGAACCATCGAAATGGCATCGCCGGAAAAAAGTTCACGCAATGCGAACACGGCGCCCTCTAGGCCTTGATAAGGGTCTATCGCTGCCATACGTTCGGCCAAGCTCCACATTTGCTCAAGCTGTTTCATATCTTTAGATGCGGTTAAGAAAGACTTCGAGTTTCCGAGCATTCCTTGCGAATCTAGTATTGGTGAGTCGACAGCAATTCGTTCGACTAGTTTCATATAATCGTCGCCGAGCTTTTTATCATTAAGCATCGCCCCGATCATAACGGTGCTCTGCTCGTACTTTGCGGCTTCCAAAACAGTACTATCGAATATCTTTTTGGCACTTTCTACCGCGGCGTAAGCTCCGGCTAATCCGAATACTGCGGTAGTCATGCTTCCGATGCCTCTCAACGGAGAAGAAAGCGACCGACTGAATCGGCTCATTGAGTTCGTTGAACGGTCGGCTTGACGCGCAAATTGCCCGAGCTCATTTCGAAGGCGCCCTTGACTATCACGCCATGTTCGGGTGGCACGGTTTGCTTGCTGGGTCATTCGTTCGACCCGTTGCATCTCGCGAATATACTGGTTTCCGTTAAGGGAAAGGCGCGCTGATAAATTAAACGCCATCGCTGTTACCTCCCTTCTCTAGCGTCTTATTAACAATGTCCCATTTTGCAACCGCTTGTACCATATATCCGTCTGCGAGCGACCTTTTACCGCTGTTTAGTGAGTCGGCATATGATAATAGGTCGTTTAGCATCGCAAGGTAAATCTGTCCGCAATCGCGTAAAACTGTGTCGTCTTTCATCTCTTTGCGCAAATCAACTAGCTCCGCTACAACCGATTTTGGTACACCGTAACGAAAAAACGTCAACTTATTCGCAAGAGTACCTAGTCGAACAACTAATGACTTGCTGCGTTCTCCTGCCTCACTCATTCTTCGTCACCGCCTCCGCGAATACGTGCTAGGCGTGCCCTTAATGCGTCGCGGTCAATGTTGCCAGCTCCGTCGTTATGCTGCGTGTTAACCTCGATCTTATCGCTCAACATATCATGTGTTTGCAAGAACGTCTTTAGCATAGCTGCGTTGCGATCTTGCATAATCATATCCGGCACTGCCTCCAATACGTCCGGCAGTTTGTTAAGCGTATTGCGGACAATGTGACGCTTGAGCTCTCGCTCGAATAACGGGTCATTCTTCCAATTAAAAATTGTCGAGCGATGAACCCCGCACATTTCGGCAATTTCGTCGATTGTTTTACGCTGGGTGCTCGGTTTCGCTAATTCTTCAATAGCGATATAGTGCGATGCGTGTAGCTGTTTAATAGCCAAATTAATCATTCCTTCCGTAAAATTTTTTAAGGCGAGCCGTTAGAGCCCGCCCAACATGGCATTAACTTTTACCTTGTAGTGGCTCCGGCCTGTTTGGAGGTTTCGCCGTACAAACGCCACATAAAAAGCCAGCGAAATTACTCGCCAGCTTCGTCATTTTCGTTAAGTTGTCGAAAACCTTCCGCCAATAACAAGTGCGGATTTTTAAGCGTTACTTCGTCCAAGCCCTTGCGTAATTTCGGCCGTTTGGTTAAAACTTCGTATTTTGCGTGAATATCTGCGTATGCTTGCCGTAAATCATCGTTCATTTACTTTTGTGCCTCCGTTAATTTTTGCCGAATAACATTCGGATTCGATTCGACGGTGCCCGTTAGCTGATAAAGCAACGTAGCTGGGTCAATGCTTCCGTTTAAGGCTTGCTTTTGGTCATTTTCGCGGATACCTAACTTAATTCCGGCATCGTCGTAGAATAGGACCGGCATAGGAATAGCGTCGTCGCCACGGTTCCAGTGATTAAGGCTATATTGTTCGGGGTCAACCATTTTCGCATGCTGTACGAAGTCCTGGCGTAACTGATTCGCTTTGTCACGTGTCAGACCGACCTTTTGAAGCGCAAGCAAATACTCGTGCATCAACTTTCTAGCATCCTCAAATTGCGCTGCTGCTTCGCGTTTTAGTTTGTCTATTTCGCGGTCGTGGCCTTTTCTGATTGCCGGCAAGTCCGACGCCAGTGCCTCCGCGCGCTTTTGCTCGATCATTTCGATACGATTGTCAAGCTCGACGATTTCAACGTCGCATTGCTCCATAGTTTTGCGGAGCTTTTCGAGTTGCTTTTCGTTTGCTTCTTGACCAAGCACCGCCTCACTAACGAGCATTGCCTCGCGTTCTTGGCCGGCTTGCGCTCGTTTGGCTAGTTGCTCCGCCTTCTTTTCTTCCAGCTTTGCGATAGATTCGTTAATTCTTGCTACCTTCTTTTTGAATGCGTCCAGTTCTTTATACATTAATTAATCGACTCCTTATATTGTTTTAGTGCCTCTAATTCCTCGTTAAATAAGATTAAAAAGGTTCTTTCCTGCTCCACACTTTTACGCAGGCTTGTTGCTCTGCGATAATCGTATTGGCTATCTTGTAAAACGGCTTTTACAAGCTTTTTAGCAATCTTTTCGCCTTTTTCTTTAATACTTTCCGTAAGTTTCTGTGTTTCCGCTTCTAACCGCTCAATTCGTTGGTCAATTTTTTCTAAGTCCGTCATATCGCTTCTCCCCTATTTCACTGATTTACGTAGCTTGTCCGCCACTTCATCGCCAAGAACTGCGTCCATCGTAAAGCCGTAAGTTTCTTTATTTCGCCTGTTTTTCTTGCGTTCGGTGTCGCGCTGCTTTTGTGCTTCCTTCCGTTGTTGTTTCTTGTTCTCCATCAAGTTCGCCCCTTACAATTCTTCGATTATTGTATCGCCACGCTTTACCGCATCCCTCGCCAACGACATAACGGAAGAAGGTTTTCTTCGTAAATGTCTAATTACCTTATCCCTGCCGTTTGCGTAAATACCAGCTTTGTCTTGTAGCTGAAAATTTTTATCCTTAAAATAGGGCGATGACGAACAAAATACGATTAGCTTGTCCTCGTCTGGCACATACCTAAATGTCCTGCTAAACAAGTGGAAAAGTAACTGGCGCTTTGAAGGAAATTCACCGGCCGGATAAAACAGACTCATGATTGTAAACACCTCGTATCGTCCGTCAACCCTGCGAGACAATTCCACCCCGACACCGTAGCCCGACTCGTCATAGCTAACTATTTCGATAAATACGTAGGTTGTTTCATTTGTTTGAAACTCCATTAACGTAAACACCTGCCAACACGAGTTTTTGAAAGTTTGATACCATTTGCTTGGCTGATTATGTCGAGAGTTGATTGTGGAATGAACGCCTCGAGCTCTTTGATAGGCGTATCTTTAAAAGTGAACGCTATTCCTTTAATTGCGAATTGTGCAACGCCCTGTTGCTGTAATTTATTCGTATCGTTAAAAGTAACCGCAAGCACAGCCGCGAAGTCATAAACCGCGTTATCTGGAATTGTGTAAGTGCTATATCGCTTTCTTAACGTTTTGTCGGCTACGTTTAATAGCCGTTCTTTTTTGTTGTCGTCTGCATCGACCCAATCCTCGACGTCAATTACGTTTGTGGTGATATAGGCAGTTGCCGCAATAATATTAAACGCCATTTAAACCGCCTTCCTTTTTCTTTGCGAATCCATAACCATTTTTGGTAGCGTTTCAATAATTCTTTTTTGACTAACGTGATGGCCGAAATAAAAATCCTTTGTCTTTCCGTCATCAAAGTAGACTCGCGCAATCTGCGGTCTACGCATATCCATATCGCGAATTATTTCGTATTGAAAAGCTGGTGTACGTGACATTGGTTTCGCCTCCGAAAAATGTGTGTATTTGACAGATTTTTAAACTTTTTAACGCGAAATAGCCCTCGAAAAATCTTCCGAAGGTATTTGTTAGGGTAGTATATTAAGCACGCTTAAATCGCTTTATTTTCTTGAATTTCTACAACGCAAAACATTCGTTCAGCCGAGCGCCTTTGCTCGATTGGAATTTTAAATTGAACGCCAATAAGCCGATCATTGCGAAAGTAGTCCGCCATAATCAGCCAATCCCTTTTATAACGTTTGATTCTGCGAATAAGGTCACGATCTTCGGTATATCCGCAAAGCCAGCCAGTTTCATATTTCCATAGCGAATTTGTCAACCGTTACCGACCGCCTTTAGTTCCGCATTCCTGCGCAAATCTTCGGCTTCATCGGCAAAATTACGTTTCAGCTGCTCTACATCAATGTCGGTTAACTTTCGTTTAAGTAATCGCTCGCCATACTCCCGAACAAATTGCGTCCATAATTTATCGGAAAATTTTTCAGAACGGTAATAAAAATCGTATACATGGTCGTTATTTTTTGAACTGTTACAACTGCGACATGCCGGCACGATGTTTTCAACTATATTCGCGCCACCATATTCTTGACTAAGTGTATAAATATGGTCGACTGTTGCCGCTGTTGGCTCATTGGAACTGTCTGTTAAGGTACAGCCACAATAAGAACAAGTGCGCTTTCGTAGTAATGATTCCAATTCCTTGACAGAAATAAAAATAAGATCATCGCCTTTCCGGTAAGAATATTTCCTTAATCGCTCCCGACTATATTCTCCGTTTTCCGCGCGTTGCTTTCGTCGACATTCTTTACAGCGATGCTGTACTCCGTACTTTTTAGTTGCGTCACGTTGCATTTCTTCGATAGTCTTTTCTTGCTTACAAAACCTACATGTAAATAATTGTTCAGTTGTCATTCTCGCTCGCTCCCTCGTTTAATAATCTCTCGATTTCCGATATTGTTCTACGGATTTCATCGTATACCTTGACGCCTTCCTTGCTTGTGTTGCATAACGCTTGCAAATAGGCGATAAGTAATTCGACTCTCTGTTCACTCACTCGCTCACCCCTTGACAACTCACTCATTTCCCAAGTAAGATATTATTGGATACTTACGCGCTCTGTTTGAAACGTTCATAAAAAATATAAAAGTCATCAGGCAGTCCGACCTCAATTCGCAGTAACTTTCCGCGAATCATATCAGAAATATCACGCTGTTTGTTTTCAATCGCGCAAATTGTTGACGCTGCAACACCGACACGCTTCGCAAATTTCTCCATTGACTCGCCTAAGTAACTTCGGATAGCCTTCGCTTTAATTGCATCCACCGTATAAACCTCCTTTTTATTCCGTTTAAGTCCTAAAAAATAACAGGCTTATCGCCCATTTCCCCTTATACTTTACTGTCGCCACTTAAAACTTACGCCATGTAGTCGCCCTAAATCGTTCCAACTGTAAATGCCTGGCCGAATACTTGCCAGAAAAGTAGTTTGCTATTTCCTCGGAACTCATATGCGAAACAATAACCTCACTCGGCTTAGAATCCTCGTTTTTTGGATACTTGACGAATACTTTCGGCTGATCTGCTTCGTCACCGTTATAAGGTACAACTCGTTTAGGCTTTCGTTTTCCTCCGATTATTTCATCTCGCTGTTTCGCTGCTGATATTTGACTTATCTTAGCTGGCGAATACGGTGCCTCGTGCTTCCACGAATGTTTTAACATTTCATATTCGTTAATCCAAAACGGGTACTCAAGCCACCATACGTAAAATATTTCTCTTTTTGTTTCCTTTTTCGGCCTCGGGTTAAGTAATGCTTTATCGGCACGCTGTTGCCTTCTTTGCATCGTTTTAATTCCTCGTTTGCATTCGTCGCAACAGGTACGCTTAGTATTCCGCAGACTGTCATCACGCCACCAATACCCGCAATAATTACATCGTTTGATGCGCTTATCGGCTTGGTCGTGAACCTCGCCATTTAGCAATCCTTTTATAACCTTGCTTGCTTCATCCCACGATAGACCCTCGACAAATGAACGGGCAAATTCTATTGCTGGAAAGCCAGGTTCGCGATAGATAACTTTTATGCACAACTATTTCCCCTCCTATTCTGTTACACGTAAAATTAGGTGAACGCTTATTTCTTTGTTCTTGTCTTAAAGAACTTATTTGCGAAAAGACATAAGCGCAGCGGCAAATAAGCACGTTAGTGCGTTTTGACGCAATCTTTTTAAGTCTCGTTATTAGGTCTCGTTGTTATATCTAGTTAACACCTAATTGAGCCGTTTGTTACCCGTGTTAATTAGGTGAACATACACCTAAAAATCCGTGTAACCTCTTTCCCGTCTCCATTTCTTCATTCGCTCGGCCGCCCCTTCTCTCCGCTTATCGCTCCGTTTTATTGCTTCCCTATACTTTCGCAAGGCCTCAGGAAACTCTTTAAAAAATTCCTGTTCATCCAACGGAACCAATGGAACATAGTAGCCCTTTTCGGGAAAGTCGATAAGCCCGACTGCCTTCAAGTCGTCAAGATGCCCGCTTGTCGTGTCCGGCACCTTGCCGTATTTGATCGACAGCGTTTCAATTGTCGGAAACGCGCAACCCTCCTGCGGATTGTAATAGTCGATGATTAGCGAGTATAAAAACAACTTGTCCGCACTCATTCGCGGATGATGGACGTAGTGCCTTGCGTCGCTTGGCAGCGGTATGAAAAACTTGTCGCCTTTGGTTGGCGTGGTTTTATCGAATATTTTTCGCTCGCTCATTCCGATTCCCCTCCGTTAAAATTTTCGAAAAAAAGCCCGCGAGTGGCGGGCTGATAATTAATGAACCATTGTGCCTACTTTTCCTAATTCTTGATTTATAGCTTCAATATGTTCTAGGAATGAAATTCTTGTCGTATCTGATATTTGTCCAAACGTGACGGCTAATTCTCTACTCTGTTCAGTGTCATACTCTTCTAAAGCAGTTAAAGCATCCATTAAAAGATCCCTCGATACCTTTGATCTCTCGTTTGGCGATTTTGCATGGATATGTTCTATTGCTTGTAAAGCATCATAAACATCCGTTTTAGCAAAATCTAAATCACCTTCTATTGTGTAAACACCCAATCCCCTAGACGCTTTTGCCATGTAATAAAAGTAAGTTGCCATTTCAACTGATTGTGCATACAGAAATAAAAGCCAATCGTTCCCAGCATGCAACTCCTGCGCATCCAAAAATAATGATATTTGATTTTCAAGAACCTTTTCTGCATTACCAACGGTATTTGTTAACTCGCTTCTTAAATTTCCCATTCCAATCTCTCCCTTAAATTTAATAGTTTTTATGTGATCGCAGTCGCCTGCGGAATTCCCTCTACTTAAATTGACGCACGACTTTTGATTTCGCACACTTTTGACGGAAATTTTTTATCCTTCACTGTGTTTATCACCGCCGATCACTGTTTCGCACACCTTCCAGCAAACTTTTTCGCCTTCACTTAGGATATTCGCTCGACTTGGCCGGAATTGGTTCAACTTCGCAAAAAAACTTTTTAAAAAAATTTCCGGACGAAAGTCCGCCAAAACTTCCGCCCATATGCTACCGGTCGCCAACCCGATAGCCATGTCTTGTTAAACCGCCGCTAACTCCCGTACACATTCATTTCTCGCTATAATCACGCGCCCATCTTCCGAATAGAAGAAACCCGTCGGCCAGCCGTCTTTATCGACATATCCCTTGAACACTCCGCGAATCACTTGCGGAATCACGAGCGGACCCTTGCCTTGGCCTAACCGGTGCCAGTCCGCAATTAAGCCGTCAATCATTTCCTGTATTTCCGCTACACCTAAAACGATCACATCTTCGAATAAATATGCTTCCATTTTAATAGCCCCCTTCAATGTGTAAATATTTCGCAAATTCAGCGACCGACATTGCCGCCAGTTCTTCGAGTGCGAGCGCCTGCCCCGCCTTGTTGAGCTGTAATTCAATGCCGCGAATGTTATTTTGACCGCTGACCACTTCGCCCCTGATTGGCTCTTTTGACCGGCGAATATCGAAAAATTGATCGTCTTTTTTAATGAACGTATGCTCGTCGACTAATATTGCTGGAATTTTAACTGCGTCTATTACGTAGAAAATACGTTTCACTGCTGCGCCTCCCTTAATCGCTTGTTTAGCGCCAATTTGTAAGCTTTCAAGCGCTGGCTGCGGTTCGTATGCCTTGCCGTGCGTTTGGATGGATGAACCGCCCCAAGTTCCGCGACTTTGCGTGTGTACCAAGCGATACGTGCTACGTTTTTCATTTCACCACCACCTTAACGATCATAGTTGCGATGATGCCCGCGAGAATGAAATAAGCGTAGAAAAATAAGTAACCCATTTGAACGCCTCCTGTCGATTAACTTAATCACATAATAACGCATATCCGTAATTACGTCAACATATAAATTAAATAAATTTCGCATTTACGTAAAATCGTGTATAATGTATTTAAGGAGAGGTGGTTTTTATGGAACGGCTAGTTGTAGAATTACGCCTTGATGCGGTATTGAAGGAAAGGGGCATGACGCAAAAGGAACTTGCGGAAATGACCGGAATTAGACCGGCAGCCATTTCGCAAATTTGTAGGGGATTTGTTGACCGGTTGAACCTCGATCATATTGGAAGGATTGCGACAGCTCTAAAAATCGAGAACATTAGCGAATTAATGACGTTGCAACTCGAAAGCGAAGTATGGAACATGAGTACACGACCTCAACAAGTCGAATATTTGAAGGAAAAAGAAGGAGACTCCGAGCAATAAGCCGGAGCCTTTTTTAATGCACTACGATTTTTATTCCTCCACCTTCCGAACGAATCGGAGGCATCGACGCCGGCGTCGGCTTTAGCGACAGCATAAACTCCGCAAATGACTGCGCCTGGAACACTCGGAAAGGGGTTTCGAATAGTCCGTAACGCTGTTCCGAAAGTATCAGAACGTGCGGAAATGGTTTCGGAATGACTTCGGAATCATACAGCGATACATAGCGTTCAAGCTTCGCATTCATTTGTTTCTCGCTATAAATTGAGCGTTGAACCTCTATAAAAAACGGAGTGTTTCGAAATACCGTGAAAATGTCCGGCTCGACCGTTCCCTTTCCGCCGAATTTTGGCTCAACTTGAAACGTTTCCACGTGGCCGCGCTTTCGAATCTCTTTATAGACGTCTAATATTGCGAGAAAATGGCCTATCTTAGCACTATTTTGCTTCATATTAACGTCGGGGCCGAAATAACAATACGGCTGGTAGCTCGTTGATCGCTGGATTCTGCCCTCACGAAGTAAACGGAGCAGTACCGCATTGGCAGCATTAACCGGATTTTTCAAGCCTGCGAAATATAAATTAGCAATAGAATCACGGTCCATCACTCGGAATCTATTTAAATCGCGAATAATCGCCTTGTCGCGCTTAGTTAGCATCATGAAACACGTCCTTTTCTGTTAATTGCGGGGCCGGCTCGGGTGGTTCCGAAGGTTTCGGAGCATGTTTCGCAACCATGAACGGGTTAAGCAGTCGCCTAGCTTCGTCAAGTTCGAGAAAAGGCGCTTGCAACTCGTAAATTTTATCGCTGTTCATGATAAAAACTCCGCTTTTCTCGACGGCTTCCGCGTTTGGAGTATTGACGATACGAGCCTCTAATTTATCCCGCAACTTAAATCCCATACTTACGGTCAAGTTAGCGCGTATTGTTGTGTCTAATACTTTCGCGTTAGGCCGTTGCATCGAAAGAATAGCGAAAACTCCAAGGGTTCGGCCAATCGCAACCAGCTCCGTTAATACCTCCATAATAAACTCGTCTTTCCGCAACATTATGAACTCGTCAATTGCGACAACAATATAAGGGCGCCTGTGTTCCGCTGGCAGTTCGTCAACATGACTAACCTCGAATACCTCTGTCAGGTCGCTTCGTTCGTCTAATTCCTTTTTTATATGCGTCAACATTTTACGAATATCTGCCGCGCTGCTTAAAACGCATTGGACATGCTCAACCTTGCGAAAAATATGAAACTCCGACTTTTTACAATCGCCTAAATAGAGTTCAAGCTCGGAAGGTCGTTTTGTTTTAATTAGCGTTGTAAGAATGGAACGGAGCTGCGTCGATTTACCGCTGCCAGTTTCGCCGGCAATTAATATGTGAGGTTGTTTCAGTAAGTCGAACGCAACATACTGCCCGTTGCGATCTTTACCGCAAATTATGCCGAGCTTATAAGGCGCTACAACTGGCGAAATGTCATCGAAATTATAAGGCAATGTTTTCGGCATGGGGGCGCTAAATACTTTCAAGGTGAACCGTTTTATTTCGCCTTTCAGCTCGATTTGTTTGCCGAAGTATTGCTGAAATACATAGGAATTTTTGGCGACTAGTTTCGGGTCAAGTCCATTGGGTAGCGTGAAGGTTATCGTAGTGGAATTATGGGAAAGAATAACGGAGTGTATTTTCGGATAGATTGGCCGTTCTTTATCACCGCGGTAAAGCTCCGCTGATCGGAACACATCAACTAATTTCTTGCGGACCTTTAATTTCGCCCATGACTTGCGCCAGTTCATTTTAGCCACCCGATTAAGGCGTTAGTCTCGATAAAGTAGACGCCTGCCGCAAACGCTGCGATTGGTAACAGTATCTTTATGACGGCACCTAGCGCATGGAATCCGTACCCATCTAGCGTCTTGTCTAACGCAGCCAAGGCGATTGTTGCCGCGCCAGCTAATAGTATCGTCGGTGTAAATAACATTTCGCATTCCTCCCGTCGAAGTCACTCGCTCCGCTCTGCTTCGCTCGTTCCTTCTTAACAAGTTTTGTTTTTCGCTTTCTTTTAACGTTTAAGGCGTTAAAACTGCGGTAAACCTATTGAAGTAGCTACTTAGTTATAACCTATGCCGCGAATGATTAAATATTGCCTGTTCGGATAATTTTTTACCTAATTGGCAAAGGACAAGCCGAGAAGTAGACGCCTCACTCTGGCGCCTTATTAATGCGGTAAAATATCTCGTTAACTGATCGACCTAACTTCTCGCTAATTTGTAGCGCAACTTCAAGCGTTGGCTGCCGTGTTCCGTTCTCATAGCGGTTATATGAATGAACGCTAAGCCCTAAGAACTCGGCAAATTCCGTTTGGTTCATACGCTTGTCGTGGCGTAATTCCTTTAATCTATTCGCAACTGGCATCGGTGTCACCTCGCATATTAATTCGACAAAACGGAGGTTATTTCCTTTATGATCGAGTATATCGTATTTTTCGGCTTGCTATTGGCGGGCCTGTTAGCGTTCTTATTTCGCAAGCAAGAAGAACCCGCCTTTGACTTCGCAACCGTTCAGCGCTTTAAATGCGAAAGTCCGATTGAACGGCGATTATATGATGCATTAGTTTCGCATGGTTACGTCGTTCGGACGCAAGTGCCCTGCGGGCGTTATTCGATTGACTTAGCGATTCCCTCGCTTAAATTAGCGATAGAGTGCGACGGTAAGGCTTATCATAGCTCACCGGCTCAAAAGGCGCATGACAGGCGAAAAGACGCTTTTTTAAGGCGAAATGGGTGGCGGGTAATGCGGTTTACTGGCAGGCAAATTAACAGGGAACTAGCGAAGGTAATTCAGCGAATAGATCGCGAGGTTAGACAGGCGTAAAAAAATCCGGAATTTAATTTTATAGCGCGGATTGAAGAAACGCTTAATTCCGCCCCAAAAAGGGGTAGTCCCCCGAGGTACCCCCCTTAGCGAATAAAGATTCATTACCGTTAATACCCGTTTGCATAACGATGAATTGTATATTCAATTCTTGTTAACATAATGCGACTTATCGGTAATACATACGGTGTATAAACCGCGTCATACCAACGTTTGTTGACTGCGCGTTTTTATCGATTATGCAGCATTTTATACATTCGCTATGCCGTGCGGTTTGGGGCGCCTTCCCTTCCGCTATTTCCCAGCGATCTTTGCATATAGTTTCCGTAACGACTTGAATAAAATAGGCGGTCTTTATGCACGTTTTAAAAATTTCCGGAAGGCCTCGCATTCCTGGCGTGCAGCCCTTGTAAATGCGATTTCTAACCGTAGCTAATTTCGCTAGCAGTCGAATATAGTCGAACGTATGTTTCGTGTTTCTTCTATTATATGTCCGCAAAATTGACCGTTCGACACCACGTAAAAAACGCCACCGTTAAGGTGACGTCATAATCGTATGCCATTTCGTTTAACAATCCCACGCAATGGCGAAAACTTATTATGCTGCTTGCGAATATGTTCGCTATCCATCTGCACATATTTCCGCGTTGTAGTGATTTCCGCGTGGTCAAGAATACGTTGCAGCGTAAATAGATCGCCGCCATTAAGAATGTAATTCCTTGCGAAAGTATGCCGGAACATATGCGGGTGCAAGCGAGGTATATTTAACTTACGCTTGATTCGGTTTAGCCTGCGACGAAAAGCATCGGCGGTAAAGTCATCACCGTATGCATTCATAAATAACTGGCTACCTTCCCCGAAGTATTGCTGCGTTTCATCAAGTAACTGCCGCAGCCTTTTCGCTACTTCACGGCTAATCGGTATTTCTCTATGCTTTCTATTTTTCGCAATTTGTGACGGAACGTAAACCGTCAACTGGCGAAAGTCTATTTGTTCATCCGTAAGTGTTAACGCTTCATTTATGCGCATGCCGGTATCTAATAAGAGTAATACCAGCGTTTTATCACGCCACTGTGCGAAATGCCTGTCGTCGTATGCGCCTAGTATTTTATCAATTTCCTCGTCAGTTAGGCCCGGGACTTCTTCGCGTTCATCGTCGCGTACCTGCGTTATATTTTCCATCGGATTAACTTCGATAAGCCCCTCGGCATAGAGAAAGCGAAACATAGTGCGCAGTGTTCGAATGCGAATATTAATCGTATTCACCGATAATTTTTTATCGTTACGCTGCCGTTGCTCGTCGCCTTCATATAGCGTCCTATCCTTACGCAAATAATTGATATAGCCGCGAATAGTGTCGGCAGTTATATCGTTAATATACTGCGTTTCCTCGCCCAGCCAGTCGCGCAAGTAACGAACCACGTCATAATAGTTTTTAACCGTGCCGGCTCGTACACCTTCCGCCTCTTTTGCCCTTGCGAAAATACTTAGCGCCTCGTCGATCGTTGTATGTCGGTCAACTTTAGGCTGTCGGACTTGTGCGGGCATTTTCGCCCCTCGTTCCGCGATATACTTACGTTTCATGATGTCCTATAACCTCCGAAATGTCACCATAATTGTCCTACGTTCACCAAATCGGCGTCCTACATACAACGAAAAAACGCTATGTCACCGACATTGTCACCGAATGATTGAACGGTCACAAATCGCGATACATAGCGTTTTTATAGCGTTAGCGTCCCAGGCGAGATTCGAACTCACGACCTACAGCTTAGGAGGCTGTCGCTCTATCCTGCTGAGCTACTGGGACAAGATAGTAGTATTAAATTTTTTTGCTTACACTTCAAGTTTGCGGATCCTGTTCCTTCCTCTGCAAGCTTATTCAATGAAGCTTCATGCGTCGGAA